>NZ_JBSGGG010000005.1:0-374069 GCF_053603795.1 Nocardia sp. NPDC004123
CAGTGGCCGCTGCACACCCGACGCATCGGCATGCTCCCGGCACCGATCGAATACCTGTTCAACACCCCGTCACATCACCGCGTGCACCACGGCTCCAACAACCCGTACCTGGACAAGAACTACGGTGGCATCCTGATCGTCTGGGACCGCGCGTTCGGCAGCTACGCACACGAATCGGACCCCGTCGTCTACGGACTGACCAGGAACATCGCAACGTTCAACCCGATCACCACGAACTTCCACGAATTCCTCGCCATGCTCACCGACATCGGCCGAGCACACAACATGCGCACGGTGTTGCGCGCGGCCTTCGGCCCGCCCACCGCGCCGATCAGGTCCGCAATCACCACACACACGCAGTGACGAACACAGTTCGACCTGCGCCCACAACACGGTCCTGCGCGGCGGACCCGGCAACACCGTCGACGAAGCCCTGACCAGACTACTGGCCCATTACCTCGAGTACTGATCATGCTCGAGGCTCCGGTAGTTTCCGCCCCCGAACTCCAGTGGCGGCCGTTCCGCCATCCCGAATCCGCACGGTCCTGGGGAGCCGTCGGGGTCAACCGTGCCGAACCCGAACGAGCTAAGTAGGGGTGCCATCACCATGCACTGCCGGCGGTTGGTCAGCCGCCCGAGATGCCCGGGGCCAGTTGATCTTCCGATGCCCCGGCGCTGGCCGGCTCGGTCAGCGCGGTATGCGGCAGTTGCGGACGTTCTTCGCACCGCGCCGTAGGGTCGCGATCACGACCGATGGCCGACCGTCCGGTCGATCGCGCTGGACGTCCAGACTCCATCCACCACACTTGAGCCGTGGAACGAGAACTGACCGTTAACGAGCAGGACGCTCTGTGCGCCATGCTGGAGGGAGATTTCCCGGGCGCTGTCGAACTGCGAGCACAGGTGCTCACGGCCAAGGTCGTCGGGAAGTGCCGCTGCGGCTGCCCCACTATCGACCTCATGGTCGACCCGAGCGCACCCACCGCTCCGAACGTAGCCAATCCGGTTATAGAGGCCGTGACCGACGACGGAGGAATCCTCCTGTTCGTTCAGGAAGGAAAGCTAACCGGCCTCGAGTATTACTCACTGACCGACGACACACCCGATCACTTCCCACCACCGGATCGAATCCATCCCACGCCGTGACAGGGCCAGTTCAGCGGGATCGGAGGAGACGAAAGAAGCCGCTGTGGAAAGCATTAGAAGCGCATCGCCGTCTTCTGCGTGTAGCCAGGCATGAGCGACGTGCCAGTGCGCGATATTCGGCATTATGGTGCGTTCGGCCGGACTCGGATCGCCACGGCCAGTTGATCTTCCGCCACGCCGCGCTGGCCGGTTCGGTCAGCGCGGTATGCGGCAATAGGGTGCGTCGCGAGAGCCAGCGAGGACGAGGCGAACGTTCAGGGCGGGCCAGCCATGCACCGGCATCAGCCGGGGCAATAGGCAGTCTCGGCGGCGTTCACGAAGGCCATCGCCGAGCCGAACTCGCCTGGCTCTTCGCTCAGGAACTCGGCCAGACTGTGCTTCGATAGGCCGTCCGCGAGCAGATCGCAGACGGCATGGCCACCTTCGGAAATGCCTGGGAAATCCGAGATGATGTCGGGAAGTACCTGAATGCCATCCCGCTGGATGAGCAGGAACCCAAAATACGCGTCCTGTAACGGGCCGTAGTTGTGGGGGCCCGCGACCGGCCGAAGCTCTGACGACGGCAATGCTGAGGCGGGGGCGGCGAACAGAACAGCAGCGGCCGCGGCGGCGAGCCCTGTAGCGATCTTCGAGAAGAGCAAGACGATTCCAATCGTGGGACAACTGCGCGACCCGGTGGTCGCCACGAAGATCGTAAATGAGGGTCGCCGAACTCCGCCGGGCGTCAATTCGCGTTACGCCACTGGACCCCACGTGGCGGGTCGCCGGCAACCTCGTCGGCCGGTTCGGTCAGCGCGCTCAGCGGCAGAATAGTGCGTTCGGTCGGCCGAGATGATCTCGGCACGTTGATCTTTGGGGCTGCGGTGTAGCTCGCTTCAAACCGTGCGGCACGCTGCAATAACGGATAGCCGATGTTCGTCGGCACCGCCTATCCCAAGGCTGTCACAAGGTGCAGTGTTCCCAATTGATCGCGTCGAGTCGTTCCCATCGGTTCTCCAGCCAGTCCCACAGCAGCTGCTCGACCTCGTTCACGTCCGTCACAGTCGTGCACAGGTATCGATACTCGCCCTCGCCAGTTCTGGGGTGTACTTCGAGGTCGTATTCGGTGTCGCTGGCGCGGTAGATCTGGATCATGGGAGCCTGTCCAGCCCTTTGCATCGTGATGAATGGCCCGGTGGGTATGTAACGCAGTTTGCTCAACTAGTAGTGCAGATGGTCGCGGGTCAGCGTTGTCAGTCTTCTACCGCCGACGGTCACCTCCAGGTTTCGGAACACCACTGGTGCCTGCGCGGGCAACGTGTCGGCCCAGGGAGCGCCAAGTTCTTCGTCAGATTTCATCGGGGTACCCCCAGCCGCAAAAGACTTCAGCGTGTGGCACCAGCGCGGCGACCCTGCGGGTGAGCTTCTGCTCGAATTCCTCTCGCCAAAGAAAGAACCGGCTGAACACGACGGGATGGTCAGAATCCGCTTGGACGCGCAGGTCATCACCATCTTCGGTCAGAGTGATGAACACGGCATCACCCATGCTCTCCTTGTCGAGTACGTCGGTCAGCAACGCGGTCACGCCAGCGCGTTCGCGTTCGTCCCTCAACCCTCGAATCGTCAGGGAGACATCGATATTCACAGACACGTTACCGACCCTAACCTCGATCACCGACAGCCCACCGCCAGCCCAGTCGAACGTGGACCGAATACGACCGGCCTGAAACCACCCAGGTCGCGGCATAGCGGACGTTCTGCACCGCACCAGGTTCCGGCAGTCGGCACCTTGCGCTGGCCGGTCCGGTCAGCGCGGTATGCGGCAGGAGCGGACGTTCGTCTGTGAATCGACGACACCACTGCCGTTCGTGCTTTGGGCCACGGGTCACGGTGGCGCGATTTCCGCAGATCCGATTGATCAGCAGGTTCGAGTCCTTGATGCTTCCCCTTACGCGCCGTGGGTCATGTCTTGCGCGTCGCAAGCCGATGAGCTTCGGCGATCCATCGGTGATGAGATGAAGCGCCCGGGTTGGTCCGAGCATTCGAGAGAGAGCCGAGATGACGAGCGATCAGTTTCCGCCCCACCCGGGTCAGTACACATACGAGCCGTTCGGGGCGGGGCAGACCTATCCCGGCGGACCCACGACCGGCAAGGAGACGCCGCCGAGGACTGTGACCTACGCCTTCTATCTGATGCTGGCCGGTGCGGTGCTCACCCTGATCGGTCTGCTGTACAGCTTCACTCAGTTGTCGCACGCACGCGCGAAGGCAACCGCCCACGCCAGAGGGAATCTCACCCACAGCCAGGTCGATTCGATTGTCACTGTCTCCTTCGTGGTCGGCATTGTGATCGCCTTGATCTCCGTTGGGCTGTGGATCTGGATGGCCATCGCGAACCGTGCCGGAAAGAACTGGGCGCGCATCACCGGTGCCGTCTTGTTCGGTCTGTACACGCTCAGCATGCTGGTTACGGTGACCATGTCACGCAGCGACACGTTCTCGCCTCTTCTCGACGTCCTGACCTGGCTGGCGGGCCTTGCCACCGTAATCCTTTTGTGGATCAAGCAATCCAGTGCCTACTTCCGCCCCACCCCGTCCTACATGCCGTACGGTCCCGGCACCTACCCGATGAACCCCCAAGGCTTCTGACCCGTCCTCCGGCGGCCCACCAAGCTTCGGCGAATTCCCTGCGGGCTGGCGCGTCGGCCACAATCGTCCGGTCTGCGCTCCACTCGGACACATCAGGCCTCCACATGGGCAAGACCAGTGGGCATCCGCTCACCCTTGATACGCCGCTTCTTCCAGCGTGAGAAGCCGCAGGGAGCGGACACTCGGCGTGCCGGGTGAGCGTCTGTGGTCCAGCAAACGGGCCCGGCTTCGAGTGGGCCTGAACCTGCAATCAGGCCGAGCCACCGTCGGAAAACTGATGACCTCCATGGGACTTTGCACGATGAGGCCCATTGCACGGAAATCGGCTAGTAAGGGGACGTTCTACACCGCACCAGATTCCGGCCGCCGGTGCCCCGCGCTGGCCGGTTCGGTGAGCGCGGTATGCGGCGATAGCGCGTACGAGTGACGACCGTATGACGCTCTGCACGTTGATCTTCGGCCGTCAGTTTCGATCGACTTCGGCCGGGCTATCACATTGCTACGGTGCGATGCCCATTGCGCACAGCGCTGCAGCAGGATCTCTCATCGAGACAGTGAAGCGGCGACCGCTGGTCGAGCGCAAACGCAATGCGGGGCCGGTGTTCAGGGCCAGCAGCCATCCGTATTTCGGTCGCCAGGTCACGCCTGTCGTGCTCCATGGGCCACCTGGTAGGTCGATGATCTCCGCATGGGCAATGGCGGTCCGAGCAAGGGTGACACGCGGGAAGCCGAACGGGCCGAAGTTCACGGTCAGGCCGGTAGAGCCCGCGCTGATTCGCTGGGTCGATAGCATCACCGCGGTCACAAGCACGATGATCCAGACCGCGGCGCTCAGAAGGTTGTCGAGTTCGGGATCCCACACGGAAATGTAGGTCCACAGAGTCACAACGGGGATGCTGAGGACCAGCATCGCCCAGTTGGTGACGCGGCAGGTGTAGACCGACGCGGCGGGCATTACATCAACTCCTCGATCAAGCCGAGCACCTCGGCCTTGCTGTACCCGTTGGCGAGTGCGGTCTCGATCAGCTGACGCGCGGCCTGTTCCACAGGCGCCGAAGCAGGCGCGCTAGCGGTGACTCGTACTCCACGGCCTCGGCGGAAATCCACGACCCGTTCGGCTCGGAGCTGCCGATACGCGGCCAGGACAGTATTGCGATCGACGGAGAGGGCTTCCGCCAATTCCGTTGCCGGCGGGAGCTGTTCGTTGATCGCCAACTCCCCGGTGGTTACCGCACGCCGAACACACGCCGCGATCTGCTCCTGCAGCGTCGCCCTGGAGGTCTGATCAATGTGCCACAACATGGTGCCAATGAAACTAGCACTATTTGGACACTGCATCCTGCTGCGCGAAGATCCAACCTCCCCGACCCCACGATCCACACCGAAGAATCGATCACGGGCGGACGCAACGTAATCGGCATGAGCGGACGTTCCGCCTGCCTAGGATCGGCACGGCCAGTTGGTCTTCCGCCGCGCCGCACTGGCCGGTTCGGTCAGCGCGGTATGCGGCAGGATAGTGCGTTCGACGCAGGACGAACCTGGGCGCGGCACCGTTGAAACGAGGCAAGTTCCATCCGGTTGGGTTCAAGCGTGCGCGAAGGCTCGCCGGACCACCGCAGGATGTCGAACGAGCTTGGGGCCGAGGACGACCGCCAACAGCGTCAGTCCCAACCAGGGACGAACGTGTGGCGTCAGGCGTCGTATGCGGCCGTCGGTGTCCTGTTCGATCATCATCGCGTCCCCGATCCGCACACCCAGGACGCGCGCTTCGGCCACTGCGACGGCGGTGCTGTCACCCCTGACCACGTGATACCAGGTAAATCCAGTCAAGGCAGGCAGCAGAATCGAGAACACCACACGCAGATCATCATGGCCACGAAAGACCGCGTGACCGGCCAGCGGCGACACCAGTTCTGCGTCCGCCGCCAACGTGCCGATCACAGCATCGACGTCGCCCGTCGTGGTTGCCGCACAGAATCGAGCGATCACATCGTCTTCCACCCAACCCCCTCGCCAACCTGTCTACTACGCAGTGTAGTCATCAAACGTCGGGTGCGCCGAGTTTGCGTGATGCACCAAACTCGGCACGAGCGCGCAAGGCAGGCGGTCGTACGGCGCTCTGCCCGTTGATCTTCCGATGCCCCGCACTGGCCTGTTCGGTCAGCGCGGTATGCGCAATGACCGCACACGGCCGGTAGGTAGTCGAGGCGGGCTCGCCGTAACCGCCGGCAGCGGAGAGCCTCCCTCCAACCCGGGCGTATACGCCGCATCGACAATTGGGAACATTCTTGTTCGCTAACACTCGGGGCGGTCGCGCAGATATATCAATCGTTGCAGCAGTGTCGCCGATCGGTTTGCAGCGCAACGGGATACGGCGCGAACGAGGGAGTGATCGGATCATGAAGCGAACTACCGCGGGTGTGGCAGTGTTGGCCGGCGTGTTGGTGGCGGTGACCGCTGGGTGCACCGCGAACGGAAATGGGTCACTGACGGTTTCGCCGGGTCCGGTCACCGTGTCGAACTCGGTTCCGACCGGCGGTCCGACGGGTTCGGGTGGGACGCCGGCACCCAGCGGTGCGCCTGCTTCGCCGGGGCCGGGGGGCTCGCCGGATTCCGGCGGCGGGCAGCCATCCGGCGGAGGTAGTCCGGTTGCGGGCGATGGTTCGACCGGGACCCCGGCGCCGACGCCGACGGTCGCGCCCATCACGGAATGCACGAACGGTCAGATCCATGTCCGCGCCGAAAACCTGGCAGCCCTGAACCAGAACTACGCCGGCACCGCGCTGATCTTCGAAACCACCGGCGACACCTCGTGCTGGATGGTCGGCTACCCCGGCGTCGACATGTGGGCCCCGGGCAACAACTGGGTGCACGCCCGGCGCTCCCTGTACAGCGCCGTCTGGGGTCAGAACCCCGACCACAGCTTCTTGACCCCACAGCAGGTGACGATCAAGCCGGGGCAGCCCGCCCACGCCATCGTCGAAAGCACCACCACCGATAACGGCCGCCCCTGCCCGGTATCCCACACCCTCAACGTCACCCCACCCGACATGACCGCCACCCAACCGGTGGAGACCGGCAGCATGTACCCCTGCTCGGTCGTCATCCACCCCATCACCCCGTAGCCCGAGCAACTCCCCGCCGTCCGGCGCCCAGGAATCACTGTGGTGCACAGGGCCGGCCGCGGAAGAACCGCATGTATCGATGATCCCGGCCACGTCGGTTTCCTCGGGCACATTCGCCACGTCCACTCCACAGCTCGGCGAGAGTAAAGGGGTTGACGGTCGTGAAGTGCTATGCGGCAGTCAATGGTCTGCGACCAGGGCCCATGACATTGAGCCCATGGCCGTTTCGAACCGCGCACTCTGCGGCGGAGAAGGTGCATACAATGCGTTCCGAACCGGGTCGTTCGGCTAGCCAGGAGCAGGCCGCGGGGACCGGTTCCGGCGCGAACCGATCGTCAGGATCGATCTCTCGAGGGCAGTCCGATGGTGGTTTCACCGATTGCTTCGATTTTGTGCCGTCTGATCGTATCGTTAACTGGCTCAAGAAAACTCGCTACTTCAAGGGAACGTGCAGTGTCCGAGATCTGGTCGGACCGAACTCAGAGGGGAGAACGAATGAGAATGCGCGCCTTCGCTGGTATGGCCGTGGCCGCAGCAGCGATTTCGATGGCCTGTGCGGGTACCGCCAATGCGGATGCGGTGAATCCGAACGACTACATGATCGGTGACACCGTCTACTTCAATGTGGGTCCCGCACAGTGTTCGATCAAGTCGGATGGCACGACGGGTTGTGACATCGCGTCCGGCATCGCCAGGTGGCTGAACATGATTCCGGTGACCGATCTCGCCATCGATGTGCCGTTCCTGCCCGCGCACCCGACCTTCGGCGTGTTCGGTCCATACGGTCGTTCCGATGCCAACACCCTCCCGCAGGGCAACGGATACGGCTCGACCATCACCTACGCGGGCGCCACGTGCAGTGGTGGCGGGCGCGGCGGGATCCTGTGCAATTCGAAGGGACACAGCTTCGACTTCGGCTGGTCCGGCACCACGACCACCTAGACCGGATTACGCGGCAGCCTGATCATTTGACCCTTTACGCGGGCAGGGCGGCAAGAACAGCCGCTTTCGATTCTGTCTGGGCCGGCAGTATCCCGACTACGTACAGTTCGTGGTCGCTGACATCCACCGACGTTGTCAGTCGATACTGCTCGGTCATCGGCATCGCGGTGCGTTCGGCCGTCCTCGGATGGCCGCAGCCGGTTGATCTTCCACCGCCCCGCGCTGGCCGCATCGGTCAGCGCGGATGCGGCAGGAGTCGGCAGCGACATCCATGGAATACCCGGCCGGCAATGGCAGATCGGGCCGATGACCCCTCGCACGCTCATCGACAATATGCTGCTCGGCCGGGGCGCGTGGATTGCGGCATAGAGCCCACTCGCCTTGACCACGGCCGGGCATGGCGGTGAGCCGGCTGGGTCGGATGTCGGCACTGCGGACTACAGTTTCGGCCGGATCGTGAAGTGGGCCAGGCGGGTTCGGTGCGAGTGGCGTGATCGCGGGATCGGGCCGTGTTCGGCACTCGGTGACGACCGAACTCCCAACATCTGTGTAGTGTCTGAATCACATTCGATTCGGCATACGCGGGGGCGAGATATGCAGATTCACACTTCCCATCCAGTAGTGGACGCAGTACTCGACCGGTATCACCGTGAGCTGGGTGACGAGTTACCGAAATATCGAAATCACGTACTGCGCAGCCTCAACTACCAGCAGTTGCTACTGGGCGAACCAGTGCCCGACACCGCAGCATTGGCATGGGCCGTACATGATCTGGGCATATGGACGGCTGGAACCTGGGACTACCTCGAACCCTCGGCGCAGTTGGTTACACAACACGCCGCAGAGTTCGGAATCGACGATGTCGAGAGAACCCGGCGGATGGTGCTCGATCATCATCGACTGCGCGGCACCAACGATCGACTGTCCGAAACATTCCGTGTCGCCGACCGCATCGACGCCAGCCGCGGACTCGTCTATCACCCATTGACACGCGCCGACGTCAAATCCGTTGTCGCACAGCTACCTTACCTCGGATTTCACATGTTCCTCGCCCACCGAGCCGCCACCTACGCACTGGCACACCCCATCCGGCCCCTACCCATGGTCCGCTGGTAGACCGACTACAGCATCCGGACCGGGCGCTGTCATCGGCGGCTGCGGAGGTTCCGCCAGCCTCGGATCGGCACGGCCAGTTGATCTTCCGACACCACGCGCTGACCGCCTGAGCCCGCAGACATGAGCGGATGTTCCCCATAGCTCGATGATTGAGGACGCCTACCACGGCGGGTGCCCGTCGTCGCCTCCGCTTGCCGCCGTCTAGCTGATCCGATTGGTATCAGACTGTGCGAAACGGGCGATGGCGCGGGCGACCGCCTCGCTCATGGCGGGGCTGCCGGTGTGACCGGAGTCGTCGATGATGCGAAGGCGGGCATCCGGCCAGACTTTGGCGAGTTCCCACGCGGTTTCGAGCGGGGCGCTGAGATCGAGGCGGCCGTGAATCAATTCGCCGGGGATCCCGGCGAGCCGACCGGCTTCGCGCAGCAGTACGCCTTCGTCGAGCCACGCCGCGTGCGCGAAGTAGTGCGTGCAGATCCGGACGAAGGCGAGCATGGCGGTATCCGGCTTGCTGCTGTACTGCCCTGGGCTGCCCAGGGATTCGTGCGCGATGACCGCATCCTCCCAGCGACACCACTCGATCGCGGCGCTGCGGCGTACCACCGGGTCCGGGTGTTCCATCAACTGCCGGTAGCCCTCGACCGGGTCACCGTCGCTGGGCAGCGCGGCCCGGAACCGCGCCCATTCGGCGGGCAGCAGCCGCGCGACACCCCGGTACAGCCAGTCGATCTCGCGGCGGCGGGTGCTGGTGACGCCGACCAGCACGATCCCGGTGACCCGCTCCGGGTACCGCTCGGCGTAGGCGAGGATGAGCGTCGAGCCCCAGGACCCGCCGTAAAGCAGCCAGCGGTCGATGCCGAGGTGGGTGCGCAGCCGCTCCATATCGGCGATCAGGTGCTCGGTGGTGTTCACCGCCATGTCGGTGTCCGGATCGGCGGCGCTCGGAATGCTGCGTCCGCAACCGCGCTGATCGAACTGCACGATCCGGAAGACGTTCGGATCGAACGACTTCCGCGCTCGCGGGCTGCTCCCGCTGCCCGGTCCGCCATGTACCACCAGCGCCGGTCGGCCCGCAGGGTTGCCGCTGGTGCACCAGTACACCTGGTTTCGGTCGCCGACCTCGAGCAGACCGCCGGCGTACGGATCGATCGAGGGAAAGGACGCCGGCACGTTTGCCAAGGTTAGCGGAGGCACGCAGCATCGACGGCGGCGCGGGCGTTGACCTGGCCGTGGCACCAACGTACGGAACGTATTACGGGAATGGACCTGGTCCAGCGGGATCCGCACATCAGCTGTTGCGGATGTCCTGCACCGCACCAGGTTCCGGCCGCCGGCGGCGCCCGCGCTGGCCGATTCGGTCAGCGCGCCATGCGGCATGACAATGCTTTCGGCGTGCGGTGCCGCGCCGGCGGTGCTGCATCTGTCACTGGAGTTCGATGAATGTGTACTCTCCTGGGCGCCACACGTCCCAACTGTTGTCGTTGAACCCGCGAAGCATCGCGATCTCGGGACCTTCGAGTTCCTCAGCCGTCGGGTCGACGGAGAGCGTGCCCGTCTCGAACCGCAGTACAAGACCGACCTCGACCGCGTCCTCGGTGGACACCACGGTCTCATTGATCGCAGGCAGCAGCCATGGCCGGTTCGAACCCGCCCGGGTCGCGGCACGACAGGACACTGCCGGTACGAGCAGCTGAGCGGAGGAAGGAGCGGAAGCCGCAAAAGGTCCTCGCCGGTATCCTGGCCGGAATGGTCGGCTTCGATCTTCGCCGTCGACGTGACCGCGCCGAGCGGAGCCGTCTCGACCGCTTCGACACCGCTACCACTCAACCGGTGGGTTCGAAATACCGTCTTGTGCACGGCCTGCCGCCGGTTGACCCAACTGGGCTGTGGCTCAGGCTGGTTCAGCGCCGCCACCACCATGTTGGTCGGCACCGGCGCCCTCTCCGGCGCCAGTGTGAGCCATGGCGGAACCCGGTTCCAGCCGGGCGTGGCCGGTTCGATTCGGGTACCTGGCCGCCTCGAATCTCGCCCGTTATCCGAGGTTGGTCGATGTCGACTGACTTCGTCACCGCGCTCCAGCCCGCGCAGGACTGGATGGCTGCGGTGTCTAACCAGGTAAAGGCCGGCGGCTACGACGGCCGAGTCAACAACTCGGTGACAGTAATGGCACCGGTCATGTCACCGGGCGACATGGACATGATCAGAGCCTCCGCGGCGTAGACGTCGCCGTTCTCGAGAAGCAGGGCAGCCTCGTCGAGCTGACGTGCGGTGCGAACGGCGGTGTCGTCGCCGGATTCGGCGGTCTTGGTAGTCATTGCGTCGCCCTCCCTCTCCAGCCATCGGGTTTGCCCCGAGTGCAGCCGGTCGAGAAAGGTTAAGTGCGCCAACAGATTCGGGGCTACCGGATCTGCGACGACAACTTCCCGATCTGCGACAGGCAAGCACGAGCCTCGTCGGAATCGCTAGGTCGGCCAGGCGCAGAGTGTCAGTGGAGGCTCGTAGTCTTTGCGGCACATGACAACTCGCGATGTATCGGAGATTCGATGCCGACGCTGGACGTCAAGCCAACACGCTGTTTGCCATCGGGGACGAGACGGCCGGAATGGCTGGACAAGGGGCTCCTGTGACCAGCTGGGACGAATTCGCCCGTAGACTCGCTTACCAGTTCGCCATCCTCCCCGACGGGGCGATCCTTCTGATCGATACCGACGAACCCGACACTCAGCCCGGCTTCGCCCAATTCGCTCAGTTCGAAGACATGCTGCACGCCGAACTCGGCGCATACGCCGACCTGGACCGTAACCCCGGGCTGCACAATCCCGGGCACCAGCTCGCACTGCGCGCGGGCTGGCATCCTCCTGACATCGACTGGGATAACTGGTGGTTCCAGGTGCCTCGGGCGGTGCAGCCGGTGGCCGGTCGAGAGTTGGCCGCCATGGTGATAGTTGGCCTGCGAGACGCGTTCCACGTTCCCAGCCCCGATCGGTTGGTGTACACAGCGTGGAATGCCCGCGCCGGCAACCGGCCGCTGGATCTTCCTTTGCTGGGGATCGCCAAGCAGTAAGCACCCGACCCTCACCGCCGCGTGCCAGTCGGCACTCGAACTCCGCGATTGGATGGGATTCGCTGCGCGGCATGGTGGTTCGGCGGTTGCCCCGATTCGGCATCGCGTACGGGCGTGGACGCTCATACTTCTGGGGATTGCGTCGAGAACACCGTGGCAGGCGAGCCGGCCACGGCCCGACGGGGTTGGTTATCCGACGGTCGATCGAGCTCGTTACGTGATTGCGGGCCCCCAGAATTCGCGGCAGTCCTGTGAGACGGACTCCACCTAGAGTTCTACGCAGCGCAATCCGAAGGAGACGGCGATGAAATCGGTTCTGCGAAGTCAACTCCCACAAGTACTGGTCAGCTGTCTTATTGCTGGCGTGCTCGCCGTCGGCACCGCGCAGGCCGCACCTGTCGTTCTCGACCCTGAGCAGTCCAGCGCGGCCGCCATCGCCACCGGCGACGATTCCGGTTCAGCGGCAACTGGGTCGGTCAGTTCATCGGAACTCGCGATACTGCGAGTGCTTCTGCTGTGCCCCCTGGGCCTCATGTCGGGTCAATCTTGCAATCTGATGCCGTGACTCTGCCGAACGACGAACCGATCTTCCCAGCGCAACAACACATTTGGTGAGAACATCCAGAACAAGGAGTGCGATTTGAAGTATCAAAGCCTGACGCGTCTGGGCTCGTGCGCCGCCGGCATAGCGGTCTTGGCCGCGACCACGGTGTCGATGGCCTCGACGGCCGCCGCCGACGACTGGATCCAGGTTTCGGGTACGGTCCAGTGCGTCAACCAGACGTACACACTCACCGTGCCGGCATCGAGGATTCAGACCGGTATCTCGTCCTATTACT
The DNA here is from genome assembly GCF_053603795.1 of Nocardia sp. NPDC004123. NCBI lineage: Bacteria > Bacillati > Actinomycetota > Actinomycetes > Mycobacteriales > Nocardiaceae > Nocardia > Nocardia sp. NPDC004123. The sequence continues at coordinate 12,861 of NZ_JBSGGG010000005.1, forward strand.
TCCTTGACGGCAAGAACTTGAACACCGCAACCATGATCGGCACCGAGCAGCCCATCCAGCACGGCCAGAACGCCACGGCTTCCTGGACCCCCACCACCAGCGGCACCCACACCGTGTGGTGGCGAGGCATTCAGGCCGGCGGCGGGGGCATCATCGGTCCTCAGGAAATCACTGTGGTCGACCAGGCGCCCGCTGGACAGAACTGCAATTCGACCACCGGCGGCGGCACGGGCAGCGCCGATTCCCTGCCGATCATCGGTCCGCTGCTGAGCCAGCTGGGTCTCTGAACCGAACGGGCACAGTCGAGCGGCGTCGGTTCAGATCAGTCCACGACCAGGCCTGTCACCGAGGGAGCACCGAACGCATTTCGATGATGTCATCGTCGATGAGCGCGGTTTCGAAACCTTGCCCGCGCCTCCGATGAAAAGGTCAAGGCAGCCCGCCTCGGTGCCGAAATCCTCGGCGCAACAACCCCTGCCGGTCGCCGCCTGACCGAGATCGGCCGATACCTCGACTACCTCGGCCGCGAGATGGTCCAGGCCGTTGAACGCTGACGCACATCACCGATGCAACTCGACGATCGCTGATACAGTGCCGCTCACTGCACTGCGAGCGAGTCCGCAAAGACGCTGGCGGTGCTCGACGTTCGAGCTTCCGCCCGTGACCCGAGCCGCCAGACCACGAGCCGAACAGCAGTCATACTCGCTCTGAACCACACCACATTCGGCAATATGGTGCGTTCGGCCGGTCTCGGACGGACACGGGTACTTGATCTTCTGGCGCCCACGCTGGCCGGCTCGGTCAGCGCGACCAGCGGCAGAATAGTGCGTTCATCAGATTGCGCGGGGCATCGCTCAATAGCCCAGTAAGTTCGAGCGGACTCGCTGCAAGTGCGCGATCCGTCGATACTGCGTGGTGGTCGGTTATCGGGTATGGAGCCCGTCGAGCACGAGTGTGATCAGCTGGTTCGCGGAGCCGCGTGGTTGAGCGCGGCGGACCGCTGTCGCGGTTCCGATGAGCAGATCGAGCACGTCGGTGCCGTCGACGTCCGCTCTTACCGTCCCTGCCTTTCTCGCCTGTGCGAGAACGTCTTCGAACGATCGATTGAACTCCCGAACGCGCCACGAATCACGTTGCGCGACAATTTGTATGCCATATTCCGAAATCCTTACCGCGATGAATGGGATGGTGGGGCGTCAGCGCACGACCGAGTAACGCACGCAGGCGAATTCGCCGTTATGAGCGACTTCCATGGTCTTCAGTTCGAGGCGGCGGGGGAGCAGGGGTGCGCCCGCGCCCAGCGTGACGGGGGCGATGGAGACGATGATTTCGTCCAGCAGGCCCTGATCGGCGAATTGGCCGACCAGCTCGCCGCCGCCCATCAGCCAGAGGTCTTTGCCGTCGGCGGCCGCGGCCATCTCCTCGTGTACGACCTCCACCGGCTTCGAGGTCAATCGGACGTCGCGGTCGTCGTCGAAGGCCGGGAACTCGCGATGGGTGAACACCCAGGTCGGCATGTTGTAAGGCCAGGGCTCGGTGGAATTCTCATTGATCCATTGATAGGTGCTCGAGCCCATGGCGATCGCGCCCGCACCAGCCGCGAACCGGTTCAGTCCCAGCGGGCCGTCCCAGTCGACCTGCCGAGACAGCAGCCAATCCAGGTTGTGGTCGGGGGTCGCCAGGAATCCGTCCAGACTGGTAGCGGTGTGGTAGACGGTCTTGAAGGTCACGTCATCCTCTCTGGTGTAGCCATTCGATGGGATCGCCGTCTCCGATTTCGGTTCCGGCGATGGATAACTCGGTTCGCAGCCAATGCCGTACGAGATACCTGCGGTGGGTGGAGTAGCTGAGGATGTGGGCGATCACGCTGCCGATGACGAAGCTCTGCGGCGGCTCGCACAGCGCATCGATCAGGGTGTCGTCCCACCCGCAACGCCGGGTGAGATCACGGATGGTATCCAGCCACCGAACCGCTACGCGCTCATGGCGTTTCACCAATTCCGGGAGGGCGTCTTCGGCGGCCGTCGGGATGTCCTCGCCGTCGATCGCGGCCAGCCACACCTCCTTCGACTCGATGAGATGGGTGAGCACGGTGGCAATGGATTCCTCAGGGCCCCGGAACGACTCCACCAGCAGGCCCGGAAATCGCACCCGCCGGTACTGCGATTCGTCGAGTTGCGCTGCCATACTGAGGAGTTCGCGAGTGTCGTCGATATCGTGATGGATCAGCAGGGTCGTGGGATCCAGCACGGCCTGTTCTTTCGGCGCACTCGTCACCCACAGCGACATGGGCGGGTGAAAGTGGATGCCATTGCTCGTGGGCAACCACCGTCGGCGCTCGTCCGCGGGAGTCAGGCTCGGCGGATGCCCGAACGCGGCGTTGAACGCGCGGCTGAAACCCTCCACCGAGTCGTACCCGGCCGCGAACGCGACGTCGGTCACCGACTTACCCGTCGACAGCTCCCACGCCGCCCGCTCCAGCAGCACCCGCCGCTTCAGCGCCACCGGCGGCTCGCCGATACCGCGCGAGAACTGTCGGGTGAAATGGAACGGCGAAACGAACGCATCAGCCGCCATCGCACCGAGCGTGGTGTTGTTCTCGTCCAGCACCGCGTCGAGCAGTTCGCGTAGTCGATCTCGTCCGGTCTTGGCCACACGACGAGTCTGCCAACGCGGCCCCGAGACCCGCTTGACCGATCTTGCTCAGCCTCCGACTCCACCTCGGCATACGGGTTCAGGCCGTACTCACACTGCAAATGATGCGTTCCGCCAGCGACGGATCAGCAGGGCCAGTTGACCTTCGCCTGCCTTTCACTGGCCGGTTCGGTCAGCGCGGTGTGCGGCATAGAAAGACGTTCTGTGCGTCGGGTGTCTGGACGTGGGGAACGTCCTCCTGATGCGCTTGTAGGGCTTGGTGTCCCGTCGCAGCAGGAGGACGTTCCATGAACAACGGTAATGGCTTGTCCCGGGGTGATCGCAACCGTAACGCGCGCCTGAACCGGCTGCGCGCCTTGGTCCCGACTGGCAATGCGTTCGTCGGGATCGACCTGGCCGACCGCAAACAGATGGTCGTGATCACCGATCATGATTCGAAAGTGCTGGCCCGCAGAACATCCTGTCCCTACGGACTTCACGGAGGCCACCTTCTCCGGCACCACGCACTTCACGGAGGAGCCGCATGCCGCTCTGACCGCGCCGGCCAGAACGCCGGGTCGGCGTGGCCTTCGAATTCGGTAGCGGCCCAGCGGGTTCGGTGTGGATGGAGATCAGGGTCCCCGAGGCGCGCACCGAAGTGCTCGATAGGTTGGCGGCGCGAGCCGGGGCGAGGCCCGCTCGCCGAGCTGACCGCGGTGCGTGACACGACGCGCTGGCAGCCGGGTGCGACGATCCGGCGGTGTGCAGCGAGAACCCGGACCGGACCGGTACCTACGCGGATCAGCGAGCGGATTCGGAGCTGAAGGTCACCGTGTTGCCGAGGTCCATTCGCAGGAATTCGGTGATGCGGAACAGCTTCGGCGGGCGTGCGGCATCCGCGGGCAGCGCCTGGAATGCCTCGGTCTCCCCGACGATACGGGGGGCGGCGAGTTCCACGTCGCGGCCGCCGATCCGCAGGGATGCGCCACCGGCCGCCAGGACATTGCGCACCCAGTCCGCGCGCGAGCCGTAGACCAGCACGAACAGATACCCGCCCGGGACGGGATGGGCGTCGAGCGGGGTGCGGTAGGTCGTGCCCGAGGTGCGGCCGATGTGCGTCAGCACCGGCCACTTCCCGTTCGCGATCGCGCGCGGATTGAACAGCCGCTTGTTGACGTGCCCCCACCATCTCGGCATCGGCATCGGATTCTCCTTCTCTTACGGGCGTAAGGTTGACTTACAGCCGTAAGGTAGGCTTACGGGCGTAAGCCTGTCAATACCCTTCGAACCGGGAGCCGCAGTGCCACGAGGATCGCAACCGCTCAGCCGGGAACGGGTGCTGGATGCCGCCATCCGGGTCGCGGATCGCGGTGGCGCGGAATCGATCTCGATGCGGCGGGTGGCCCAGGAACTTGGAGTGGAGGCGATGTCGCTGTATCACCACGTCCCGAACAAGGAGGCCATCCTCGACGGTGTGGTGGATGCGGTGTTCGCAGCGATCGACCTACCTGATACCGGCCGGGCGGACTGGCGGGACGCAATTCGGGTACGCGCCCATTCCGCCCGGCAGGTGTTGTCGCAGCACCGCTGGGCGCTGGGGCTGATGGACTCCCGCCGCAACCCCGGACCAGCCACGCTCCATCACCACGATGCGGTACTCGGAGTCCTGAAAGCGGCCGGGTTCACTCTCGCCGACGCCTCGCATGCCGTCTCCGTCATCGACAGCTACATCGGCGGTTATGTTCTGCAGGAAGCGAATCTGCCCGCCGCGACCCCTGCCGATGTCGAGGACGTGGCGAGCGACATCCTCGAGCGCCTGCCCGCGGATCGGTACCCACACCTGCGCGAGCTGATCACCGATCACGCCCTGCGACCGGGCTACGACCATACGGGCGAGTTCACCTACGGCCTGGATCTGATCCTCGATGCGCTCGAAGCTCGCCGCAGCCCCGGGCAGGGTCCCCGCTGACCTGACGGCGTGGGCTGGCACCACACCCAACCATTCATGTCAGGATTTCCTGACAGGATTCAGTCACGTAGGCGAGGCAGAGGTTCCGGTAGTCATCGGCACTGTGCCCTGGGGCTCTGCGAGCCGGTGCCGGCCACCGGCCGAGGGTGCCACCGCGTCAGGGCGCACGGCTGTGGGTATGTCCAGCAGAGCGTGCAGACGGGCGAGGAAGGCGTCGATGCTGCCGTAGCGCGCGAGGATCTGCGCGAGCAACTCGTGCGCGGTCGATCCCATCAGATCGGTCATTTCACCCATGAAGGTTCACCGACCGGTCGGGCCGGTTCCCTCCGGCATTCTGCACCGCGATCGCGACCATGTAGCTAATTCGGAGATATCTGCGCCGTCATCCGCGCCGAGCACGACGCCATCGAGGCGCGGATGTCCGGAGGTGGCACATCCCACGCTGACCACATCGGAAGGACGAGGGTCTCGCCCCAGCGGCGCGGTAGCGCACGTTAGGCGAGACCCTCGTATCGGCTCAGCGGGGTCAGGGGGTTGTGTGCTGCGCCGACACCTCAGCGCATACCAACAGGTCGGCCTTCTCAATCGGTCGGTGCCCGATCGTGGCCGAGGGATGATGAGGTCGTTACCGGCTCCCCCATCCCGTCCGACCATGTCGTTGAGTGTTCGAAAACGATCGATGCGAGCAATCCGCTGGCACAATGGCGTCGGACCATCGAGCGGTCTGGTAGCCGGTTGCGCCCGCGGTGAGGAGGTCTGCCACGTCGAGATACGCCACCCTCGGTTCGTGCGCACCCTCTTCGATCCACTCGGGGTGAGCAGCATCGGACCGTGAAGCGCTGCGGTCGGTGCTGTTGCTGGGGATAGCCCGGGATCAGCTGATCGTGTTGATGAGCCAATTGCCCAGACTTTGTGTCATCACCTCGTCGCTGTCGTCGATGCGTTCACGATCGAACTCACCGTTGCCGAACCAATCGACCTCGGCCTGGGAGCGCACTTTGATTTTCACCGGAATCCGGGGCCACCAGCCCACGCGTTCCATCAACGCGCCTTCCTCGCTCCGGTGCGGTGTCCCGTTCCAGGACACGTAGAACCCGGTCCGAGTATCGACGCGTTCGGTTTCCGACTTCGCGAGCGCGTAGCGGGCAAGCAGCGCGCCGCGCCCGAGACCACCGACGGTGAGCGAGTGTTCGGAACTGCGTACATCGTTGGCGAGGGTGATCGTTTCGGTGATCACCGAGGAGTTGGTCTCGAGATCGGCCGCACCGTTGTTGTATCCGACCAAGATGACGTCGTAACCAGCCGCGTGCAGGGCCGCAAGCAGCGAGTACTCCTCGTTGGCGACATCCTCGAGGAGAACGTCGAGGTCGGTGGGCCGGTTATGGATGGAACCGGCGGCGATGATGAACGGATCGACGAGATCAGCGCCGTCGGCCGGATACAACCGCGCCTCACCGGCATCGAACTTCCAGGTTTCGGCCGGCTCGGGGATAGCGGGCATCATGTCCTACCTCTCCTTCGTGCGAGCATTGCCTGTTCAGCAAGAAACGTTGTGGTGCAAAGGATTTCAACTCGACCGTGCCACCGTTTCAGAAGGTGAACTGGTCGCCGTAGGCGGTGGTCTGCACCAGCCGCTCAGCGGTGCTCACCGTGGTGGTGATGAAAGGGACGGCCGATACCGGCGAGGCGCATTGGGCGATATTGAGCGCGGCATTGTTGAACGCGATGCGATGCGGGAAGGTCGTGGTGGCATCCAGGCGGGCCGTCTCGGTTCTGGCGATAGTGACCTGGCCGGGTCCCAAGTTCGCGAACACGCCTTCGCCCACGCCCAGATTCCCGATGACACCGGGCCTGATCACCCGACCGGGAATTCTCGCGCCCAGCCGTTGATCGGTGCCGATCTCGACACCGAAGCCGCCGTCCACACTGATCCCGCAGCCGAGGATGAATCCCGCGACCGCCTCACCGGAGGTGATCTGGCCGCCGTCGACGGTGACCGAGTAATCGCCGGACATCTGCGCGGCATGCGAGAACGTCATCAGGAAGTTCGGTGTCCGGTCACCGGGCGGGTTCGCCTCGATGCTGCCGACCGACGCCGTCAGATGGACTCCCCCACCGGAGACCTCCGCACCGGGCGGCTGGGCGCGGCCGAGGCCGGCGCCACCGGCCCACATGCCCAGCCCAGCCAGATTTGCCGCGACCGCAGCGGCCACAGCGCCGGTGAACGAACCTCGCATGCCTGAGCCTTCCGGTTCGCGACGATAGGCAACTCGACAGCACACGAACAAATCCACATGGGAGGGATACCGTTCGGCAAGCCTAAACGGCGCCACCAGCCAGGCGATGTCACGGCCAGGCGTGTCGACCAGGGCACCCGGCGTCGATCCGCGTCGATCCCGACGGACATCGACGCCGAAGCCGCCTCCCTCCCGCCCGAGTGGGCGGCGACCGGGACACAGATATCGATCGGTGGAGGGTCAAGGGCCAGCGGATCCGAGCGTCAGGGCCAGTGGATCCCAGCCGCGCCGGCACGTCCTCGATCCGGAGCGGTGACCGGCACGTCGGCGCATGGCCGACGCGCGACGGACGGGCCATCGCACCCTCAACCGAGCCACGGCGGTTCGTACGACTCGGTCGCGCCCGACCAGGCCAACGAGGGACACCTCGCCCCCGAGGGGTAGTCAGTTGAGCACTGGCGCCGCCATTCAGTTCGGAAAGGCCTCCGGCCCTGCAAGTGACGCCTTTTCTGCTCTGTACGGAGGAGCCGAATTGCCCTGTTTCCGGGGCATCGTGCCGGGAGACAATCAACAGGTCGATACCGCGCGGGTTGCGTCGGTTCACGCATCAGGAGCTGCTCATGATTGCGCCGGTCATACCCCACCGGCAACGGTCGACAGCACCAGAGCGCTCGGCCACCAGAGCGCTCGGCCACTGCCTGTGCTGGGCGAGTCCCGAAATCGCCGCAGAGAACACAGTGACGACATCTCGCGACCGTGACTCCTGGTCACAGGACCCCGCACACCAGCATGAGCTGATACATCGGCACGAGCTGACTGCCCGCCACGTCACCCGGACGGCTGGACAATACAAACACGGTGGCGGTCACCGCAGCCGGTCAGTGCATCCGCCGAAAATTCTCCGGACTACCACCGTCATGCTCGGATCCCTTGCAGCCGCGACAGTGATCGCGTTCGGTGCGTCGGCGAATACGCCGACCGTCGAACTCCCACAAGTACCCAGCAGTTTCTCTGGCGAGCTGCGCGGGGGCAACCTTGGCACCTGCGCGGATATCAGCCCGGACTCCCGGGGTCGTGCTGGCATCCTGGTCCGCACTTTCGACGGTCCGGAGGCGACGCATACGCCGCCTCCGACAACCACCACAACACCGCCGCTGCATCCCCCACCGCCGGTGAATCCCCCACCGCCGGTGCTTCCCCCACCGATACTCTAGGTCTGAGCATCGACATAGCTCGCAGGGTATGAGGCGCAATCAGATTCGGCCGCCGCGGACCAACCGCATCAGCGCCTCGAACCCAAGACAGTTGCGCCAGCCTACCGGCCTGTCGTGCTGGGAGAACTGGATGCCCCAAGCCCGCCACGCCCTGTATGCCGACGGGGAAACCCTCCATATCTCCACCTGGCCCGGATCGGTCCGAAACACCCGAGACATCACCCGATTCGTCGCACTGGAAGGTCGGGTCTACTCCCTGGCCGCCCGCAGCCGTGCTCGACTAAGGCGATGTGCCTGAGGACTTCCCGCTGCGAGACATGCTGATCTCACAAGGCAAACCGGCCGGTCATGACGGCGGCTCCGCGATCGCCGGACCCGATGGCGCCGGGCTGGTCGAGCCGGTGAGCGGTGCGGAACGCCTCGTGATCGCCGATATCGATCCCGCCCGGGTAGCCCAGGAACGACAGAACTTCGATCCTGCCGGCCACTACTCTCGCCCCGATGTCTTCTCGGTCACTGTAGACCGCCGCCGTCGCTCCCCTGCAACCTTTCTCGACGACTAGCTACTGCCATCACTGCGGCGCAATTCGTGCAAGGGAGTCGACACGTCTCGGCCGGTGCCGAGTCGCGGCCGGTCGATCGGAATTTCGGCCAGTGGTGCGGTCTCCCGCATCGAAGCCAACGACCTCTTGGCCAATTCCTGATAGACCTTGACGCCGTTTGCCTTCCACCGCAACGTCTGCTCATCCAACGGCCGGGTCTCGGTCACCGGATTACCCACCGCGAGATGCTCTGCGGGGATCGTCGTGTCCGCCCGAACCATGCTCCCGGCGCCCACGAGCGCGCGTGCCCCCACCCGTGCGCCATCCATCACGACTGCGTTCATGCCGACCATCGCCCCCGACTCGATCACGCAACCGTGCAGTACCGCACCGTGCCCGATGTGAGATTCGGCCTCCAGCAACAACTCTCGCCCCGGAAACGAATGCAGCACACAGCCATCCTGAACATTGGATCCCGCACCGATGACGATCGGGCCGAAGTCGCCTCGGACGCTGGCCACCGGGCCGATGTAGCAGCCAGTTTCGACCACGACGTCTCCGATCAGCACTGCCGACGGGTGCACGAACGCGTCGGCGGCTACAACCGGTATAACTCCGTCAATCTCATAGCTGGGCATACCCACTCCTGTTCCCCCGGGCGGCCCCGGTCCCTTTTCGGAGCCTCTCACAACGTCTCAGGGCGTCAGAATTCGGCATTGAAGCAGGGCTTGAGCCTGTAATCGGCATACCGTGCACTGTCGGCGGTCGGGCAGCCGTCCGAGATGCCCTCGGCCCATTGATCTTCCGAGGTACCGCGCTGGCCGGTTCGGTCAGCGCGGTATGCGGCAATTGAGTATGTTCGCTGCATCGGCCGCGGCCTCTCATAGCGGGGCTGTGTCGGAATCCGGTTGCCGATCCCGCAGCGCACCGACACACTGCTCACGTGAATGACGAGACCTCGGTGAACGACTGATCGTCGCTGAGAAGGTGGTTCAGGCTCTCCGCGCCATCAGGACCGAAACGGACTGCAGTATCCACGAGGCCATCGATGAGTTCGGGCTGCGTTATAACCGTCTGCGCCCGGAACGACCGGACGATTTCACACTGCCGCACGGCGAGTACGGTCGCAACGTCTACATCTGAGTGCCACGACTTCTGCGCCGACACCGCATGTCTCCCGCGCCTCGCGCTGGCGGGTTCGGTCAGGGCGATAGGCATTACGGTGCGTTCGGGAAGGAGCTGATTTGAGACATCCGATGGCATTGTTCGACCTGGATGACACGCTCGTGGATCAGACCGGAGCATTCGGCCTGTGGGTATTCGAGTTCGCCGAAGAGCATCGGCTGCCAGACGGTGCGGTGGGCTGGCTGCAAGCCGCTCCGAAGATGTGGCCGGGGCCGAAGGAGCGAATGTTCAATGAGATCAGAGCACATTTCAGGCTGGCCGAACCAGTTGAGCTGCTGTGGCAGCGGTACCGGCACAGAATGCCCGAACTCGTGCGACCGCGGCCGGGAGTGCTGGAGGGCCTCGCGCTGCTGCGCGGCGGTGGATGGATCGTCGGCATCGTCTCCAACGGTGCACTGGACAATCAGCTCGGCAAGCTCGAACGCACCGGGCTCGCTGAACACGTTGACGGCTACTGCATTTCAGGTGAGGTCGGCTTACGCAAGCCGGATGTCCGCATCTTCGAGCTCGCCGCTCGCCAGATCGGTGCCGATGCCGTCGAGCAGGGATGGATGATCGGCGATGACCCCGAACTCGACGTCGCCGGTGGACACCGCGCAGGAATGCGGACCTGCTGGATAAGCCACGGACGCACGTGGAATGCAGATCTGCCTGTCCCGACCCGTCAGGCACACGACACCAGAGCGGCGATCGACGCGCTGCTATCCCCCGACGCGTCACCGCGATAGCGGGATTCTCCTCAGTACCGATCAGTCACGTCGGCTGCCTACCGGCCCTGCGGTTCGACACGCGCCATTCGGCAGTTGCGGACGTTCCGCCGGCCTCGGATCGGCACGGCCAGTTGATCTTCCGACACACGCGCTGGCCGGTTCGGTCAGCTCGGTATGCGGCATGTGCGGATGTGGCCGCATTTGCTTTGTCGATCTTGCGCTCTGCTCGCCGACGTAGCGGGAACCCGTCGGGTTCGGTCCGCCGCAGGACGGTGGGACCGAATCAAACTGGGGGCATAGTGATTCGCGCGCGAATCGCCTAGTATCCCAATAGGCCGCCGTTGCAGTAGCCGCCGCCACCCATAGTGGGGTGCATGCGGCCGCCAGTCAATTCGCACAGCGTCACCGCCACCGATCCGATGTACCCCGGCTCCTGCGTGGCCTGTTGGAAACTCCCGGTGTCCACGATCGGAGCGACTTCCGGCAACGGACCCGCCGCGGCCGTACCCAGGGCGGAAAGTCCGATTCCGGCCGAAATCATCGCTACTGCAGCTATTTTCATCGGCGTGCGGGTCATTTTGGCAACCTTTGCTCGTGACAACTTGCCAGACGGACGATACGCCTTCACGGCCATGATGAAACGATCATGCTTCCGATTTTGAGGGCACAACTTTCTCGGTAGCGGCAGCGCGCATGTGCCCCCCAGAGTGCTCGCTCATCGGCAGTAGCGGACGTTCTGCGCCGCAACAGGTTCCGACCGCCGGCGCGCTGCGCTGGCCGGTTCGGTCGGCGCTGTCAGCGGCATTACCATCCATTCGTGGAGCCGTGTCTCCGATCTTCAAGCCAGGAGGCACCGACGATGAGCATGTCCATCGACTGGGAGCTGGAAGACTTCGGTTGGGCGAATGTTCGTGTGTCCGATGAGAACACCGACGCAACGGCGGTCGCCTCCTACGTCACCGGTGCACCGCAATATCTCCTGCGAGCGGTCACCGACATCGTGCGCGGCCTTCCCCAGGCCCACGCCGAGTTCGAGGCCGAGCCGACCGTCTATCGATGGCTGTTTCGTCGCCAGGGAAATGAGATCGACATCCGGCTGCTCGAGGTTGCCAACTACGATCTGCCCGACTCGTCAGGAACTCAGCTGTGGCACAGCTGCCAGACCGTCTGGGCACTCGCCGCCTCAGTGTGCATCTGTTTTCGTGACGTCCTGCGACGTTACGGTTTTCAGGGATACCTGGACCGATGGGGCTATCCTTTCCCCCGCAGTGAAGTTGAGGCTCTGACCAGCGGCATCCGTCAGCTGGCGCAACCCGGTGCCGATTCCGATTAACTTCGCGGTGACGCTGCTGCCATTGTCACGCGTTTCCCCCGTCCTGCATGTCCAGCCGCGTGCTCCGGTGCGACCACACCCGGCCGGTTCGCTCAGCGCGGTATGCGGCAGTTCCGGATGTTCTCCTCGCCGCGCTGCAGGGTCGCGATCATGACCGATGGCCGACTGGCCGTCTGGTCGATCGCGATGGGGCACGACGCGCGCGCCGCTCCGACCGGACGGAGTGTAGGTGCCGAAATGGGTCCACGGCCCGGGGACGATCGGTTCAGACGAGCAGGACCCGGCGTCCGCGGGTGTGCCCGGCCTGGCTGTCGGCGTGCGCGGACGCGGCCTCGGTGAGGGGATATGACCGGTCGACCGGGATGTGGAGCTTCCCGCGCGCGATGAGGTCGGCGGCCGCGGCGAGAGCTTCGGGCATGCTGCCGCCGACACCGGCGAATCGGATACCGAGCATCGGCGCCTCGAGGTCGGCGATGGTGATCACTTTGTCCGGGTCTCCGGTCAGGTCGAGGAGTCCGCGGATGACGCCCGCGCCGTTGAGGTCGAGGGCGGCGTCGATGGTGCCGAGCCGGCGTGCTCGCTCCTCCCAACCTGCGTCGTAGGTAATGGCGACGGCGCCCAGGCTTCGCACGTAATCCTGGTTCGCGGCTCCGGCAGTGCCGATCACCTTGATTCCCCGCTCGCGGGCGATCTGCAACACCGCCGACCCGACTCCGCCCGCTGCGCCGCTGACCAGCAGCGTCTGTCCCGGCTGGACGCCGACCAGACGGATGATCCGTAGCGCGGTCTCGACCACCGACGGGTACCCCGCCGCTTCGGCGAAGCTCAATCCCTCGGGTATGCGCGCCCAGGAGGACAGGACGGCGAATTCGGCGTAGGTGTTCGAACCCCGGCCGAACACGGGCTTACCGACCTCTATACCGACTACGCCGTCGCCGATCTCGTCCACCACGCCCGATGCGTCCTGTCCGACGCCGGCGGGCAGCGGGATCGGGTGGATCCGCCGGAACTGTCCCTCGCGGACCCGCCAATCATGCGGGTTCACTCCCGCCGCCCGCACGGCGATGCGTATCTGGCCGGGGCCGGCGTGGGGCTCGGCCACCTCTACCGGTTTCAGGACTTCCGGGCCGCCGTACTCGGCGAAGCGCATTGCTTTCATGCCTCCACGTTATGACTAACGGTTAGCCTTTTACAACGGTTGTTATTTTGTATCGGTTGGTGCTATAGTCGCTTGCCTAACCGTTAGGAATTCGACACCGATGCACTTTTGCAGCTGATAGCATCAAGCGATGACCGTGCCGACCGGGCGTCGTGAGCGCAAGAAGGCCGCGACCCGCCAGAAGATCGCCGACACCGCGCTCGCACTGTTTCTGGAACGCGGATACGACGCGGTGGGCATCCGCGACGTCGCCGCCGAGGCCGACGTGGCCGTCACCACCGTCTTCTCCCACTTCGCCTCGAAAGAGGCCCTCGTCTTCGAGCAGGACGAGAACTTCGAGCAGCGCCTCACCCAGGCGGTCACGGGCAGGTCGGCGGACGAGCCACTGATCCCCGCGCTGCGGCACGAGATCCACGCGATGGTGCGGCACTGCGCGGCCGAGGGCGCCGCGCCGATCTGGCATCTGATCGACCGGACACCCGCCCTGCGCGAGTACGAGGAGTCGATGCGGCTGCGCCACGCGAAGTCGCTGGCGGCGGCCATCGCCGCGGATCTCGGCCAGCCGCGCACCAGCACGGCAAGCCAGGCGATCGCGCGGTTCGTGATCGACGCTTACTCACTGGCCCGTGAGGCAGCCGATCCACAGGCCGCGGTGGACGAAATCTTCCGGATGATCGAAGCGGCCTGGGAGACCGCCCGACCCGCCTGAGGTTCGCAATGCCGTTGCCATTGCAGCACTTGCCGCTGGACCCCAACCGGCCCTACACGGACCGGGCCGCCCTGGCTGCCATCGATCTTCGGCGGTATTGCGGCAAAATAGTGCGCTACCGCTGACTACGTGCTCAGTTCGTTGAACGGGAACACATCCCGGAACCACTGGAGGACATCAGGTCTCATCAGCAATACCCGCTTCGCCTCGGCCGGACTCAGCGGCGGGTCGAACATGTCGGTTGCCGGATTGAACGCCCTCAACTCGGCAGTTGCGGACCGTTCCGCCGGCGTCGGATCCGCAGGGCCCGTTGATCTTCCGATGCCCCGCGCTGGCCGGTTCGGTCAGCGCGGTATGCGGCATGAGCGGATACCACGAGTGGATTCGCCGAAGGCGGTCGGCTACCCGGCCTCGTCCCATTCGTCGCCGATGCATCCCTCGTCGTAAGCCCACCACCCGTCTCGTTCGCCTTGGCGGAGCAGACGTTTCACGGCGGACAGATCGACATGCGGGGGAATACTGAGGGCGACCATCCCGTATTGCTGAAGGCCCTCGTAGTTCGCTCCCAGTGACGCAAAGGTACCGATCACTTGCTTGCTGCAGGTCACCTGCCAATGGTCCTGAGCGGTAAGGGATTACGCGGATCGTGCAATTTCCCGACCACGACACGTGCTCCGTCATCCGCAGCAGGCCCGCGCTGTCGGCAGCGACCCGAATGATGTCACCGATGGCCAGCCCGCGGACAAACCAGGGGGTGTTGGCGAGTTCGACGAGTCCCGGCTCGATCGAAGGGAGTGCCCACATGGATTCGGTACCTACGGGCGGCCAACCGTCCTCATCCACCTCGAGGTCGAAATGAACGCGAACATGGCTCGCCCTTTCCTCATGCGATTCGGTCTGCCGGTCGATCATCACCACAGAATGCACCATGCCCGGATGTTCGGCCGGACGTAGTGCCGGCTTTCATTCCAGGTCAGCGAACACGTCCTCACCGGGACGCCATACGTCCCAGCTCCTGTCGGGGAAGCCTGAAATCATCGCGATTTCGGGGCCAGTCAGTTCCTCGAGTGCCGGATGGATGGAGACCGCACCTATCCCGAACCGCACGACAAGTCCGAGGCCAACAGCTTCCTTGGTCGATACGACGGTCTGGCTTATGAAGGCGCACAACGCATCCCGATATCCGGCATCTCCCAGCGACCGAGTAATGCCGTCGGCGTGAACGGTCGGCCACACATAGCAGGTCAAGCGTGGGCCGTCGAAGTCGAACTGCAGGTAATCCCTGACGAACACCACCGAGGCAAGTTCGAGACCGACCAGGCGAGCGAGCAGCGAATCTCCGAGGGGGTCCATTGGCCTTCCTGGCGGGTGAACTCAGAGGGTTGAGCGGGTTGAACGAACGAACAATAGCCACACCTGGCCGTACCGCTCGTACTGACTGCTACCTCACAACGGTCTGCGTGGTGCACACCGATCGGCAGTTGCATGTGATCGGTCGGCCTCGGATCGGTATGGCCACTTGATCTTCCGGTGCGCCGCGCTGGCCGGGTTGGTCAGCGCGGTCAGCGGCAGAATAGTGCGTTCGGAGCGATCTACCAGAAGGTCAGGCACCTTCCGGATTTCGCCCGCAATAGATTTACCAGCGTTGATTGGCTTGACCGTTGCACGGGTACGTGACGACCGGTGCCGGATCAGGGTTCGCCCCCTGGATATCGAGGCAGAAGTCATTCAGATAGCTACGGATTTCCGCGCCATTCCTGTACCAGGCTTGATTGAGCTGACCGTTACACGGGTACGTGACGACCGGTGCCGGATCGGGGTTCGCCCCCTGAATATCAAGACAGAAACCATTCATTCCACTACGGATCTGCTGGCCGTCCCAATACCAGGCTTGATTGGACTGACCGTTACACGGGTACGAGACGACCGGCGCCGGATCAGGGTTCGCCCCCTGAATATCAAGACAGAAACCATTCATTCCACTACGGATCTGCAGGCTGTCAGCTGACGCCGTAGACGCTACAGTCAATGCGGCAATAGCCGTCAGCAATAGAATGACAGATCTACGAATGCCTTTCAGCACGTTCTTTTCCCCTCCAGTTGCAGCCCCGCTGGCGGCAACTCCGGATGGAGGCTAGCACAGCCACCCGGCGCCGTCTCGGCAGTTTCTCCGACCCTGAGAATTGACGAAAGGCTCTGCCGCGATACGCCTTCCACCCTTCGGGTCCAGCGTCAGTGGGCCGTGGCCCTGCGTCATGGCTTCTCCGTGCGATTGATCGGTGATGACGGGTACGACATGGAGATGAGGGTGGCGGATTACCAGTTCGCGAATGCTGTCGACCTCCGGGTCCGGCGGAGTTGGTTGATCATCTACGGACCGCTCCTCACCGCAGGCAACTGGTCTTTCCCGATGGAAGGCCCGAACCCCGGAAGACGCGGTCGCGCGGGCGCAGTCGGTTCGGCAGGCGCGCCCGAGCCTCATCGACACTGAACACCGGAGTGCGCGACCGACATTCACCGAACGCCACCTTCGTGACACCGAGGCCCGATCATCCTGCCTCGCAGCCACAGCGTCACCTGTACCGACTTCGGATGGCGCACAAGCGATCTGCGGCACGCCTCTGCTTTGCGGTGTCTCGAACGGGTTGCCCTCAGCCGGGCGGCAGTGTCGGTGACCTGTTCGGCCGGCCATGCCTACAGCCATAGCGAAGTGCCAGGTTTGTCCTCGTGAATTGGGTGGTCCGGGCTGAGCAGGTCGATAGACGAGTGCGTTCGACCGGCAATCGTTTTCGAACGGTTGCCGCGTCCAACTGTTGTCGAGCATCGTGCGAACCGTCGATAAGCGAAACCCAAGATTTCGTTAACGCCGTCCTCACAGAGTGGTCTTGTCAGACGACGAAGGGAGAACACAGTGAAGGCACTCGCGAGCACAGCCGTCATCGGCGGAGTCATTGCGGCGGCGGTCATCGGATTGGCCGGGTCGGCGGCGGCGACGGCGACGCCGGTAGTGAACACCTGGTGTCCACACAGCGAGTTGATGCATCCGACGTGGGATGTGAACACCGGGGAACCTGTCATCTGCGTCAGCACCGGGATCACCGGGTACATGTGGGTTCCTGACGCCACCCGCTGATCCCCGGCCACTGCCGCGGATTCACGTGGCGCCCCTTCGGATCCATGCCGGTGAGCGAATCTGGCTGTGCCCCAGTCACCGAAGCGTCCAGCCGACGCAATCCGCAGCAGAGGCCGACACCCGAAAAGCATATCCGCTGCCAGATCCATCGAGTGGCAGACCGGTAGCTGGGCTGATTTCCCGGGCGGCAAGCCGCTCGGTCATCGGCAGTAGCGGACGTTCTGCACCGCACCAGGTTCCGGCCGCGGCGCCCCGCGTTGGCCGGTTCCGTCAGCGCGCCATTCGGCATTCCAAGACGTTCGCCCGCGGGTCCGCTACGTCAGATGATCTCTGGGCGTTGGTCTTCCAACGTAATTGTGCTGGCCGGTTCGGTCAGCGCGGTCAGCGCAGCCGTAGGCAATGGCGGATGTCTTGTACAGCAATGGTTCCCGCACGCTGCGGCTAGTTGGATCTCTCGACGGCGTAAGCGGGGAACCGTTCCCGCATCGCGGCGTCGAACGCGGACGCATCCTCGAGGGAGTCCCACCGGTGGATCTGGTCCCGCTGCAAATACCACCGCATCAACGACGCCGCCTCCGACGCCCGGCCGTCCAACACGCACAGCACGATAGTTCCGCGCAGCAGCGTCGGATCCGGATTCGTTTCCCACGGCGCGATTGTCGGTTCGCGTGCCGTCTGCAGAAGAGCAGGGAACGTGGATCGTTTGGCGAACCACTCACGCAGGCGGAGTTCGATAGCAGATGTTCTGTGCCGCAGCGAGTCTGACCAACTGATCGTCTCCAGATGACCAGCGCTACCAGCGCAATATGCGGTAGTAGAGGGCGCTCGGCGGCGTTGCAACCTGCGCGTAGGAGATACCCTGTCGCCTGCCAGCTTGAAGGGACCACCACGTTGCCAGTCGTGGGACCACCGACAGCGGGTGGTCCACTGAGCGAACATGTTCCAGATCCGTTGTGCGGACCGATCATGGCGAGAGCAGCCGGACGTTCGATAGGTAGCGGAGTTCAGGGTGTTCGCGGGAGTGTGGATGCGGTTTCGGCTGCACCGATGAGTTTCGGGTGGATCCGTAGTCGATACGGCTGGATACACCGACAGCGGTGGGCCTGTGCGGGGAGCGTTCCGGTGCGGGAGGAAACACATGGAGGCAATGATGAGTGTCGACGACCTCGGGCAGGAGTGCACGATCCTGACGGGTGAGCAGGAGCCGCGGGTGAGCGGTGCCAGGGTGTTGGTGGCGGGGGCGAGCATCGCCGGGCCCGCGCTGGCCCACTGGTTGCGCCGACGGGGAGCCGAGGTGACCGTAGTCGAGCGAGAGCCCGAACTGCGTCCAGGCGGGCAAGCGGTGGACGCGCGCGGAGTAGCCAAGGAGGTCCTCCACCGGATGGGTCTGGACGCGGCGGTGCGCGCGGCCCGCACCGAGACCGCCGGCGCGTACACCGTGGACGCGGACGGGAACGTGCTGGAGACCTTCCACGCGGACGACGACGGTGGCGACGGGTTCATCGCGGAGATCGAGATCCTGCGCGGGGATCTGTCCCGGGTGCTCTACGACGACACCCGCGCCGGTGTCGAGTACCTCTTCGGCGACCGGATCGCCGAACTCACCCAGGACGCGGATGGGGTCGAGGTGAGTTTCGCAAGCGGCGACCGGCGCCGCTTCGATCTGGTGGTCGGGGCGGACGGGCTGCACTCAGCGCTGCGCGCGATGGTCTTTGGGCCGCACGAGCGGTTCCTCCGCCACCTCGGGCACGTGCTGGCCTTCTACAGTGTGCCCAACGAGTTCGGGCTGGATCGCTGGCTGCTCGAGTACCAGGAGCCCGGCCGCTCGGCCCTGCTGCGCCCCATTCAGGACGCTACGCGGGCGATGGCCATGTTCTACTTCGTCGCGGCCGACTTCGACGTCGACTACCGTGACGTGGAGGCCCAGAAGCGCCTGCTGCGTGAGCAGATGGCGGGCCTGGGCTGGTTGACCCCGGACATCCTGGCGCATCTGGACGACACCCCGGACTTCTATCTCGACCAGGTTGCCCAGGTGGTGATGGACCGCTGGTCGATCGGACGGGTGGGGCTGCTCGGGGACGCGGCGTTCAGCTCATCGCCGATGTCCGGGCAGGGCACCGGGTTGGCTCTGGTCGGCGCCTACCTGCTGGCCGGTGAATTGGCCGCCGCCGGATGGGATCCCGCGGCCGGATTCGCCCGCTACGAGGCGCGGATGCGGTCGTTCGTCGAGGCCAACCAGGAGATCGGCCGGTTGAATGCCCGCAGCCGCGACGTCCCCGGGCCGGACGCCGAGCCGGGTCCCGATTTCGCCGGCGAATGGTTCACCGAACTGCTCGAGCGCGCCATCAACGGCGTTGAGTTGCCCGACTACTCCGGGGTGCCCGACACCGGGGCCCCATCCGGACCGGCGATCATCTCCTCGGCCAGGCCGTAGCGGTCATACAACGCGTCGAGCGGGGACGACGCTTCGGTAGGCCACCGCCTGGGCCGGTTCGGCTCATGCCGCTGGTCACGCATTCGGGAACGCGGCCTCCACCAGCCGAACGTGCGATAACTTGTTCCACTTCTGCACTGCGTCCGGTGGTCCCAGGACTGGCGGCTGTCGAGCGGTCGGTCGGGGCGAGCCCCACACGGCATCGAGACACACCGTGATCTCGCCTGTAATCCTGGGCAGCCCCGACCTGTCGTCACCTCAACCCGATTACACGCTGCAGGGCTTCAACCCCATTACCGCTATGCCGGGACGACGACAGACCAGGGCACCGACCGAACCGCTTGACACAAAACGCCTTACGCTGATTACAGGACGTTGCCGGTTCGCCACCCAGCAGCTATCGATGCTGGGTGGGCCCACTCGACGAGTTGGAAACTTCCTCCGAGCTTGTCGGTTCATGCGGGTGTGCGTTGTACCAGGTCCAGGATGAAGGCGGTTACGTCCGTTGGCTTTTCCTCGGCCATGAAGTGGCCGGCGTCGATCGGCTGGTAGGTGGCGGTCGGAGCCCATTGCCGCCAGAGAGCGGCTGCGTCGAATCCGAGACGTGCCCCCCAGTCCTGGGAGATCACTGCAACAGGCATGGCCAACTGGGCGCCTGCCTTGCGGTCGGCTCGGTCCATCGCCAAATCGATTCCGGCGGTGGCCCGGTAGTCGGCGACGATGGATGGCACAGCGCGCGTGGAGCTGTCGATGTAGTGTCGGCGGACCTCGGGTGGGAAGGTGGTTCCGCTGGGGTCCCAGGCGTCGAGGAACGAGCTGAAGAAGTCTTCGGCGACGGCTTCGATCATCCGCTCGGGCAAGCCCTTTGGTTGTGCCATCAGATATAGGTGCCAAGCGACGGCGGCATCGACACCGTGCAGCACGTCCCAGGTATCCATGGTCGGCAACACATCCAGAATTCCCAAGTGGGTGATCATGTCCGGGTGGTCGAGCGCTGCTCGGACCCCGACCAGCGCTCCGCGGTCATGGCCGATGAGGCTGAACTGTTCGTAGCCGAGTTCGCGCACGACACTGACGATGTCGAGCGCCATGGTCCGCTTCGAATAGGTGTCCGGCGTCGCCTCTTCGGGTTTGTCGCTCGCACCGTAGCCACGCAGATCAGGCACGATCACCCGGTGGCGGTCTGCCAGTTCACGGGCAACATGCCGCCACATGAGGTGAGTCTGCGGAAAGCCGTGCAACAGGACGATGGGGTGGCCGTCACCGCCGACGGCGACATTCAGATGGACGCTGTCCGCCCCCAGGACATGGCGGTATTCGAAGTCGTTGATTGTCGTGCCCGACATGGGCGCGCACCTTTCGTCGATCGGTTGGACGTGTCGTCAGGAGAAAATGGCGGGTAGCGGAGGTTCTGCACTCGCGCTTGCTCGCAGAGCCGGGACAAGAATCGTGTCGACCAGATGTGCCAGATACTCGGCTCCGGCGGGAAGCCCGTTCAGCCTGCGTAGAAGCAGCACTGCCCCAGTGATTTCCTCGAAAGGGAATGGTTGAGCACCGGCTGGTAGCTCGCCCCGGGTGATGGCAGCCGATATCACCGAGGCTGGCAACTTGGCGCCGGTGGGCCCGCTCGCTTCTTCGATGTGGCGACACAGGTCGGGATCCTCCAGACCCGCATGCAGCAGCATCAAGCTCATCGTCGGGTCGGCAGCATCCATCGTGGTGGCGAGCCGTTCACACAAGGCAATCAGGTCTCCGCGCAAGGAACCGGTATCGACCGGGTCCGCGGAGGTGCCGGCTGCGGGACCGGCCTTGACCGCGGCAACCACCATGTCCCGCTTGGTCTCCCAGCGCCGGTACAGCGTCGCCTTCGACGCCCGAGCACGACGCGCGACCGCCTCGAACGTCAAAGCGTCATAACCGACCTCACCCACCAGCTCCAGCACACACGCGAGGATCTCGACCTCACGCGCCGCATCACGGGGCCTTCCTGCACGCACTTCAGGTACCGGATCCGTGGTGTGACTATTACGAAACGACACGTTCTGTACCGTATGTGGAATTCGGCTGGTTGTCCACCGATCGGTCCGGTCATCCCGAAAGCCGAATGGCGCTGAACAACTGCCCGGCATTTCGACATCCGTACATCGGCCTGATGGTGGGTCCACTTGCAGGCGCCGTGGCTGCTGCCAACCGCCCGGGTCGCGGCATGACAGTGCACTGCGGATGCCCGTGTCGGCGGGTTGATCTACATTTCAGAACGTGTCATCTGCATTCTCCTGGCTCGCGGTACGCGGCCTGTCTTCTGGTGCCGTGCTGGACCATCTCGGATTAATCGATACCGGCGTCGCCCACACTGCTGGAAGTTCACAACTTGCTGCCAAGGCACTGTCCGATGGCTGGTACATCGTCGTGAATTACGACGTTGACCCTGCGGGCTATGTGAGCAAAACCCAGCTCCTGGAACGTCTCTCAATGCAAGGCGATGTGATTGCCTGCTATGACTCGTCCTACGGTGACAGCGCCGTTGCTGAGTGGAGAAGCGGTCGTCGGATCTGGAGCGTGGCCCACTACTGCGTTGGCGGGGAGATACCCGACCACCTCGAATACGAGGGCGACCTACCAGTTGCGTTCTCCAAGATCCTCGCCAAGGCCCAAGCCGCCTATGCTGACTTCGGTTTTTGTTTCCATGCGGTCGCGATTGACCTCGCAGGGGAGGTCACGGGTTCCCGTGAGAATCGCGAGCTGGGCCTCACAGAGATCGCTTGGGCCAACTGACAGCACGAAACTCAGCAGAAGCGGACGTTCTGTAGCCGGCTGGATTCCGGCCGGCGGCATCCCGCAGTGGCCGGTCAGGTCAACCCGGTCAGCGGCATTACCGGATATCTCGGGCCGCAGCGCGTTCAGCAACACTCGGTCGCACATCCAGCGGCAATCGCGGGACCTCCTGGACCCCAGACGATTTCACTCGTTCTTGGGAAGTCGTGGTTCCGTGTCGGGTGAAAGCCGTTCGCTGCCGGAAGCGTCGACCGGACCCGGGCGAGTGACGACCAGACGGCTGATAGCGTCCAGCCACACGTCCTCGGGTGAAAGCGGTTCGCTGCCGGGAGGATAGATCGGTTCCTGGCGAGTTCCGAACAAGTAGTCGCGGAAGGCTCGCAGGTACTCGTCCAGATCCCGTTGATCGGCGAACCTGGTCTCGGTCGGATCGAACCATTCGTCCGGTGTCGGCCGCCACCAGATCATGAAATCGAGGGCTTCGCGCACCAGGGCCCCGTAGGTCGGATCCGCGGCGCAGGCGTGACGCAGCACCGAGGCGTAATCCCGCATTCCACGGCCGCCCTCGGCGCGGTGCATGTCCATCAGCGGCCACAGCAGGCCATCGATATGCGGGATTTCGTCCCACCATGTGGTTTTCGTGCGCGGATTCGCGTCAGCCCGCACTCGGCGGTGTGATGCGGCGACTGGCGTCGGGTAGTCGCAGGGTGCTCCCCGTCGGTCGATATCGTGGGTCGGCCCGATTCCGAGGTTCACGGGTGGGTACCAGACCCCGCGCCACACTGAAACGCCGAGATAGCGGGGATTCACCGGTAGTGGCTCGGCCAGTGAGACGTCGACGGTAATTCGGTGCACGGGTGGCAACAGTCCATCGGGGAACAGATCGGCGACCATCGACAAGCAATCCCGCACGTCGAAGCCGGTCACACCGACACCCCGCCAGAACCGGGCGTCAACGCACTCGTGCGGGTCGAATTCGATCCAGAACCGCCGCGCCGTGGTCATCCGCGATTTCCTCCCACCGGCACCGATGTCGAACGTCAACCCGATAATCCCAGAGCTGATCAGCGTCCACCACTCGATAATCGGCATGAGGGTGCGTTCGGCCGGCCTGCGGCTCGGCCTGTCCGAGCCGCCCCGTAAGCGGCAGTAGAGGATGTTTGTAACGGCGCTCGTAAGGAGCGGCACGCACATGCCTGTCTGTCAGATGTCGAGCGTGTCGGCGAAGTCCTCCGTGTAGCCAATGAGCAGGATCCGCTGCCCGCAGAATATCGTCGCGAGCTCCGACCAGGCGGAGGAGTCCGAGGCGCCGTACAACGAGGCCAGATCGGCGACGACTGCTTGCGCTTCCTCGTAGGTCGGAGCAGCGGGGCGGGCGAAGCCGAGAAGCGAAGCGCCGGTACCGATGTGGCGATATCCATGGCCAGCCATTCGCCGCGCGATGGCGTGGTTCTGGAAGGTATCCCAATCGCCATCGAAATAGCCGTTCGGGATTCCGGCGAGCGCGAGGTCGTCACGACTGACCGGCACGCGCTGGACCACCACCACATCGTCGACAGCACGATCGGGCTGCCGATTGACCTCGACGAGAGCCTTGACGTCGGCCTCCGCTCCGCCTCCGTTCCGAGTACCGACGAGTGCCTCCCAGTCGACGCGCAAGTCTGGATCGTCGAGAACCGCGGCGATGCGGTCGATGCGCGCGTTGTCGGCATGATGTGCCGCGGTGAAGTCACCTTCTTCGTACTCGTGCTCTTCGTAGCCGAGCCGATCATCGAAGGAGGCGTGGATGCTGGTGTATTGACACTGGTCCACATCATCGAGGCTGCACAGAAGCCGTGCGGGCGCGTACTTTCCGCGAAGTGAGTCCAACGCGGTCAGCAACTCCGAGAACGAATCGACCTCATCGAATCGGGCCACTGTGTTGGTATTCCATCGTTCTCGCGTGACTGGGCCGATGGTTTCGTAGGAGGTCACTCGCATACCGCGTATTCTGCCAAGCCGCCGCAGTCCGGGTGATCGCGCTCAACTCGGCAGAATAGTGCGTTCGGCGCACCGCGATGACCGCGGGCCAGTTGTCCCTCGGGCCCGCAGTACGGGAGCCGTGAATTGATGCCCGGGTCGCGCTGGCGCGGGACGTTGAGGGCAACCGTTCGAGCCGGTATCGGACTATGCGGTCGGCCTGATCCAAGCGCGCCGAACCTCTTGCGGCCGAGTACGTTCAATGTTCTGTGGAGCCTAGCAACCTTCCGTCGGTGTACGGATCTGTCGTTGAATTCGTGGAGAACCATCTCAGTCTTCTGTACCGGCGAGAAGTCGGTAAGGGCCGTCGAGTGTGGTGTCCGCAGTGGTGGTTGCACGCTGAGGCCGTCGCGCGACTGGATGCTATGTGGCGGGCGTGGGAGCATTATCGGATCGATAGCAGAACGGGTTTGAGCGTGTGGTTTCTCGACCACGCCGATCCGCATATGAGCATCCTGTTCGACCCGGACGGCCCCTTCCAGTTTTGCTCCACCACATCCGGACACTCCGACGAAATGCCGCCGCTTCAGCTGATCGCGACGCCGCCGGGCCTCTACAAGTCATCCTGAACTGTTGCGCGCCCGGCACACCTGCTTTTCGGGGTGGTCCGCTGGTTCAGCCTCTGGTGATCGACTGCCATCGTGTAATCGGCATGAGCGGGCGTTCTGCGCCGCACCAGGTTCCTGCCGCCGGTGCCCCCGCGCTGGCCGGTTCGGTCAGCGCGGTATGCGGCAGAAGAGTGTGTTGTGTCGGGGGGATCAGATACATTCCCCGCATACCGCATCGGTGAGGTTCAGAGTTGTTCGCGACCGACCGGGCCGGTCGGCACACATCCAGTCCAGTGCTGAAGGAAGTATCCCGTTGCGGGTCGATGTTGAAGGCGCGGTTCGAACTGCGCGCTTGGCGGCCGAGTTCGACTGGACCTGGTATCTGGACAAGGATCTTCCCAGATTCTGTGATGCTGCCGGGTGGGATCTCGGCGAATCCACCGAGTACGGAACGGACATGCACACGGATCTGCGGGTAGTTCACCCTCGTGCGTCAGTGTGGCGACGGAAACGAATGTTCGACACGATGTTGGTGCACGTCAGCGACGAGATCGAGGCGTCGATTCCGTGGGCGGAGCGGCGGCGGTCGCTGGTGGATGGCTTTGCAGCACTTGGCAACGGTCTGTTTCCAGCGATGGGTCCTCCCACCCGGATCGCGCCGGGGCAATCGGCGATGATGAGTTGGGAGCATCCGCGGGTGTGGATCGAACTGAAGATCTTCTCCGACACCGTCATGTTGACTCTCATCAGTCAGGATTGGCAGGCCACCGCTGATGCCGAAGCACGATACTTGGCCGGTGACTGGTGAGCATCGAAGGTACTGACATGAACGCGATGGGCCTCGACACAACGTGGCAGGAGTTTTCTGCGGGATTGGCATTAGCCTTGTCGTGCATGCCCGCCGAGGCGTATCTGGTGCTCAACGCTGCAGACGGCCGGTATGCCCGCTTCTACGTGAATACGCCCGTGCTGTGGTGCGAAATCGTTCACAACGAGCAACTCGCCGAAGCATGGCGGATGCCTGAACAGGTCGAAGCCGTTCTACAGCAACACAGTTGGGCGTCTCCGGTCGATGGGCAGTCCGTCAACTGGCATCGATTGGTAGCCTGGCCGGTGCCTTTCCGTGCATACGAGTTGGTCGCGGACGATGTATCCGTAGCGCTGTGTCACGGTGTGCGGGTGGGAGATCCGACCGAGCTCAGTATCGATGCCTGGATCCAGAACTCGGACGAAGACTTCAACATCTCAGTGTTGACGGGTGTCGTCGAAGGCTGACTACGACACCTTGACCAGGAGTTGGGTGCCGCGGATGGCCAGACGAACGGGACCACACTCAATTCGGCAGTAGCGGACGTTCCGTCGGCCTCGGATCGGCACGGCCAGTTGATCTTCCGATGCCCGGCGCTGGCCGGTTCGGTCAGCGCGGTATGCGGCAATTCCGGATGCGCGTGGGTCGTCGCCTCTCCTAGCGAGCAACCGCTGTCTAACGAGAATGCATTGGCATACACACCATCTCGACGTCTCGTAATGTCAGCGCATGCTCATGCCACCTGAGCGCCTGGGCAGGGTGAGCAGGGGCGGATTGTCGGGTGGGTCAGGGGGCGACGAACATGCCAGTGATCGCGTGAGAGAACGGGATGAGCAGCATCGACAGGATTGAGAAGAACAGGGCATAGCCGGCAGCGCGCTCATGTCTCCAGTGGCCGATGCCGCTGAACATGAATGCGGGAAGGACCAGAACCGGGCCGATGACGATCGACAGGGTTGACAGCACGATAGAGATGACCGAGCACGCCGGTGTCGCGACACTGTGCACCTTCCTGTTGTCCGCGTAGTCCGGATAGTGCCGAAGGTCAGCGTTGCGACGGAATGCCATGGCGGTGATCGTATGGGACACAACCTATTTGCGATGGCGACGCCCCGGCCTCCCCTCCTTATCGCCCCGAGGCCCCTCGACGGTTACCGACTGACCGGCCAGAACATAGCCCAGCCCGATAGCTCGGCCCCGCGAGACGGGTCCGGTACACACGGCAGCACCACAGTGTCACAGCACCAAGGGCCGCCTCTGCTGAGAATGGGCCTGACCCTCCACTAACGACGGAATCGGCAATAGCGGACGTTCTGCACCGCACCAGGTTCCGGCCGCCGGCGCCCCGCGCTGGCCGGTTCGGTCAGCGCGGTATGCGGCATATGGTGCGTTCGAAGACCTTCGCCTTGTCGCACGACTGGGCTGCCCGATTGCGCTGAGTTGATGTCTGGCCGTGTCACTGCTCTGCAGGGCACGACCACCGCCTACGAGCGCAGCGCGGTCGACTCCGCGGGGACGGCCGCCGCCCGGCTGGTGGTCGGATCCTGAATGCGTCCCTGAATGACGGCGAGCCGGGTGAGCAGGGTCTGCGCGAAGGCGGCCTGCAGGGCGGCGCTGCCCCGCTGGACGGTGTACACAGTGAGCAGCGCTACGACACCGACGATCGTGTTGAAGACCGTCCGGTTGTGGGCGGTGTCCGCGCCCATGATCGTCTCGATGACGATGTCGTGGCTGTCGCCATAGGGAATGAACCTGCCCCAGAACCAGTACGTCAATCCACCCAGCGTCATTGCCCACCACACGATCGGCAGCACGAACGTGATGATCGCGATCGGTAGGTTGACGACGGTATATAACAGATCCAGCCAGCTCTGCCCCTGCCCGATCGGCGCGGTGATCCGACGGAACCACCCCGCCCCCTCCGGTGCCTCGGCGTAACGAGGCCGTGGTGCTGCCCTGCCCGTCAACTGCCGAAGGCGTACCCGCTCGATGTCGGCGAAACCGCGCGCGAGCAGCAGCGTCAGCGCGAGCAACGGAATCCCGATGAAGATCACCGCTGTGCCGATGCTCGCCGCGAAAAGGGACACAAGGAGGCTGAAACTGACCAATGCGAGGGGCAATTCCAAGAATATGTATGCGAAGTCGAGGCCCAAGCGCCGGATGATCGTCACGCAGACAACGCTAGGACCACACCCAGCGAGACCCCATCCAACCCTGGTAGGGGATCGGGCTACCCCCAGGGAGGGACGGCAATTGCCAGTATTCGCTGCGAGACCGCGCGACCAGCGGCAATTGAGTGCGTTCGGCGGACGGCATCGATCAAATGGGGCGCAAGGGAGCCCGCATCCATACGCGGGCTCCCTTCGGACTCGGCCCGGCTCGAACGGGCAGCTACCCTCTCCAAACTGCGGGCGCGTTCATCCGGTGGCCAACGCGCCTTAGGCGAGATCAGCGCAGACGGTAGCTTCCAAACTGACTCGCGGGCAACAACTTATCCAAACCGCCCGCTGCGACCCGTTCGAATCGTTCAGATCCGCGTGGTGGTGCCTTCTACAGCGGTCGCCGTGACCAGTTCAGTCCGCGCGACCAGCGGCATTACCGTGCACTGACGGGTTCTTGGAGTTTCGCCCTGCGACTGTGCCGCTGCCTGGCCCGGATAGGTCTGCGCTCGTACTCACGCGGCGTACTCCGCCACGCCCGCATCGAACGAGAACGCGTCGAGGCCCTGCATCATCGGGCCGACACCGGCCGGGTCACCGCAGTGAACGTGCTCGTGCACCGCGCATGTCATCCGGTCGGACTACCTTCGCCGCCATGAGTTTGGCGGCAGAACACGACGGACTGGGCTTCGCGAAGGAATGCGATGGCGACCCTGACGATCGAGAGTTCCTCGAGTACCTGGACAGCCAATTGCGCGCCTTCAACGAACTGCTGGCAATCGAGGGACTCCCGGCCTTGACCAGGCCGGCGGTGCGGGGCACGGCGGAGACGCGAGACCGCACAACTGGGATTCCTTACGCCTTTCTGCACCATCTGCGCAGTGCCTACGCCCGAGCCTGCACGTACCCAGACCAACCTCTGAAACTCGTCGAGACTGAGGAGGACCATCGTGTGGCCGACGAAGCCGTCGAAGAACTCGGCTACACCCTTGCCTCGCACCTCATCTGTCACTCTGATTGCGAAGGCTATTACCTTCCAATCGAATTCGGCGAGCCGCTGTACGGAGAAGACCTCGACATAGACGGTGGCCTGGTCGGATCGACTCCGGCTCTCCTTCGTGAACTTGTCTATGTCTCACCGCACTTGGGCATCAACATCGTCGACGGTGTACTCTCCGACGCCGAAATCACGCGCATTTACGCGGAACAAGGCGACTACCTAGACAATCCGCATCCCTTCTACCGTGAACGTGAGACCTGGATCCACCTCTTCGAGGTAGCGAGAGTATCGATCGAGAATGGCACCGTCATGGACTTCTGCGGCTGACCACCGCCTGCCCGCTCATCATCGGTCCGGAGGCCGCACGGATGCTTGCCCACGGGCATTGATTGTCCGCGAGGAGGGTGCACTGCGCTGCCGCCCGCGCGGTCAGCGGCCACGAGCGGACACCAGAACAGCCCACCTGCCCCCGGGCCGCTGATCTCAAGCTAGGCCGCGCTGACCCCCGCGAATCGCGCGGGTCGCGGCATGTGCGGATATCCATGGAGGAGAAGCAATGCGTCCCTGTCGCACTGGTATGGCACTATCCGCGATGGATCGACAACCTGTGAAACACGGATAGGCCGAACTGGATGACGCTTACACGCAATGAGGCATTGGCGCTACTGAGCGACTCGATCTCGGCGCGACGGCGACGCGGCGCGAAACGGCTACGCGCGCTCGCGGACCCGACAACAGCGGCTCAGGTCCGCACCGCGCTCGAACGCGAACTGCTGGACAAACGCACCTGGGAAACGCAGTACCAATTGATCATGACGCTGGGAATGACCGGCAGCCGCGGAGATGTCGAACTGTTGAAAGAACTGGCGCTGCAACCCCGCTCGGCAACGATGGTCAACACTGCCCTCGGCGACGCCATCGTCCGGCTGGGTCGCGACGTCGACAACGACCCGGCTCCCACCCTGTGGTGCCTGCGACAAGACGTCGAGCTCCTCGCTGACGGCGCGCTGCGCGCAGTCGCGATGCTGCGACTGAAATTCCCCGACACCGCGGTAGACGCCGTCCTCGACTACGCCGAGGCCAATTTCCACGATCTCAACCACAAGTCCCTGGCGTACTGGCCCGCGGTCGCAGCAGCCGGTTGGACCGGGCCTCGCGTACGGGCGTTTCTGACCCGATGCTCGCAAGACAGCCGCCAGTACATCGCCGAAGCCGCAACAGACGCCCTGAACGGTCGCTATCCAAAAGGCGTGAGCGTGCTGTAGCTGACATGGAGCCGAATGCACCGCAATGCCGGGCGGCGAGGACGGTAATCGGCAGTAGCGGACGTTCCGTCGGCCTCGGATCGGCACAGCCAGTTGATCTTCCGATGCCCCGCGCTGGCCGGTTCGGTCAGCGCGGTCAGCGGCAAATGAGTGTGATTGTTGGCCATGGCACGCACCTTGTCGGCCGAGTCCTGAGGTTTCGTTAGAATCGCTCATGACGCCGAGGCAACTCTTTCTCCAGCTGGGCGCTGATCGCCGACGACAGGTCCACCTATCGCTGTGCGAGGATGCCCTGCCGATCTGGCTCGGTTACGTCCGGGGCGAGCCCGCCCGGCTTCGCTACCGGGACTCGGTTGTCGGGATGAGGCACCACGTGGATGTCGAGCTTCCCACCGATGCCCTTCGCTCCGCACGCGCCGGTGTGGATCTCGCGGATATCGGCAGCCGATACCTCGAGCCCATCACCGCGCTGCAAGACGACGATCTGGTCTTCCCTGACCCGGTCGAGTTCGCCTACTACGCGATCTACAACTGTTTTTGCAAGTACGTCCGCGGTGACGACATCCCAGATTGGCTGATCGTCAACCAGGCCTTGTCGGTTCACGACCACAGCGAGGTGGCGTCACGTCTGACGCGCGCGATCGACGACATCGATCCAATCACGAGCGGGAACGCCGAGGATGTTGGACCGATGCGATAACGCCCCACTCAGCAGTACGGGCGTCCGAGGTGCTCAGATCGGCACGGCCGGTTGATCTTCCGGCGCCCCTCTGGCCGGTCCGGTCCAGCGCGGTATGCGGCAGTTGAGTGCGTTCGGGTGGCAGGCGCACGGCGGCCTATTTCATACCCCGCGCTGCGGATGAATCCGGTCGAATCGGCCAAATGATCTACCTCAGCCGGGCTGGCGGTCCATTGCATCGCGCAGTGGGCCGCGGGCATGGCGGCGGCCTGTACCGCGAAGGTGGTCTCGGTACCGAGTTCGATAGTCATCACGCTGCGCTCAGCTGATTGTCGGAAGCCTCGGTTCAGAACTTGCCGGTGTGGTGTTCGATTCGGTGCCCGAGTTGCGCAGCGAATTCGGCGATGAAGTCCTCGGTGAGGGGCGGCCAACCCCAGAAGTCGAAGGCGAGGCTGCCCAGAGCGAAGTTGTCTGCCCATTGCCAGGTGGTGATGGGGCTCGGTGTGTTGCAGGAGGGGCAGATCGCCGCGCCGGTGCCTGTTTGTTTCCAAGCGTCGATGGCGTCCGAGAACGGCTGCCATACAGCGGGATCGGCTTCCCATTGCTGCGGGTAATCGATGATCACAGTGGTGTTCTGGCAGCGTGGGCATACCGAGGAGGCCGGTTCGATGCCGCCCTGTCCGGCGTAGTGGTCGTGGCGTCCTACGATGACGGCAACGGGACCTGGGATCCAGGCGGCGCCCCATTCCTGGGTGATCTGCGGCCAGTCGGGGCCCGGCACATAGCCTTCGTCGACCTGGAGGCTGTACATCGCGTCGCGCGAAGTCTCCCGAAGCAGCCATCGCCGCGACACCATCCAGTCCACCATGTGCTCGGCCAACGTGCTCGCGTCCGCCGAGGTCACATCGAGGTCGACGATTCGTTCGAAATAGTCACCCACACCCGCATCCTGTCACCAGGGACCGACGCCCATACCCGAGCCAGTCGGAGGTGGAGGCGCACTGTCGGTCCATGAGTGCCTGCGACACCATCAACGCCGCCAGCATCGACAAGGCCCGCGCCGCCGGGTGGCCCGAGCGCGGCCTTCTGCCAGGTGCGGGGTGCAGACCAGGATGGCCAGCGACACGCCCGAATTGGTAGATGTTTCAGGCCACCTGCGGTGCCGTGAGATGGACACGGATGCAGTCGAGCAGTTCACCGCTTCTGAGCGGTTTAGGCAGGTAGTCACACGCACCGGCCACGTAGGCGTAACCGATGGCATCGGGATTGCCATCAAGGGACGACACTCGGCGCGTGATCTTCGGAGGCTGCGGACGACCGTTCGGGACAGGTTGGCTGTTTCAGTCGGTGGCGAATGGGAATTCGACGAACTCGACCGGACCGAACTCGTCGGAGGCTTGCTCGCGCGCCCCGGCGACACTGTGGTGGCAGGTGTCGGTGATGACGTTCCACTCCCCGTCGCAATAGAACAAGTACACCTCGGGGCTCGCGTCGTACCGCGCTATCGCCAGTCCTGCGAAGTCTTTGACGACGAGACCGTCCACCTCGTGCCTCGTGCGTCCAGATGGTGTCGCACCGCGGATGTCTGCTGCGCCCAGCACTCGTGCGCCATCGAGGAACCTCGGTACGTCCGTCACGAACCGAATTGTGCACCCGCGCCGACCGCTCGCGCTTGCCGCCCTCGTGTCGAAGACGTGCACTGAAATCAGTAGCGGATGTTCTGCACCGCACCAGGTTCCGGCCGCCGGCGCCTCGCGCTGGCCGGTTCGGTCAGCGCGGTATGCGGCATTTCAGGCGGGTCGGTCCGGTTTCAAGGTTCACGGGTGGATACCACACGCCGCGCCACACCGAGACCCCGAGATAGCGGCGACTCACCGGGAGTGGTTCGGCCAGTGAGATGTCGACGGTAATTCGGCTCACGGGCGGCAACGGTCGGTCGCGGACCAGATCCGCCACCATCGACAAGCAATCCCGCACATCGAAGCCTGACACACCGACGCCCTGCTGGAGCGGGCCGTCGGAGCCCTCCTGCGTGTCGAATTCGATCCTGGTCATCTGCGATTTCCTCCCACCGGCACCGATGTCGAACTCCGACCCCGATGATCCCAGAGCTGATCAGCATCCACCACTCGACAATCGGCAGTAGCGGACGTTCTGCACCGCAACAGGTTCCGGCCGCCGGCGCCTCGCGCTGGCCGGTTCGGTCAGCGCGGTATGCGGCAATCCAGTGCGTTCGGTGAGTAGGCGCGCGCCGGGTTGGCGCATTCTTCGGTCTCGAGAAACGAGTTCGCGTTGTCATGACTCGCCTGCGATGGTGTGGGCATGTCAGAGGACGTGGAGGCACAGCCGCAGTCGGCGTCGGCGGACAGGAAGTGGTCGGCAGGGTCAATTCGTCTGACCAGTCAGGCGGTTAGCGCGAGTGAGATCTCAGCTCGTCTGGGGATCGCGGCGGACAGGCAGTTCGAGCGGGGAAGCCTGATGAGTCCCCGAAATCCGGCGAGTGCTCGACGGACATGCAGTGTCTGGATCCGAAGCAGTGGGCTCGCAGACGACAGCGACCTCGCAGATCATGTCCGCGCGCTGATCGGACTGTTGGACGGGTGCCGTGAGGAGTTGGCTCGCCTTTCGGTCGACTGCGAGCTGGAGTTGTTCCTCGGTTTCGGCAGCGAGAACGGCCAGGGCGGCTGTGCGCTGCCTGCTGGACTGCTTGCCGATGTCGCCGCGTTGGGACTCGACATCGTGCTCGACCTTTATCCGCCTGGAGTGCCAGAAAACTGGTGAGTTAGGTATTCACTTGGAGTCACCACGCGACGAGACCCTGCCAGCGGGCCCGAACTGTTGTTGCGCACGCAAATCGGCAGTAGCGGACGTTCCTGCGCCGCAGTCGGTCTCGCCGGAGTCCGCCCCGCGCTGGCCGGTTCGGTCAGCGCGGTATGCGGCAATAGCGGACGTGTCCAGGAACCGCCCTATGGGAGGTTCTCGGTGGAACCTTTCCAAGGCAACGGGCGGCTGTGTTGCCTTCAGTGGGCGGAAATATCTTCTGGTGCTGCATCTTTCGATTCGGGTAGGTCGCGCGTGATGGCGT
The DNA here is from genome assembly GCF_053603795.1 of Nocardia sp. NPDC004123. Classification (NCBI taxonomy): domain Bacteria; kingdom Bacillati; phylum Actinomycetota; class Actinomycetes; order Mycobacteriales; family Nocardiaceae; genus Nocardia; species Nocardia sp. NPDC004123. The sequence continues at coordinate 46,458 of NZ_JBSGGG010000005.1, forward strand.
CGACCCGGAACAGGCGGCCGTCCGGGGCGAGATCGCCGAACATGTATATCTCGGTGGCGATCGTCCGGCCCGTGCGCATCGTGGCGGTGACGGTGTAGCGGGCTGCGACACGGTCGCCCGAGGCGATGGTGTCCATGATGTCGACCTGGCACTGGGTCACGTTCTTGCGGCTCGGTTTCGCGTGAGCCACCAACCGACTGCGGTCCATCGGGTGCCCGTCGCTGAGCCAGAGAATATCGGGGGTGTGGTATCGATCCACGATGACTTCGGGCTCTTCGGCTCCGAAGGCCATTTCTGCCACATATGCGGTGAGGTATGCCGCGAGGTCGTGCCCGGGGAGGGCGATGGAAGTTGCCATATCCGTTCATCCTTTCAGATAACTCGTACAACACTGTCAAGGCTAAGCTCGTCCGCTAAGCTTGACAAGGATGTCCGAGAAAACTGGTTCACCGCGCCGCCCACGAAGAGACGGCCTCCGTAGCGCGGAATTGGTGCTCGAGGCCGCCATACGGACACTCGGCGAGCGACCCGACGCAAGCCTCGAGCACGTGGCCGCAGTCGCAGGGGTCAGTCGGCAAACGGTCTACGCTCACTTTCCGACGCGCGACGTGCTGATCCAGGCCGCGGTTGCCCGCATCACGACAGAGGTCGTCGCGGCCATCGACGCAGCTCGCCTTGGAGAAGGCCCGGCGGGGGAAGCCCTCCAGCGATTCCTCGACCTCTGCTGGCACATCATGCAGCGCTATCCGATGCTGCTGCACCTGCCCGCCGCTGATCCGGCCGACGATCATGATGCCCACGCACCGATACTGGGGCCACTGGACCAGCTGATCCGCCGTGGTCAGGCCACCGGCGAATTCGATCCCCACTGCGCACCCGAATGGTTGTTGACCGCCATCATGGTGCTCGGCCACGCTGCTGGCTCCGAGGTGTCATCGGGTCGCATGACAGCAGGCGCGGCCATCGCATCGTTCCAGTACAGCGCTCGGAAGCTGATCACGGTGCAAGCAGTCCAACAGCGGTAGAAATGACAAAGAGTCAGGTCCGAGTACTACTCGCGAGCCGCGACCACTCACCTGGTCGCCATCCTGAATTCGGCACTACCGCGCGTTGGTCCGCGAATGCCGCCCTTCCGATCACCGCGTCGTGGACAGACCTGGGGTAACACCCTCGAACCCGAAGCTGAACAGGCGCAACCGGTTACGTCGACTACATCGAGGACACCATCAGCGAGACCCTAGAGAACACCTGTTCGAGTGCTTCTGATGGTGTGCGGAATCTGAGGCGTTCCAATAGGACCGGCAGATGATGCCGCGGCTCGACAACCACTCAGCTCGCGACCGGGTTCTCCGCGTTTTGCTTCGCAGCGCCGGACTCACGGGCCGCGGTCGTGATCGGGCCGCGCAGGCACAGGAAGAACATGGCGAAACCGATGGACAGCAGGATGTGGCCGAGTCCGGCTATGCCCGAGATGGCGGGACTGACATCGTGGTTCAGGACCGTGAGGATGCCGTGCGCGACCATCATGGACACAGTCACGACCAGTCCGGTGTTGTAGGTCCAGAAGAAGGCGTTGAACCAGCGGCCGGAGGTCAGCGCGAATTGCTTGTCCAACGCGATGACGATGAGGAAGAACAGCGTTCCGAGTGCGAGGACGTGGGTGTGGGTGGCGGTGAGTTGTGAGCTTCCGGAAAAGTCGTGGGCATTGGTGAATTCGCGGTAGAAGAACCCTAGGACCAGCCCCAGGAGTGTGTAGCAGGCGGCGGCGTAGAACGACTTTCTCATCGGCTCTCCATGGTGGAAGTTCGGCGGGTGCGGGAATTCAGGACGGTCGCGCTCACCAAGCCGAGCGCGAGGAAGGCGGCGGCCACGCCCAATGCGGTCCTGGTTGCGTCGCCGAATCCTTCGGACAGCGCGGTGGTCACCTGTCGTCCTGCGGGTCCGAGTTGTCCGGCGTCGCCTTGCGCGCGCAGTGCGGAGATCGCTCCTCCGGCCGAATCTCTGGTTGCGGTGACCAGGTGCTGTGCCGTTGGCGGTGGCAACTGGGGAACCGATTCCAATCGGTCGGTTAGGTTGTGGGCCAATCCGATCGACAGCACCGCGCCGAGAATGGCCGAGCCGAGTGCCGCGCCGAGTTGCCGGACCGTACTCTGCGTCGCCGAACCCTGGCCCGACCGCTCCGGCGGGATGTCGGCCAGCACGGTGCCGGTCAGCTGCGCCGAGGCGAGACCGAGTCCGGCGCCGTACCCGGCCAACAGCACGGCGAGCAGCCAGGGCGAGACCGTCGAGGAGAGGAGCAGCGCGACCACGGCGACGCCCACCGCCTCGAGGGCCAGGCCCAACATCACCGTTCTCGAGGTGCCGAGCAGGGTGGCGATGTGCCGGGCGGCGGCGCCGGATCCGAAGGCGCCCAAGGCCATTGCGGCCAGTACCAGGCCGGCGCCCAGCGTCGACAAGCCGAGCGCGTTCACCAGGAACAGCGGCAGCACGAGCAGCAGGCCGAACTCTCCGATCGCCACGGTCAGCGCAGTCAGATTGCCCCAGCTGAAGGTTGGGATGGAGAACAGGCTCACGTCCAGGATCGCGGACCGGCCCACCCGTGCCCGGTGTCGTTCCCAGACTACGAACAACACCAACGCGACCACGCCGATCAGCCCGATGACCGGAACCGCCGAGACCGGAGCGCTTCGCGGCCACTCGATTCCGAGGACGCTGAACGCGGAGTGCGGGCGCCACCAGCCCAGGCTCTGACCTTCGATGAGTGCGAAGACGACCCCGCCGAACCCGATCGCGCTGAGCAGAAGTCCGTCGACGTCGAGCCCGGGTTCGCTGATCGCGGCCTTGGTTTCGCGCACCGCGAGCCAGGTGCCGATCAGTACCGCCGCCCCGATCGGGATATTGACGATGAAAATCCATCGCCAGCTGAAGTAGGTGGTCAGGCTGCCGCCGAGGAGCGGTCCCACGGCGGCCATGCCGGAGATTACCGCGCCCCACACCGCGAACGCGATGACCCGATCCTTACCGCGGAAGGTGGCGTTCACGCTCGACAAGGTGGCGGGCAATACGAACGCTCCGCCGACACCCTGCACCACACGCGAAAGGATCAGCGCCGCAACGCTCGACGCGAGGGCGGCCATCAGGCTGCCCGCCAGGAACACGAGTACGCCGAGCACGAACATCCGGCGTCGGCCCAGCCGGTCGCCGAGACGGCCCGCAGTCAGCAACAGTGCGGCGAAGACGACCGAATAGGCGCTGTTGACCCACTGGGCATTGGTCAGATTGAGCCCGAGATCGGTGACGATCACTGGTAGCGCGACGCCGACGATGGTGCCGTCCACGACGATCAACGAGAGCCCAGCTGCGAGGACACCGAGCCCGATCCACGCGCTTCGGTCGGCCCGCGGCACCGAGTCGGCCACGGTAGTTGGATCGATCTGCATTGTTGCGATTCTGCGAGCTCGGACCGGCCGCCGGTAGATTCGATCGGTCCCTGCCGGACCAACCTTCGATGGAGTCCAGATCAACCGATCGGCAACCCACAGTTCGACGAAGGCGGCTGGCGACTCGTTCAGGCAATTAGAACGTGTTCCATATTTGGGGTAGCCGTTCCGCGAGCCCTCGGGGGTCCCGTCATGTACCAGTGGTCCGGCGAAGACCTGATGTTCCGCGACGCGCTGCGCGGCTTCATCGACAAGGAGATCAAGTCACATGACCGGCGAGTGCCGTTGCAGTACTAGCTAGCCGCCGGAAAGACGCGACACTCGGCAATAGCGGACGTTCTGCACCGCAACAGGTTCCGGCCACCGGCGCCTCGCGCTGGCCGGTTCGGTCAGCGCGGTATGCGGCAGAAGCGGACGTTTCCTGTTTCGAACACAGGTGTGGCTGCGGGACCTTGGTTTCACATCCTTGCCAGACCCAGCTCGGCGTCGAGGTAGGTCATGTAGGTATCGGGGTTACCGAGTGCGCCAGCGGCGAAAGCAAGGTCGCTGGGATTCGGGACGTCTGCGATCTCGGCGAAGATCAATGCGGTGTGACGCGCCAAGTCTTGCAGGCCGATCACCGATCCGATCCAGGCCTCCGGCGCACGCCAGGTTGAGGACTCATCGTCGTCCGCGGATACGGGTGCGAGTCGCCAACCCAGCTTGCTCAGGTGTTGGTCGAGTCTGTCTCGCGTGGCCGGAGTGCTCTGCCGGAGAACTGCATTGCCCTCGATCATCGCGCCGTTCAGCTGAAAGTCCATTGCTGGGGCGGATGGTCCGCCCTCTGGCGCGGACAGAACGACGATGCCGCGCTGCGGGAGAGTCGTCAATGCCCAGTCGAGCCGTTCGGTGAAATCCCGCCAGTCCGTCCAGTATTCGGGTGCATCGCGATGGGTCGGCCGGTCGGATGGGATCGGCCGACCGGCCGTCCAACCCATGCTGTCCCGGGGTCCGCGTCGGTCGGCGGAAATGAAGCGGAGCCCGTCGATCGCCATGCCGAGACCGTCGCACATGACCGCGAGCACAGCGGCGGCCACTTCTTCCTTGTGCTCTGCATGCACCCTCCAGCCCGTGGACCATTCGAGGGACTGGGCAGTACCGTCCGCCGAGCGTGACTCCGGCATCCACATCGCTTCCTCGGGTGGGCGCAGTTCGCCGGTGTGCGGGTCGGGTACGCGGCTGAACGATGATGTCCTTTGCGACTCGATCACAGCACGCAATCGTGTGGCCCGTGCGGGATCGGCGGGCTCCACGACCTTGACGAAAACGCTGGCATCGTCGATGTAGAGCAATACTCGGTCGTCACTTATCCTGTCGCACAGCTGAATACGGCTGTCAATCAGGTCGTAGTCCGGGAAGAACACTTGTGGCAACGCATCCGCCAGCCCTGCCCAGGAGTAGGCACTCAACTCCGCCCCTTTCCGTCGGCTTCGGAACTTACTCCCAGACAGTGACACTCGCTCCACGGAGTGCCGTACCGGCCAGCCGGCAGTTGGTTGCCATAACGACTTCGCAAGCTGGTCGGCCGCGCCATATCCGGCATTCGGCAATTGCGGATGTTCTGCACCGCACCAGGTTCGGGCCGCCGGCGCCCCGCGCCGGCCGGTTCGGTCAGCGCGGCATGGGGCAGTAGCGGATGTTCCGCCAGCCTCGGATCGGCACGGCCAGTTGATCTTCCGATGCCCCGCGCTGGCCGGTTCAGCCGGCGCGGTATGCGGCATGATGGTGCGTTCCAGCGACCGCGGGCTGACCGGTTCGAACAGCGCGCCACGCGGCAAAAGCGGATATTCGGCTGACTACCAGCCTCCGATGGCCAACCACTCCGTTTGGAACTCGACGGGTGTGATCTCCTCCGCCGACAGGTGCGGTAGGTCGGAGATCTCCGTCGCCGAGGGTATGCGGCCGAACAATCGAGTGAACTCGGTCCGACCCGAGACCGCGGCCAGGCCCGCACCACCGTCGCGGAACAGTTCGATCCGACGCCACTCGTCACCGGCGCTCAGGATCTCGCTGAACGACACAGCGATATGGTCGAACTCGGAGTAGTGCACGACCTTCAGGTAGCGCATCTCCTCCCGCACCGGGACAAACCCGGTTGCGCGTTCGACAGCCTGGGCCCGATCGATACAGTCGCAGTCTTGATCGCTGTTGCAGCAGTCCGACCGCGGCGGCTCTTCGATGATTCCATTGATCGGCAGTCGCTCGCCGAGCTCCACACGCATCCATTCGGGAACCGAATCCCTTGGATACAAACGCAAGTCGTCGACCAGCGGGTCCGCGAGCTGGCGTCCCAAGTGGGGGCGTTCGCGACTGAAACGCACACCGATCTCATTGTTGGCGGTGATGCTCAACCACATCGTGAACCACGTACCCCGGCCCGGGACATACATCGCCTGCCGCAAATCCATGACCTCGCGCGGAAAGCCGACCACCACAGAGGTTTCCGATTCCCGCTCCGCGTAGGCGAATGCACTCACCGCCATCCCCGCGATGTCGAACCTGACCTTGATCTCGGTCCATCCCGGCTCCACGTCGGCCACGATCTTGGCCACGATATCGGTCAGCAACTGCCGTTCCGCGATCATCGATGGAGAGATCGGTCCCCGAATATTCCGCCAACTCGCCGCTTTCGGGCGACGCTTCCACCGCCCGATCACCGGTACCACGTACCCCACCCGAGCGCACAGTCCACATGACTCATCGAACCGCCCCCAACCACCCGACCCGCACAACGACCCTCACCACCGTAGCGGACTGATACGCCGAATGGTCAGCGCCAATCGAGCTGTAATCGGCAGTAGCGGACGTTCCGACTGCCCCAGATCGATACGGCCAGTTGATCTTCCGATGCCCCGCGCTGGCCGGTTCGGTCAGCGCGGTATGCGGCATGAGCGGTGCGCTGAGTGCGCGTGTCCAAAACTCGACCACGGCCTCGACGCGGTCTTCGATCGCGCGGTCGGCCGGTGGTTCAGCGCGGCGCCATGGATCTGCGCTTCGACGGCCTGCACGAGCAGCACTGCGGTTAATGCTGGATCGGCTTCCGCCGACGCTGAGACGGCCCAGGTGAAAGTCGACCTCGTCCGCCAGAACGGTGCAACTGGGGCGCTGCGCCGAGCCCGAAAGATTTAATGGCATGAAGTGTCATTTATGGCATATCATGTCAAAAATAGTCTCGTTGATCAGGAAGACGCCCATGCGAGCAGGAATCGCCTGGTCGCCGACACCGTCAGCGAGCGCATCGAAGCGACCGGGGAGGAAGAAGACATGAAGATAGGTGTTACTGGAGCCGCTGGCTTCGTTGGCACGAACCTGATCGACGCGTTGGTTGCCGAGGGGCACGACGTGGTCGCCATCGACCGGGTGCGGAACCCGCGCATGACATCCGATCGAGTCAGCTGGGCCGAAGGCGATGTGCTGAACCCCGACTCGATGCGGCGCGCGCTCGAGGGTGTCGACCACGTGTTCCACCTGGTCGCAATGATCACGCTGCGGATGCAGGATCCGCTGGCGTGGCGGGTCAACACCGAGGGTGTCCGCAACGTCGCCGAGGCTGCACTGGCCGTCGGTGCGCGGCGTTTCGTGCACATCAGCTCGGTTCACTCGTTCGATCAGGAGGTCTGCGGGCCGGTACTGAACGAGAATTCGCCACGGTCGGAACGTCCGAAAATCCCTGTGTACGACCGTTCCAAATGGGCGGGTGAACAGGAACTACGCAAGGTCATCGACAAGGGTCTGGACGCGACGATCTGCAACCCGACCGGCATCTGGGGCCCGGTGGAGTACGTGACTGGAAAGTGGTCGCGGCTCAACGGCATTGCACACGACGCCGCGCGGGGCCTGGTACCCGCGTTCATCTCCGATGCCGTCTTCGACATCGTCGACGTGCGCGATGTCGTAGCAGGGGCGATGCTCGCCGCCGAGAAGGGCCGCACCGGCGAGAACTACCTGCTCGGAGGCGAATACCAACCGCTGATCGAATGGGCCCGGCTCAACGCCCGCGTCGCGGGCCGTCGCGGACCACTGATCGGCGTCCCATTGTCTGCGCTCAGCGCCATCATGCCGGTGGCCGAACCGATCTGCGCCGCGCTGGGTTCAGACCTTCTCTCCCAGGCCACACTCAACGCGCTCTCGGCCGCACCGCGGGTGGACTACTCGAAGGCCGAACTCGAACTCGGCTACACACCGCGCACCGTGGAACAGTCTGTACGCGACTTTGTGTCGTTCCTCATCCAGTCCGGTCAGCTGGACCGATAGGTCGCGCGCTACAGACCTGAGCAGCAGATGCCCACACCGCGTTGATCTTCAGCGCCGCCGCGCCGGCCGGTCCGGTCAGCGCGGGTCGCGGCATGAGCGTGCGTTCCCGATGGATCAGCCTGTCATCCGACAGTCACCGGTAGTCACCGTGAAAGTTTGGGGTAATCCTTCCACGCCCGCTTATGGATTCGTACTGCCGTCATCTCTCCTCCATGCTTTTACGCTGCGGCACGAGGGGTTACGACCGGATCGGGCCCGTCCCCGCGCCGGATACTGTTATCGCGGTGGCGATCTCGTCCAGATCGCTCGCCGCGAGTTCTACAGCCGCCGCACCGATCCACCCATCGACCTGCTCGGCATTGCGGGCACCGACAATAGCGGCGGTAATGCCGGGCCAATTCAGCACCCACGCGATAGCTATATCAGCGACACCGACTCCGTGCCGTTCGGCTATGGGGCGCAACGCCTCTGCCAGCTGCAGGTTGGCGGTCAGTCCGCTGGTGAAGTCGGAATGCGCCGAACGCCAATCGTCGGTCGGCAGCTTTGCGGCGCGCTCGGCGCTGAAAGCGCCGGAGAGCAGACCCGATTGCAGCGGCGAGTAGGTGATCACGCCAGTGTTGTTGGCGTGCGCCCATGCGATCTCCTGGGCCGCGGACCGATTGATCGCCGAGAACGGCGGCTGAATGGAGTCGACGTGGGCGACCTTCTCGGCGCGCTCGAGAAGGTCGACGGTGTGATTGGACAGGCCGATCGCCCGCACCTTGCCCTCGGCCTTCAGCCCGGCCATGGTCTGCCAGTACTCCTCCAGCGGGGTGGCGTTGGGGGACACGGCGCCGAAGCCGCCACCGGCGTACTCCAGCGATTCGCCGGTGTCGGGATAGTGCACCTGGTACAGGTCGATGTGGTCGACCCCGAGCCGGCGTAGGGAGTCTTCGAGCTCGCGGCGCACGCTGGCGGGCTTCATAATCCGCCGAGGCGCGGCCGTCGGATTCTCCGGATCCCAAACCAGGCCGACCTTGGTGAAAACGTACGGCTTATCGGCCGTGGGGAATTCGGCGATGGCCTTGCCGACCAGTTCCTCGGAATGGCCGAGACCGTAGACGGCGGCGGTGTCGATCCAGTTGACGCCGGAGGCGATGGCGTGCCGGATGGCGGCCACCGATTGCTCGTCATCGGTGGCGCCCCAGCTGAAGCGCCAGCCGGAGCCCGACACGGCCCAGGAGCCAAAGCCGAGGCGGGTGATGTCCATGCCCGTGGTGCCGAGCGGACGGGTGGACAGCTTGTCGGTCATTCTTCTTGTCCCTCTGTGGTGTGGGTGAAGAGCCAGCGATGGAAGCGGCTGGTCAAGGCGGGCATGACAATCCAGACCATCGCCGCCACGGCAACGGGGATCAGCACGGCCAACCGAACCGGGACGGGAAACTTACTCAGCAGCGGCCCGGTGACGGTGGCGAGTACGGTGATGATCGGGTAGATACCGCAGACGGTCAGCAGCCACAACTTCCAGCGCGCGGGTTCGGTCCTGGTCATAGTTCAGGTGAGAATGTCCAGGACCAGACGCGATGCTTCGGGAAGCGTGATGTGATTCTCCGGATATGCGCCCAGGTGCCCGCCGTCCGGGAGCACGAGGGCGGTGGCTCCGAGCTCGCGGACCAGAACATCGATGTGCTCCAGCGGGTTCGGGGCATTGACCGGATCATCGATCGCTGTCAGCGCTCGAAACTGCCTGGCAGCAGCGCGGATTCGCGGCCAGTCGAATTCGCGCTCGAAGAACTCCGCGAGCAGGTCGTAGCCGACCTCGTGTACCGAGGTCGAGACCAGCACGACTCCGGCGAAGACTCCGCTCGCCACGTCGTATTGTTCGAGGAACCGCAGGACATTGACCGCGCCGATGCTGTGGCCGACCAGCACGGTGTCCTCGGCAGGTGCCGCGACTGCGCCCGCCAGGGTCTCGAGCCACGGTTTCACCCGCGGTGCCTCCGAATTCGGAAGGTCAGGGATGACCACTCGGTGCCCGGCCGCTTCCAATTCGGCTCGAAAGGTGGGGAACCAGACGCTGTCGTTCCGCGCCGCGAGCCCATGCGACACAACGATGGTACTCAAATGCTTCTCCTATTGTCTCAAAAGGGCAGTGCGGCAGGCGCATCGGTCTGCTGCAATAGCCGGGACTGGGTGAAGAATTCCCGATCCCAATGGCTGCCGAATCCGCTGTCACGGAAACTGCTCACCGGCGAGAACGGGTCTTCGTCCACGGTGTGGTGATTGACATGGGTTGTGCCGTGCCGCAGCCGCCGCGCAACGGCGAGGGCCCGCGCCCGGTCACTGCTGAATACGGCGCTGGCCAGGCCGTAATCGGTGTCGTTGGCCAATGCCACTGCGGCGTCGTCGCTTTCGACGGTGTAGAGGCAGGCCACCGGGCCGAAGATCTCTTCGTGATGGATCCGCATGTCCGGGGTGATGCCGGCCAGCACAGTCGCGGGGAAGACTCCGTCGACAGCCGGGCCGCCGCCGACCAGCATGGCGGCACCCTTGTCCGTCGCGTCGGCCACCAGGGCGGTCACCCGCTCCACGGCGCGCCCATTGATCAGGGGGCCGACGACGGTGTCGGGATGCGACGGATCACCCTGGTCGAGGAAACGGGCTCGCCGCACAAATCGGGTGGTGAACTCTTCAGCGATGTTCTCGTGCAGGATGATTCGGTCCACACTCAGGCAGATCTGCCCCGAGTTCATGAAACGGGTGAACAGGATCTCCGCAACGGCCTGCTCCAGATCCGCATCATCGAGCACGATGATCGGATTCTTGCCACCCAACTCCAACACTACTGGAGTGAGGTGTTTCCCAGCCAACTCCCCCACGATCTCTCCGACGCCGGTCGATCCGGTGAACCCCACCCGCCTGACCCGCGGATCCCCGATCAAGGCCGCCACCACCTCGGCCGCATCCTCGCGGTCGTTGGTAATTACATTGAGCACCCCGGCAGGCAGACCCGCTTCGGCCAAGACATCGGCAAGGAACAGCCCGGACGTGATCGGCGCGTCCTCGCTGGGCCGCAGCACGACCGTGTTCCCGACCGCCAACGCCACGGTCACAGCACGAATCGCCAACACCAGCGGCGCATTCCACGGCACGATCGCCGCCACGACACCGGCTGCCTCGTAGGTGATCTCGGACCAATCGCCGGTGCCGTCGTGGGGTGCCGCTGCGATCTCGTAACCGGCTACGGCCTTGGTGGCCTCGATCATCAGACGGGAGGCGCCGATAATGTTGAACCGGGCCCACTTCTGCGTCCCGCCGGTCTCGCAACGAAGTAGTTCGGTGAATTCCCCGAGCCTTTCCGCCAAGAGCCCCGCCGCCCGATCGAGTACAGCTGTGCGCTCCGTGGCGGGGAGTGCTGCCCAGCCCGGGAATGCCAGCTGTGCAGCATCCACAGCCGAGGTCACGTCAGCGGCCCGCCCTGCTGCGACCATCGCGAACACTTCGAGGGTGAACGGGTTGATATCGGAGGTCGACTTCGCAGACAGCGCCGGCACTTCCGCGCCGCCGATCAACAATCCGCGTCTGATCGGACCTGCTTGGTTGGTCATGGGTTCCTTCACTCCTCTGCAGGGGTATGTGCCGAACGCTGTAGCAACGCTCGCATTGAGCGGACTGCGGAGGGAATGACCGATCCTGCACTGCAGCCGTGCGCAGGTTGCATCACCGAAATCGCGGTTCTCGGTAATACTCGAGGGCGTGACGGCCCCGAACGAAGACCGCGAGATGGAACGATCGCCGCAGATCACCAAGTCGCCGGAGGCGCTCGAGCTGCGCCATTTACGCGCATTCATCGCGGTGGCCGGTGAACTCAACTTCGGTCGCGCCGCCGCGCAGCTATACCTGTCGCCGCCCGCGCTGAGCCGCCAGATCCGCGCACTCGAGCAGATCGTCGGGTGTGAATTGTTGCGCCGCACCACACACCGGGTCGAGCTGACCCTGGCCGGCAATGCGCTCCAGCACAGGGCGCTGGAGATTCTCGCTCAGGTGGACGAAGCCGTGTCGGCCACCCGTCTTGTAGGCGGGGAACTGGTTGCCCGCATCGCCCGGTACTGGGAGCCGGTCGGCGACCTCATCGACGCTGAATTGCAGGCGCTACGTATGGCTTTCGAGGATCTCCATGCGCAGTTCTCGCCACCGCAGGACGTAGCCGTCCGGCCGATCAATGCGGGCGGCGTGCCGAGTCTGCTACTCACGCCACCGCAACCCGCGACCGGCACCGTGCTGTATCTCCATGGTGGCGCGTACATTTCAGGATCCGCATTCGGATACCAGGCGCTCGCGGGCGCGCTGGCCGCCGCCGCGAATACCAGGACCCTGCTGCCGGATTACCGTCTCGCGCCGGAATACCCCTTCCCCGCCGCAGTGGAAGACGCCCTGCGCGCGTATCTCTGGCTCGTCGAAGGAGGCACCGACCCGGAACAGATCCTGCTCGCCGGAGACTCGTCGGGCGCTCATCTGGTGCTGTCGACGCTGATCGGGATCAAGAACCGGCAGCTCCCCGCGCCTGTGGGCGCGGTACTCCTCTGCCCCGGTGTCGATCTCGCCGGCAGTCGTCCCGGTGAGCAGCCGACCGAGCCGCAGCCCGCCACCGCCGAACGACTGCGCCAGCGATTCGTCACCGACTACCTTGCCGGGCATCCGCATGATGATCCGATGGTCGATCCGCTCGGCACCGACCTCTCCGATCTCCCCCCGATCCTCATCCAGGCGGGCACCGGCGACACCCTCCTGGCCGACGCGCACCGCCTCGTGGAGCACGCTCGACGGTGCGACGTCGCAGTCACACTTCAGCTGTATCCGGTGGCAACACACGACTTTCATATCTTCTGGTCCTTCCTCCCCGAGGCCGCCGAGGCCCTGCGCCATGCCGGTCAGTTCATTGCAACGACGACGCAGCGCGGTGCCGCCACCGAGTCGCGACCGGAGGAACAGAGCGCCTGAGTCGAGTCAGGCGCGACCACGCGGTCATCGCCGGTTGCACAAAGGCCATGCCCCGGTCTGCTGCCAGTTGCCCCAGCACCCGCCACCGATGCCCGGTCGGTTCACACGCCACTGTCACACCCGTGAACCCAGCCCTGGCAGCGTGCTCGGCCGCCCAGCCCAGGCCAGCACCAAGATCCCAGGCCCGACACCGGAACGTCCTGCGCGCCAGCACTTTCAAGTCATCATCAACGACCACCACCATCTGTTCGCGTTCGGCCAGATCGATCCCGACTATCGCGTTGCTCACCGGAACCAACCCCCGCAGCCTCGCCAAACGCGCATTCCGGTTGCGATCACCCCGGGACACGCCACTGCCGTTACCCATGGAACGTCCTTCTACCGCGATGGGCCACCAAGCCCGACAAGCGCATCAGGAGGACGTTCCCCACGTCCAGACACCCGAAGCACAGAACGCCTTTCTATGTCGCTGAGATCGGGGGTGGATTGCGGGCACCGCTCGCTGCCCCGACCACGTCGCATACGGAAGGGCAGTCCATGGCGAAGAAAATCACCATAACTATGGTGGAGGACTACGACGGCGAATCGACGGCCGACGAGACCGTCTTCTTCTCAATCGACGGCAACGACTTCGAGATCGACCTGTCGAACAAGAACGCCGCCACGCTGCGGGAGGCCATGGAACTGTGGAGCGATAAGGCCTGCAAGCTGGGTCGCTCCAAGCGCGTCAAAGTGGTTGGCGGCGGGCGCGCGCGTCTGGCGGCGGACCGGCAGGAGAGCACCGCGATCCGTGATTGGGCGCGCGCTCAGGGGCACCAGGTGTCCTCACGCGGCCGCATCCTCGCCGAGATCGTCGACGCTTACCAGCGCGCGAAGAACTAGCCGGCGCGAATCGCCGGGGGAGCCGAGAACCCGCAGACATCGGCTCCTGACCGTTCAGCCTTCGGGGGCTCGTTCCGACCACTGTCAGGTTTCACCGGTGCACGACTCAGGCCGCGCGGTATGCGGCATGTGCGGACGTTGGCTGGGCGGGATGCCCGTCGCAGTGCTCCGGCGGGACTGATCGGGCGATTCCGGCCGCCCTGAGTAGGTGTTCAAGAACCGATGATCTGACGAACGCGAACCCGGCTCGCCCTGAGCGACTGCACACCGGGGAGCCGGTGTTCGGAAGCCTGTTCATCAAGGGACTGCTTGGATCAAAGCTCGATCGGCCGCTGTCGTCGGATTTCAGCCACTCGGCTCAGCCCTGAGCACTCCGGCCTGCACGACATAGGCGTCCGCGCCGAATATCTCGGATGTCGTCATCGGGGATCAGTCGGTCCAGCTGGTGGTGTGGTGGCCGCCGCTGTCTGAGTGGCCACCATGGTGGCCACCGCTGTCGTGGTGGTGCCCACCATGGTGGTGCCCACCATGGTGGTGCCCACCATGGTGGTGGCCACCATGGTGGGGCGTGATGTCGGAATGTGAAGTTTCGGAGGAGATTCCGAAGGTGTCGAACGAACCGCTGCGGCGGCGTGGCCGTGGCCGTGAGTCGCGGTGGACGATCGCGGTGACGATTACGCGGACGGTCAGCAGCGCGAAGAAGACGGCCAGCGGCGCGAGCACCAGCACGAGGAACCCCAGCACGATGTAGACGAAAATTGTCACCGCCGCAGCGTGCGCGTGGTGCACGTGCGGCGTCAACACCGGAGACTCATCGCCGGCGAAGTGCGGGGCCAGGCAGTGTCGAGAAACGCGGCGGAAGCCGTGTGTGTCCGACAACTTACATTGACCGATTTCGGACCAATACCGCCCATGGGAACACACGACACTCGGCAATAGCGTGCACTGCCGACGGCCGTATGGCGCTCTGCCAGTTGATCTTCCGATGTCCGCGCTGGCCGGTTCGGTCCGCGCGGGATCCGGCAGTAGCGGATGTTTGAACTACCTCAGCTCTGCGGTGTCGATACATCTTCAGTGGGAGGATCGAGGCGAAAGAAGCGGCTACGACGCGCGCTTCCGTCTCGACGGATGATGGTGTCCTGGTGCACGCCGAGGTCAGTCGCGCCCAGCTTGCGGATCGCGGCCGCCGATCGGAGGTTTCGCTCGTCGGTGCGAAACCTGATCCACTTTGCCCCTTGCGTGAACACTTCACCGATCAGCAGCGCCTTCGCTCGCATGTTGATTCCAGTGCCCCAAACTGTCGGCGTGAACTGGGTTCCCCCGATTTCGACGCCCTCCGGGGCGGAAGGATCCCAGATCAACGATGTCCTGCCGACCACGCCCTCTGCTCGGCGGACGGTGAATGTCAGCCACAATCCGGCCGCCATGCTGGCCGCGATGTCCGCATCAAGCGTGCTGAAATCCTCGGGCACCGTGCGAGGTATGTGCTCCCATACACATTCATCGCGCAGCGCTTCGAACAGGTCCTCAGCGTCGGCGGAGCTGTACGACCGCAATGACACCTCGCCATCGTCGAGGCGGTCGTGGGAAAGACGTAGCGGCCAGATCACATACCGATCCTCGCAGGAGTCAGCCGATTGCTACCAGATGCACTCAACTCGGGCAGTAGCGGACGTTCCGCCGGCCTCGGATCGGCACGGCCAGTTGATCTTCCGACAACACGCGCCGGCCGGTTCGATCAGCGCGGCATGCGGCAATAGAGGATGGGTGCGGCTCTCCTGGTGACGGTTGATCAGGCGGCGAGTCGATAGTCGTCGGCGGGGACGCGTTGGCGTTCGCGGGTGAGGTGAAAGTTCCAGTAGGAGTTGAAGTCTCCGTTGCTGATGAGGGTGCGGAGGGTGAGGATGGCTTCAGCGCCGGTAAGTCCCCATCGGGAGCCGGTGATGTCGAGCCGATCGGCGACGAGGTGGCGGGCCGCTCCCTCGATCTCGATCAGTCCGAGAGTGCCTCATCAGCGGCACCGAAGTCCGCATCGACGGTGCTGCCTACACCTGACCACTCGCCCTTTCCACTGGGCGCCGAACGATTTCCTAACACCGGATGGTCAGTGCTGATGAGTCTGTCCAGAAGTGATTCCGCCACAACGGGATTGGGGAACAGCTGGCTGCCCTATTCGGTCAGTGCCCTCGCATCGGCTCTGCAGGGAAGCTGAGAGTTGCGGCCGGGTTCTTGTCGCCGGTCCCGGCTCGGATGCGATTCGGGTGGGTTGATATGGCCCCGCACCCGCATCAGTGCGCGGACTGGGGAGGGCAGGCCAAGTCGATGAGAGCGGCGACCGCGCGGGAGATCCGGATGGCGGCGTCGTCGGGGTCCGGCTGTCCAGCGTCCAGCCAGGCGATGATGGCTTCGAGGATGAAGGTGGGGATGACTTGCGCGGCCCAGGTCTGCCACGGGCCTTCGGGGGTGGCGTCCGCTAGATATCGGCGGGTGAGCATTGCCCCGTGGCTCTGGGCCAGTTCGGTGACGTCGCGGAATTCGGGTTCTCGGGGGGCGTAGCGAAACAACAACCGAAAGGCGTCCGGATCCGCGGCCGCGGCGCTGAGTAGAGCGGGAATGGATGTGCCGTCGAGCGTTTTGGTCCCGGCTGCGTCGCCGAGTCTCGTGTAGGCCCTTTGCAGGGCGGCGCGGAACAGTTCGGCCTTCGAGGCGAAGTGGCGGTAGAGGATCACCTGTGAGACGCCCGCCTCGGCGGCGATGTCCTCCAGTCCGGCCCCGGCGAACCCGCGCTGCGCGATCACCCGCGTCGCCGCGCTGAGGATCTGTTCGCGGCGTTGTTCGCGAGGCATGCGCCGGGTCTGTGCGGGTTGTCGATCTCGAGCAGGGATGCCGACCTCCTTGTTGAGGTGACAGTGTACAACCTCAGATGTTTAATGTAACTTGTACATGTGCTCCTATATAACGGTGTTGGTGAGTGCTCGATCGTCACCGTGTGCGTGTCACTTCCTCCGACCGGTGATGTGTTCACACAAAGATCCCGCGGCTGCCCAGAAACGCATCGCGGCAATCGAATCCGCCGTGCCCACCCTCATCCGATCGGTCGGGAGAACGGCTATTTCGGCCGGTAGTCGAGTCGGAGGGCGAATCTTGCCGTCTTGGGATTGCAGATTGCGCTCGCGGTACTCGGACGGCGATTCCCGGAATGCGTGTGGTCGCCCCGAGCGAGGAAGTGCGGTTCTTCGAAGGCGACTTCCTCGGTTCGCTGGTTTCCTCGACGTCACCTGGTAGCTACCCGAATCGATTGCACTGGAAGGAATTCAGTCCATGTCGCACCGTCATACGGATGGCAAAGCGAACGATGTACCTGTATTTTATTTCAACTCGACTGCAGAAGGACTCGAACCACAGCCATGTGCGGTGAGCCCATGGTCTCCCGACATGATCATCGGTCCTGCAATCTGCGGCGCTCTGGCTCACGCTCTCGACACCGAGCACTCGACGGATGGATTCTCGGCTGTACGACTGACTATCGACCTGTTCCGACCCGTGCGATGGAGCCTGCTGACACTGGAGACCACCCGTGTTCGGGACGGCAGCCGGATACGGGTGGCAGACTCGATCGCTACACAGGATGGGAGTGCCGTTGCCCGAGCTTCGGCCGTTTTCCTTCGGCAATCGAGTCAACCGCCTGGCATCATTTGGATGCGAACCGATGTCCCGATGCCACCGCCGGGAGTGGACCCGGCAGTCCCCTCGATTCCACACTGGGGAAGCGATGACAGTGATCGATGGACGACCGATCCCATCGATCACAGCAATGGCAGCCGGAAACGGACCTGGCAACATGCCGCTCCCCTCTTCGCCGACCATCCGGGATCGACATTCGCGCGCGTGGCGATGGTGGCCGAATCCACCAGCATGTTGACGAATTGGGGAAACAGCGGCATCGGCTTCATCAATACAGATCTGACGATGGCCATTTCCCGTAGGCCCCAACAAGATTCGGGCATCGGCTTGGAAGCGGACAACCACATCAGCAGCGGCGGTATCGCCGTGGGGACGGCCACACTGTACGACGAGCAAGGCATGTTCGGAACCGTTATCACCGCAGGGGTTTCCAGTGCCGCGCGGCAGATCGATTCGACCAAACTTCAGGAGGCGATCCAGCTGCCGACACGGGGTGGACGGGCGTCCGGTATCTCATGACTGACGGGCGCACGAAAACGTATGCGGCCTTTGCGGGTTCGTGGATATTGCCGGTCGTGGACGAGAGGTTGCCCGATAGACCCGAACCATACGCGGCCGGTGAGGCAGTCTGCGCCTCCGGCAGCGTTCTGAGCTCAGCCGACATTCGCATTTCTACACAGGGGAATTCACGGTGACGACGATCGAACGAAATCCGTGGGGTGCACTGGCTGCGCTCTGCGTGGGTTTCTTCATGATTCTGCTGGATATGACCATCGTCGCGGTGGCCAATCCTTCCATCATGTCCGGCCTGCATACCTCCCTGACCAGCGTGGTCTGGGTGACCAGCGCCTACCTGCTCACCTACGCGGTGCCGCTGCTGGTGACCGGCCGCCTCGGCGACCGATACGGGCCGAAGAATCTGTATCTGGCCGGTCTGGTCGTGTTCACGGCGGCGTCGCTGTGGTGCGCGCTGGCCGGCAGTATCGAGTCGCTGATCGCGGCCCGGTCGGTGCAGGGCCTCGGCGCGGCCCTGCTCGCGCCGCAGACCATGGCGGTGATCAGCCGGATCTTCCCGATCGAGAAGCGCGGCGCGGCAATGGGTGCGTGGGGTGGTGTCGCGGGTGTCGCGACGCTGGTCGGCCCGCTGCTCGGCGGTGTGCTCATCGACGCCGGCGGCTGGCAGTGGATCTTCTACGTGAATCTGCCGATCGGGGTGATCGGTCTCGCATTGGGCGTGTGGCTGATCCCGGATCTGCCGACCACCGAGCAGGGTTTCGACATTCCCGGCGTGGTACTGGTCGCGATCGGCATGTTCGGTTTGGTGTTCGGACTGCAGCAGGGCAATGCCTATCACTGGGCCGGATGGGTGTGGGCGCTGATCGTCGGCGGGCTGGTCGTGCTCGCGCTGTTCGTGGTCTATCAGGGCCGGGTGCGCAGCGAACCGCTCATGCCGCTGGGACTGTTCAAGGATCGCAACTTCGCGCTCGGCAATGTGGCGATCGCTTCGCTGTCGGTGGGCATGACCGCGCAGATGGTGCCGTCGTTCTTCTATCTGCAAGAGGTGCGCGGACTTTCGCCGACCAAGGCGGCGCTGATCTTCGCGCCCATGGCGATCGTGACCATGTTCCTGTCCCCGGTGGTGGGCCGCTTCACCGACAAATTGCATCCGCGGCTGCTACCGACCTTCGGTTTCGGACTGTTCGCGGTCGCGGTGTTCTGGTTCACCCGCCTTGCCACCCTGCACGGGTCGCTGGCGCTGATCTGTGTGATGGCTGGGCTCTGCGGTGTCGCCGGTTCTTGCATCTGGGCACCGCTGACGGCCACCGCGCTGCGGAACCTGCCGATCCAGCAGGCCGGTGCGGCCGCCGGCATCTTCAACAACAATCGCCAGCTGGGCTCGGTGCTGGGTAGCGCGGGCATCGGCGCGTTGCTGGCCGCGCGGTTCTCGGCGCACGGGCTGCCGTCCACCGGTTCCTCGGAAGGTGCTGTGGCAGGCGGTCTTCCGGAGATGATCAAGGTGCCCTTCGCGCTGTCGCTGACCGATTCGCTGTATCTCACGGTGCTCTGTCTGGCGGTGAGTGCGATGGTGTCGGCCTTCTTCGTCGCGGGCAAGCCGGTCGCCGCGCCGACCACGTCGGTGAAGTCGGAGGACGAAAGCTCGGCCTTCATTCCATAGAATTTGCTGAACGTTATTTGCGCCGCTCGGCGGGTGATTGGTCGTTGGGCAGCAGCTCCGCCAGACCCGCTCGGTCGAGCCGGTTCAGCAGTTCCGGGGTGAGCTCGTCGACGGTCAGCGCTTTCGTGTGTCGGTAGTTACGAGGCTCGGGCTCTCGGCCGTGGTGGCCGCGACCATCGCGAACGCACCGAAGGCCGCGCCGCTGCTCATGACCTGGGTTGAACACGAGTCGCAGATGGATGCGGTGACCGCGGTGTCGGGTTCTGGGCCCGCGTGGCCATATCCCGGAACTGCACGAGGTGGTGAACGCTTTCGCCGCGCGACGAGCTGACGACGGCGGTCGTCATCGATGACCTGCCCGCGGACCGCACCGGCGAGGCGTTCGCGAAGGCCCTCGGTATCGGCGACGGCGCACTCGGGATGCGTCGAAGTGATCATCGTCCGCAGCAGCCACCGCCCGGCACTATCGCGTGCCGACGCGATAATGCCGGGCCGCTGTTGTCAACGCCTGTTGCATCCGGGTCAGGACACGTTGGTCAGCGGCAGCATGCCCCGCTCACCGAAGACCTTCTTCGCGACCAGGGTGGCGTTGATGGACCTCGGCATGCCCGCGTAGACGGCAGTGTGCAGCAACGCTTCCGAAATTTCGGTGGGGGTGAGTCCGACGTTGAGTCCCGCATTGATGTGCACGTCCAACTCGATCTCGCAGCCGCCGAGCGCCGCGAGCACGCCGAGGGTGACCAGCTGCCGGTCGCGGGGCGCGAGTTCGGGTCGGTCATACATATCGCCGAATGCCCAGGCCACCACCTGATGTCCGAGCTCAGGCGAGGTGTCGGCCAGCGACGCCACAATCCGTTGTCCTGCTTCGCCATCGACGCGGTTGAGGACATCGAGGCCGTGGGCGTAACGCTGTTCGCGGTTCATGATTTCTCCTTGGACGATTCGGTCGGTGTGACTGCTCAACTGTCGCGCACCGAACGACCGAATTAGCCCCACAGGCATTGGTAGCTATGCTCCCTATGCTTGGGAGGTATGAATTGATGGAGCTTCGACTGCTCGGCTATGTGGTCGCGATCGCCGAGGAAGGCACGGTCAGCGGCGCGGCGCGGCGCTTGCACGTGACCCAGCCGACCTTGAGTAGACAGGTGCGCGAACTCGAAAGACGGCTCGGCGTAGCACTTTTCGAGCGGGAGGGACGTGGGCTGACGCCGACCGCGGCGGGAGCGGCCCTGGCGCGACGAGGCGCCGCCGTCCTGGCCGAAGCCGACGCCGCACTCGAGGATGTTCGGCTTGCCGCACAAGGGATGACCGGACGGCTGACCGTGACCTTCGCCGGATCCGGCATCAATGGACCGCTCGGGGCGGTGCTCGGCAGGCTGCGCCGGGAACTGTCCGGGGTGGACCTGCGGCTCGAGGAAAGCTTCAGCGATGCGGAGATGTCCGCCGGTGTCCTGGACGGCCGCTACGACATCGCCGTACAGCGACTGCCTGCGCGCGACGCCCGTCTGGCGACCCGCGTCTGGTGGACCGAACCGCTGACCATGTTCCTCCCCGCCGCCCACCCCCTCGCCCACGCGGTCGGACCGGCACCGCTATCCGCACTGGGCCAGATCCCATTGGTCATCTGGCCACGCGAGGTCTCCTCCCGTTCCTACGACGAGGTCATCGCGCTCTGCCATCGAGCCGGGGTGGTCCCGCGCATCGGCGCCGAAGGCCGAAGCGCCCAAACACTTTTGGCACTGGTAGCCGCCGGATTCGGCGCCGCCGTACTAGCCGACTCGCACCGCGCGTTACGCCGTGTCGGGGTAGCCCCGAGACCGCTGGCCGACACCTCGACGTCGCTGCATGTTGCGTGGCGTACGGACGATCCGAGCCCGCTGGTCGCGCGGTTCCACGGCGTGCTTGCCCAACACAGTCAAGAGCGCGGAAACGCCGACGGCAGTGCGGAAGTGACCTATCCCAGCCACTAGGAGCGAATCAACCGCGCACGATACTGCTGTCTGCTGTCCCCATTTCGCTGAGCCCGAACCTGCCTCGCACGGCAGTGATCTGGCACAACCGGACCGTCGATGCACCCATCAAACGATCGCTCATCGCATACGACCACGAGAAATCTGTCGTCTACGCTGTTGACGTGCCTTACGCGCTCGCCCCGGACGATTGCGAGATCTACTACGAAGTCCATGGATCACAGGGAACTCCTCTGGTTCTGCTCGCGGGGCAGGCGAACACGCATCACTGGTGGGATGCGGTGCGCCCTGACTTCGAGGGCGTCCATCAGGCTGTGGTGATCGACTGGCGAGGCACCGGACGTAGCGCCAGACCCGATGACGATTCCTACAGCACCCGCGCCTTCGCTGCCGATGTGTTGGCTGTTCTCGACCACCTGGGCATCCAGCGAGCGGATGTCTACGGGACCTCCATGGGTGGCCGCGTCGCCCAGTGGCTCGCCGCCGATCATCCGGACCGGGTAGAAGCGCTGGTGCTCGGCTGCACATCGCCGGGAGGTGCGCACAGCGTCGAACGGAGTCCCGTGGTGCGCCGCGCCCTGAGTCAACCGGACGCCGCAAAGGCTCGCCGCGCGTTGCTGGAACTGATGTATACCCCCGCCTACCTAGCTGCACACGTCGGGCCCTACCACACCCTGGGCGACCCGACGATGCCGAATCACGCCCGCCGCCACCACCTGCGCGCGAGCGCACAACACGACGCATGGGAAGTGCTGCCGCGCATCATCGCCCCGACACTGATCGTGCACGGGTCCGACGACCGGTTCAATCCCACAGCCAATGCCTCGCTTCTCGCAGGCCGGATCCCGCATGCCCGAATACATCTCATTTCCCGAGCCAGACACGCCTATTTCGAGGAATTCCGGTCGAGCGCCAGCCCACTGGTACTCGACTTCCTCGATCAGGCCCACCACCGCCAGTCCTCGCGTCATCAGGTCGTGTCTCCCAATGATCAGAGCCATTCGACGATGAGGGCCGGGACGGATCCGGCACGGTAGGTGGTCGCGAGCTTGTCGTAGCGGGTGGCGACTGCTCGCCAGTGTTTGGCCTTGTTGCAGGTGCGTTCTATGACGTTGCGCCGCAACAGAGTTCGATTCGACTTCGCCGAAGACAACGCATGATCTCGCGATGGCGGCCGCTTCGAATACTGAACGCCATCGTGGTCCGGACGCTCGGAACCGATTTGCCGGTGATTCGTGTCGAACTCGCGGCGATCAAGCCCTCTGCTGCGGCAACGACGGAGCCGAGACAGGCATCGATCTCACCCTGGGTCGCGATGACGCCTCGAAGAGTCGGGTTTCGATGTCCTCTCGACTGACTCACCAGCGTATTCCCGTATGCGGCAATAGCGCTCGCGCCTGAACTGTCGGATCAGTTAGGGTCGGCGCTGGTGCCGGACCGCAGACTGGCCCGTCGGTTCAATTGGGAGTTGGCAGTGAGTTCGTTGTTCGCGGTGTTCCTGCCGCTCGCGCTGGCACTGGTGATGTTCGGTCTCGGTTTGACGTTGACCACGGCCGATTTCGTTCGGGTGCTTCGCTATCCGAAGGCAACGGTGGTGGCGCTGGTGTGCCAGATGGTCGTGCTACCGACGGTGTGCCTGGGCTTGGTCTACCTGTTCCGGCTCGACGGTGCGGTGGCGGCGGGTATGTTGCTGCTCGCGGCGTCACCGGGCGGACCCTCGGCGAATTTGTTCAGCCATGTCGCGGGCGGCAATGTGGCGCTGAACATCACGCTGACGGCAGTGAATTCGGTGCTGGCGGTATTCACCCTGCCGCTGTGGGTGGGTCTGTCGTACGCGCTGTTCCTCGACGGTGACGCCGGAATCGGCCTGCGCCCCGACAAATTCGCGCAGGTATTCGCGATCCTGCTGGTGCCGGTGGCGCTGGGCATGTGGGTGCACCACCGCTTCCCGGACTGGTCGCTGCGGATGCGCGGCACCGTGAAGGTGGCATCCATCGTGGTGCTGGCATTGGTGGTCCTGGCGGCCGTGGCCCGCGACTTCCACACCCTCACCTCCCACATCGGCGCGCTCTCGGCGGTATGCCTGTCGCTGGCGATCATCGGCCTGGCGGTCGGCTACTACGTGCCCCGACTGTTCCGAATCGAGACCGACCAGGCCATCGCGGCCGCGATGGAGATCGGAATCCACAACGGCGCGTTGGCCATTGCCGTGGCCACGTCAGTGCTGCACAGCACGGCGCTAGCGGTGCCGGGCGCGGTGTACGGGGTCCTGATGAATCTGCCTGCCGCGGCGGCGGCGTACTTGTTCGCCCGGCGTAGTCGGCCTGCGCCGGTGCCTGCTGCCGTTTGAGGGTAGTTGGACCATACGATCGTGACGCGGTCATGTCTTCTCTCGGGAGTGCTCTTGACCGGCGCTCCCGGACGACCTATCGCCCGACCGTGCCCCCTGAGGGGAGCACCCATGTCGATACTGCGTTCACGGGTACCACCTCCTCGGTCTCCTGCACGATCTCCGGAAAGCTAGCAGTGGTCGCTGTAGTCCGCCAACAGGTTTTTCGGTGGCTCTGCGACCGGATGAATCGTTCGGAATGCACTCAACTCGGCAGTAGCGGACGTTCTGCGGCGCACCGTTCCGGCCGCCGGCGCCCCGCGCTGGCCGGTTCGGGCCGCGCCTTGTTCACCGCTGCCGCCACGCGATCGCGACCGGCCTCGGTCAGTCCCTCGATCACACCGTCGATATCCGGCTGAGGGCGATTCTGGCTGAGTTTGAATTTGGCCTCGATATGAGTGATCGCGACCTCGATACCGACGATGGCGCGTAGTTGGCCGGAAATGAACTGCGGTGGCGCGTCATCGACTGACCATGGATTCGGGCGGCCGCCCTCGTGTCGTTCAGTGAGGTCGCGGACGAGTTGGTCAACCCATTCCGGATCATCGTGCACGATGAGGCGGCCGTACACGTGTGCGGTGACATAGTTCCAGGTAGGTACCGCGCGCCCGTGCTCAGCCTTGCTCGGATACCACGACGGGGAAACGTAGGCATCAGGACCGCGAACGATGACAAGAGCCTCACCGGTCACCGTTCGGCGCCATTGATCATTGTTGCGGGCCAAGTGCCCGCGCAGAGCCCGTGATTCCGGGTCGTAGACGAACGGCAGCATGGTGGCGACCAGACCGTTCGGTGTCGCGGTGATCAGATCCGCGGCGCCGTGGTTGGTGAGCAGATCATCCACGGCCTGCGCGTCGGCGGAGAAATGCGTTGGAACATACACCTACTCAGTCTCGCTGGTCCGGATTGATCTTGACCAGAGATGCATCTGATATCCGCAACTCGGCATGGGCGGATGTCCCTGGGCCGCTGTCGATCTCGCCGCCAGCGGTACCGCGCTGGCCGGTTCGGTCAGCGCAGTATGCGGCATTATCGTGCATCGGCAGAAGCGGACGTTCCGCCCGTGAAACCTTGGCGAAGTGGGCGGCTCAGAGCTTGTGGAATTCGCCTGGTCTTCGAACAAAGCGACTCGATCGATCCGGTCCAGTTGCGAAGGCCGTCAACGCCTGTCACTATCGGCTCTCATGATCGGAAGAATCGAGTTCTCCACCGCGCGGTGAGCGCGATCACCGGCTCGGCCCAGCCCAGCCCCCGGACCTCCTTCTACAACCATGCTCTTGCTCTTGCGCGGAGATATCCTGGCATTCCACTGCCTCATGAAGGCAGACCGTATCCGGACGCCGAACGACGAAACATTCGCGTGGGAAGTGACGACAGGGCCGATCACCGGGGCACCCGTACGAGCCGCCTGATCGATGAATACTTCAGCGTACCAAGGGAACACCGCGACATCGAACGGCTCTGCCGCGAGATCATCGAGTACGACATCCAGATTGCCCTCTGGCCGTCGATGGCGGAGGCAATCAGCCGCGTGGACCCTGGTCAAGCGCGCGAGCTCGGCCGGCGTCTCACCCGCACCAGCATCGACGAGAACCCCACAGTGCTCGGCATGGCGATACTCGCCGCCGTCGGAACTGAAGAAGACGTCTCGCTGATCCAGACGATCGGATTGCTGTCCAACACCTTCGGACTCCTGGCCGCCCAGGCTCTCGCGCGGCTTCCCGATGCCACGACCAACCTCATCTGGCTCGCCGACCGCACCGCGGGCTGGGGTCGCGTGTATCTCGTCGAAACCATTTGCGAGCTCAACGATCCCGCAGCCGAACAGTGGCTACTACGCAAGGCCTGCGATGGCGACTACCTCAACGGCGAATACGCGTACAAGGTTGCCTGTGCCGTCCCGATCCACCAAGCGATAGCGGCACCAGATGCCGACGAGGCTCTCATCGACCACACCGGAGACCTGATGTCCACGCTGGTCTGGAGTGACGGCATGGGCGGCACCATCTGGGACTACGAACACGCCGAACAGGTTCTCACCGACTACCTCTCGCACATGGGCGTGCTCGCACCAACCTTGATTCGATATCGCTGGTTATGGGTTCTCGCCTGCTTTCTGGACGGTAGCCCGAACCTGACACCACCGAACTGGGCAACCCTGGGGTCGCTACGAACCGGCTACTGGTCACTCCTGACCACCCCGCCATGGCATTCCGTCCTCATTGATGCATCCACCAGCAGCAACGAACCAACTCGCGAATGGGCGTTCCGGATCCTCGACGAGTTGCGCCAACATGCCGCCCACAGCGGAGAATAACTGCCCCGCAACCACATCGCCGACCCTTGCATCAGGCCGCAGGTCCTGGTGGTCATCGGCGTTACGGTGCGTCTGGCCGGCCGCGTCCTGGCCGGTCCGAACGGCCTTGTAAGCGGCATGAGCGGACGTCGAAGTGATTTCAGTCCGGCTGTTCCGTCGCAAGGTGCAGGCACAAAATGTCGTAGGCCATGGCAAGGTCATCTGCCCACGCCGCATCGTGGTCGCGCTCGAATGCTGTGAGCAAGCGGTTGCGTATTGTTTTGCGGTACAGCCAAGCAGCCGTCACCTTGTGACGGCGATCAGCGTAAATGTAGCTGTTGACCAATAGCGCAAGATGCCGATCGGCAGCCGGGCCGAGGACTGTATCCCAGGTCGCGAGGAACGGGTCGACGCCGTCGCCGGTCTCGTCGACAGCAGCGAGAAAATCGGCCGCATCGACGAACGCCCCGGTCTGTGAGGGGAACTGTGCCAGCAAGGCCCGCCACACCGTGGCGAGATACTCCTCAATCGCCTGCTGCTCGACGGAGGGCCATGTGCGCCACTGCTCTTGCGCCAGCTTGGACAGAACGATGTACGGGTCGAGCTCACGGGAGGTCACCAGGCGCTCAAGCAGCAGAGGCAGCAGGCTTTTCACGTCCGTGCGGCTACCAACCGTGGTGCCCAGCCTCATGGTCAGCGAGAACAGATCGTGCTCGTCGACCAACGTCGTAGGCCGGCAATGAGGACAACCGTCGAGCACTGCTCGATGCGGATACGGTGAAAAAGCTTGACCGACCCGCGTCAGGGTGTTCGCGAGCGCTGCATCCACCTGCCCAGACTAGCGCTACAGATCAGTTCGGCACCCTCTCATCGGCATGAGCGCACGCTGCCGGCGGTCGTACCGTGCTCTGCCCGTTGATCTTCCGATGTCCCGCGCTGGCCGGTTCGGTCAGCGCGGTATGCGGCATTACCGTGCGTTTCCTCAGCAGTGTTATGCATGTGGGTTCGGTTGCCGAGATGGGTTAGTGCACCGTCTACGAATCACGGTCGCCGAAACCCGGCAGATCGAACACGTTCAGGCACGCCGGCACCGCCCGGATCAGTGCTGGGGGTAGACCCGAGAAGCACACGCGTGCAATGGATCTCGGCGCGTTCTCGATGATCGACCACTACCGCGATGATGTCGTCGCGCGTACGGGAACTGATGCCGGGAGCAGGGGTGCACGTGGTTCTGGACCATGTTGGCGCGCCCGTGTTCGCGAACGCGATCCGCTAGCTCCGGCACTACGGCCGATACGTGAGCGCCGGGGTCACCGCAGGTCATCTCGCCGAGCTCCATCTCGGACGGGTCTTCTAGCGAGGGCTGTCGATACTCGGCGGTGTGGCGACCCAACGAACAGCGGGTTCGGCAGGTGCTCATCGAGCTGTTGCGCCTCGTCCAGTAGGGGGCGGTGACACCCTCTGTGCGCCAGGTATTCTCGCTCGAGCGCATCGCAGATGCACACCACCTGATGGAATCGTCAGATTTCTTCGGCAAGATCGTCCTCTCCGCCTGAAAGCAGGTCGCATGTTCGAATTCGTCGTTCACGGTTCGCATCTCATGCAGTTCGCGCGGGCGATCGGCGACACGGATCCGGAATTCGAGGATGTCGGTCGTTTGTCGGCGATCGAGCCCGATGCGCTCGTGGCTCCGCCGACATTCCTGATGGCTGCGGACCAGTTCGACCCCACCTGTCCGCGGCGTCCGCAACCGCACGTGCCCTGGATCGGGTCGCAGCCCCGCACGCTCGAGCAGCAGGCGTGGTTCCACTTGGAGCAGCACTTCGTCTATCACCGGCCGGTGCGTGCAGGGGATGTACTGACAGTCGATGCGCGGTCCGGCGCGGCGTGGGAGAAGAGTGGACGTCGCGCCGGCGCAATGACGTTCAGCGAGACTCTCACCGACTACAGGGACGCTGACGGTGCGCTCGTCGCCAGCGCGCGCTGGGTCTCGGCCATGGTCGAGCGCAAGCCCGACGCTCCAACACCTGCGGGCAAGCCTGAGCAGTCCAGCACTTCGAGCGTCGTGAGTGGCCCGGAAGATTCTGCCGCAGCAGAACTCGTGGTCGGAAACACGTGGAGCACGGTCCTGGTCGAGGACCTGACCCGCACCCAGCTCGTGATGTACGCCGGTGCGTCCGGCGACTTCCATCCCCTGCACAGCGACGACGTCTACGCCCGTGACCACGGATTTCCCGGGATATTTGCGCATGGCATGCTCACAATGGGGATGACCGGACGTATTATCACCGATCGCTTCGGTCATGCGAGCGTCCTGTCGTTCGGTGGTCGCATCGCCTCACAGGTCTGGCCCGGGGATAGCCTGACTGCCAGAGGTGAGATCGCAGCGCTACGCGAGAACGAGAATGGCCAAACCGTCGCGGACCTCGAGGTCGTGACGGTGAACCAGGATGGAACGCAAGTGTTCAGCGGAGAGGCGACGGTGCTACTTGAACAAGGTATGGACGCTTCCGAGGGCTCGCCGTCAGGCGCTGAGCGCTGAGCGCTGAGCGCACGCATGCCGTCCGGTGAGTTAGCCGACCCATACTTTGCGACTATTGCTGAGGACAACGGTACGTCGAATTTGTCCAGCGGAAGAGGATCGCCCGATACAGTCATGATCACATTCGGTTCGTATATGAATGTGCGCTCGTCGTTTTCGTCGTCGTCCTCTTCTTCGTCGTCCTCGCTCTGGATGTCCAGATCGACGTAGTGGAGGAAGACAGTCGTCGCGGTAGCTGCTTGGCGGGCGTGATCGTATCCGGCGAGCCAGCGGCGTTCGGCGAGTCCGTCGCCGAGGTCGGTGAAGCGGTGGACTGAACCACGGGGTCCCGTCAACTGCACATCGCACCAGACCGATTCTCACGATCGCACGCTCATCGGCAGTAGCGGACGTTCTGTGCCGCACTAGATTCCGACCGCCGACGCGCTACGTTGGCCGGTTCGGTCAGCGCGGTATGCGGCAATAGCGTGCGCTGTCGGCGGTTGGTCAGCCGCCCGGAATGCCTGCGGCCCGTTGATCTTCCGAGGTGCCGCGCTGGCCGGTTCGGTCAGCGCGGTATGCGGCATTATCGTGCGTTCGTGGAGCGTGTCTCCGATCTTCGAACTAGGAGGCACCGACGATGAGCATGTCCATCCACTGGCAGCTGGAAGACTTCGGATGGGCGAATGTTCGTGTGTCCGACGAGAACATGGAGGCAACCGCGGTCGCCTCCTACGTCACTGGTGCACCGCAATACCTCCTGCGAGCAGTCACCGACATCGTGCGTGGCGTTCCCGAGGCCCGCGCCGAGTTCGAGGCCGAGCCGACCGTCTACCGGTGGCTGTTTCGTCGCCAGGGCAATGAGATCGACATCCGGCTGCTCGAATTGGACAACTACGATCTGCCCGACTCGTCAGGAATCCAACGCTGGCGCAGCTGTCAAACCGTCTGGGCGCTCGCCGCCTCGGTGTGTATCTGCTTCCGCGACGTCCTGCGACACTACGGTTTTCAGGGATACCTGGACCAATGGGGTCGTCCCTTCCCCCGGAATGAACTCGAGGCTCTGATCAGCGCAACCCGTCAGCTGGCGCAGCCCTCTGCCGATTCCGATTAACTTCGCGCTGAAGTCGACATCGACACGTGTTCCCCTGTCCTGTGTGTCGAGCCCGCCGTTCTGATAAGACCACGCTCAGCCGGTTCGGTCAGCGCGTCATGCGGCATGACAGCGCGTTGGTTCGGTCAAACGCTGGCCACAGCGGTGATCTTGCGCGGGGTGATGGTGATCAACATCCGCTGACGGTCGGGAACCCACCCGACCGCACCCGGCGCCGTCGACACGTCGATGTATTTGGCTCGGATACGATGGGTCCAAAACGCATTCGAATCGTTGGAAACCTTCGCATCACCGATGACCCGAACCTGCCTGTTCGGCCGCTCGCCGTCGGTTCGCAATGCGCCCTCCACGTCAATCACCAACCCAACCTTGGGATTTCGCATGATCCGCCCCAGATGCGGTCGACCTGAATAGCTGGTCAGGACGAACACTCCATCGCTCCACAGAAACCAGATCGGAGTGACGTGGGGGTACCCCTCCGCGTCGACCGTCGCCAGGTGCGCAACGACATTCAGGCTCAACAGTTCCCCGACCTCGGGGCTTTCAAGACTGCGCATGAAGTCAGAACGCTACCCGTCGTGTCATCGGCCTTACCGTGCACTACCGGCGGTTGGTCAGCCGCCCGGGATGCATGCAGCCCGTTGATCTTCCGAAGTGCCGCGCTGGCCGGTTCGGTCAGCGCGGTATGCGGCAGAAGAGTACGTTCAGGCTCGGTGGAGGCCTGGCCTTCGGAGGCGCATCTGAGTCCGCGGGGCGCTGTGGCGCTCCTCCAGATCGTTAGCAGCACAAGAAGATCCGGCAGAATCGGATAGGTTGATCATGTGATTACCGCGTTGATTGCCGTCGCTGGGACGTTATTGGGATCCATTGTTACCCACTACTTTCAGCGGGCGTCAGCTCAAAGGACGATCCGGCAGAGCTTCTCGGAACGCTTGCGGCAGGATCGCTTGAATGCATACAACGCGTTTGCGGCCGCAGCGATCGAGTACCGCCATCACCAAATCGAGAGGTGGCATCGGCTGAGACAGGATCCCGATGCAGAGCTGAACACGAGATCGGAAGCCTTTTCTAAGAAGGCAGCACTGAAAACGGAGTTGCTCCGTGTCAAGTTGCTGTCCGACGATACCCGGCTGCATCGACTGGCAGAGGAAGCGATCGAAGCGATTCGAGGGATCCAGCGAAGCGGGGCGACCGCGAGCGATGCGGACGAACATGAACGACGCTATCTAGCAGCTACGGCGGCGATCGACGCGTTTGTTCAGTACGCGGCCAACGATGTCCAAACCCTGCCCGCTATGGCCGCCAGGGCTGTCGATTCCGTCGACCAGTAATGCTGCAGGATGAATTCGGTAGTTGCGGATGTTCCGCCAGCCTCGGATCGGCACCGCCAGTTGATCTTCCGATGCCTCGCGCTGGCCGGTTCGGTCAGCGCGGTATGCGGCATTATGGTGCACTCGGTACAGCCATCGGTTTGAGCTCAAGGGGGAACTGTGGTCTACGTGCCTAACAGGCTCTTGTCCCGCCTGGTTGGTTGTCGCCTGTTCTCGGTGGTGTTCGTCATGGACTACGTACAGCTGTGCTTCGACTCGGACGCTTCCGCGGACATGCCGATACTCACTTGCGATGTCTTCCCCGTGATCCATACAGAAATCGGCCAGCTTCGAGAGGGGCAGATCGGTTACGGGGATGCGCTGCGGGCGTTCATCCCTGGGCACGTCGTGGCAACGGCCGAAGCGTTCGAGGCGGGGCTGCGCGTGGAATTCCCGAACGGCGCGATCGTGCTGCGCCCCAGTGACGACGAACTCGTCGGCCCTGAGATCGCTACTCTGTCTGGGTTTGTCGATAGGGCGTGGATGTGCTGGCGACCGGGTGAGGATGCCTTCGAATACCTTCACTGATCCTTCGGATCGCCCGGGTCGCGGCAGAAGAGTGCGTCGTCGCGAGGATCGTGGGATGGCTCGTGGGAGACCCTGCTGAACTCGTAGAGGATTACCGCTGCCTGATCCAATACATCCCGCGACCGGATTCAGCCGGGGCCCGCTTCTCGCGGGGTGCTATCCGGTCGAGTCGGTAGCCGAGCCGGTGTGCGATAGCTGCGCTGCGCAGATTGGCTGCGTCGCAATGGATCTCGACTCTGTCGATCCCTGGCAGCGCTATCGCGATCCGGGTCAGCGCGTCCGCGCTGCGGGTCATCACACCGCGTCCGGTGTGCTCGGCGTGGCACCAATAACCGATCTCGAGCGCCGAGGGGCCGAGACGGTCGTGCACGCCGATCGCGCCGAGTACTGTGCCGTCACTACCGAAGATGCCGTAGTCGAAACCACGATCGGCAGTGGGCCAGCCCTGTGCGACGATCTCACCGAATGCACGTTGCTGCTCCAGGGTGGTCGGTTCGGCCAGCCAGTGCATCCAGGAATGGAGATGCTCGAAGGACGTCGTGATCGCCTCGAACCGGGCCATCAGATCCTCCGGCTGCCGGCGACGGATCAGCAAGTCCCCCAAGTCGATTCGTTGCGGAGGTCCGACGCCCGGTTCAAGTGCCGGCGACAATTCCACGTCCATGCCTGCGATAGTGGTGGTCCAATCACAAGCGCGGCAACTGGATATCCACCGTCCTCGTGAAGCGCTGTAATCGGCATGAGCGCGCACTCCCGGCGGCCCGTATGGCGCTGTGTCAGTATATCTTCCGATGCCCCTGCTGGCCGGTTCGGTCAGCGCGGTCGCCGGGAGAATGAGGATGTTGCGTCTCGTGCAACCGAGTGGAGGACCGGCTCACCCGCCCCAGTAGTAGACGCCGAAGATGCCCGCGCTCGGTGTTGCTGCGGCCTGCTGTGCCCAGCCCATACACAGCTCGACACATTCAAGAAGGCGCGGATGAAGTGATGCGAGGTGATCCGGCGAAGACGCACTCCACGCGTCTGATGCTCGCTGGCACTGTTCATGCGTCCATTGGCAAAACTCTTGGAACCCATCGACACTGACCGAATCCACGCCGAGTCTCGTCAGAGCCTGATCGATCTGGACCGGAAGGTCACCGCCGTAACTGAAGCAATGCACGCGTTCGCCGCCCAAGAACCCGCACAGCGTCTCGAGCGCTTGGCAATGGGTGTAGCACCACTCGCCCTGCGGCCCGATGATCAGTTCACGCAGCGCGTCGAGCTCGGTAAGCTCACCCGGCTCTGATTCCTCGGCTTCGAGTTCGTAATCAGCACGATTCTCCTCGGCAATCGCCGCGAGCAACTCCTCGTCTTGTGAATCCAGGGATGCGAGAACCCTATCCACATCCACCACGAACACATTGATGAAACGACTCACGGGCGGTGAGCGTAGCCGAGGCAGCCGACAACAACCCGCCATTGTCACTGCACATCGCACCAGACCGATTCTCACGATCGCACGCTCATCGGCATGAGCGGATGTCTCTGGGCCGCCGTCGATCTCGTCGCCGGCGGTACCGCGCTGGCCGGTTCGGTCAGCGCGGTATGCGGCTACTTAAGACTGGTGTCAGGGCCGGGTCCCGGCCAGAATAGTGCGTTCATCAGATTGCGCGGGGCATCGCTCAATAGCCCAGTAAGTTCGAACGGACTCGCTGCAAGCGCGCGATCCGCCGACACTGCGTGGTGGTCGGTTATCAGGTATGGAGCCCGTCGAGCACGAGTGTGATCAGCTGGTTCGCGGAGCCGCGTGGTTGAGCGCGGCGGACCGCTGTCGCGGTTCCGATGAGCAGATCGAGCACGTCGGTGCCGTCGACGTCCGCTCTTACCGTCCCTGCCTTTCTCGCCTGTGCGAGAACGTCTTCGAACGATCGATTGAACTCGTCGTATAACTGGTCGGGTATCGCGAGTGCGGATCTGGTGCCGTGGTCGAGGGCTTCGCACAGCGCCTGGTTGTGCGCGATCTCGCCGACCAGGTAGGCGAAATAGCCATCGAATGCCCCGCCTGCCGCGGTGTCGTCGGCGGCCAGTGTGCGTGCTCGTTCGGTGAACTCCTGGACACGGCCGACCACGATCGATTCGAACAATGCGGTGCGAGTGGGGAAATGCCGGTACACGGTGCCGACACCAACCCCGGCGCGGCGCGCGATCTCGTCGAAAGACACGGAGCCGCCCTCGGCCGCCAGTATCTCGCGGGCGACGGCCAATACCTGGTCACGGTTGCGGCGAGCGTCCGCGCGTAACGGTTTGCTGGTCGGTTCGGCCTGGCCACTCATCGGTCGATGGTAACTCCGATCTTGCGAAGCGGAGAACTCTCTCCGTATGCTCCCTAACCGGAGATAGTTCTCCGGTTTTATGACTTCGATTTGGGGAGGACAGCGATGGACCAGGTTGTATTCGTCACTGGCGCGACCGGACAGCAGGGAGGCGCGGTCGCGTCCCGGCTGCTCGCTGACGGCTGGCGAGTGCGCGCGTTGACTCGCCGTCCCGACAGCATCGAAGCTCAACGTTTGGCCGATGCAGGCGTGGAGGTCGTGGCGGGCTCGTTGGAGGATCTCGCAACGATTGATCGCTGCGTCGAGGGCGCCTACGGCGTATATAGCGTGCACCCCGGACCGCTGTCTCCGGAGCAGGACGAGGTTAAGGCAGGCAAGACGATCACCGATGCGGCCGTGAAACATGGAGTGCGGCATCTGGTTTACAGCTCGGGTCTGGGTGCCGATCGCGGTGGCCAGTCGGCCAAATGGGAGATCGAACAGTACATCGCCGCGTCAGGTATCTCGGCCACAGTGTTGCGACCGAGTTCGTTCATGGAGAACCTGATCACGCAGTCGGCCACCGTCGGGATTCGCGACGGTGCGCTGCGGACCGCTGCGGCTCCCCATGTACGCCAGCAGTTCATCGCGCTCGATGACATCGGCGCTTTCACCGCACTGGCGTTGCGGAACCCGGACAACTATCAAGGCCGGACGCTGGAGCTGGTCGGTGACGTCTTGACGCCTCCCGAGGTCGCCGCCCATGTCAGTGCCGTGGTCGGCAGGGAAGTTCCCTATATCCAACGCGCGATCGAGGAACTACGCAGTATCAACGAAGGGTTCGCCCACGCCTACGAGTTGTTCAACAGCGGGGACGGCAGCGTTCCCTATGTCGACATCGACGAACTGCGTTCGCTGCACCCAGGATTGCTGAATATGCGGAACTGGCTGCAACGCCGGGGAGCGGAACTGATCCAACCACTGGTCGATCCGCGACCCTGACCGCAGCCCGAAATGACCTCATCGGGTTGATCTTCCGCTGTCAGGCGATGGCCGAAGGCTCTAACATGCGCGCACAACGCTGTGGGAACAACGGATAGCGATCGAATGCACTGAACTCGGCATGAGCGCGCACTGCCGGCGGCTGTATGGCGCTCTGCCCGTTGATCTTCGAGACGCTGCCGGCCGTTCGAACCGCGCGGGCTGCGACAGCACAGGGCGCGTTAGCCGTACGAACGGCTCACGAAACCGTCAGGGCGAACCAGCACCGTGCCGTAGGGCCAGCCGTCTACGAGGTGCACCGGAACGTCGGCCTCCACGTCGGGATCGGCCGTGAGTACGCACCACTGCGATCCGACGAGATCCAGCGTGGACACCCCGTCGGCCACCCACATGTGCGGCAGACGGGATCCCGGCGACCCGTCGAGGTCGAGGGCGACATCCTCGGTGGAGGGGAGCTCCGCGCCGCCGTAGCGATAGCCCATGTGCACCACTGGTGCGTTGATCGCCCCTGCTGCCTTGCGCGCCTCTGCCATGTCCTTTCCCCAGTGCAGGGACGGATCGTTGAACCGCAGCCGCGCCTGCTCCATCGTCATGAGGGCCACCGGATGGCGTTCCGCGTGATACGTCTCCAGCAGCTCGGGTCCGGCGTCACCGAGCAGTACATGCGCGAGCTTCCACGCCAGATTGTGCGCGTCTGCGATCCCGGCGTTCAACCCGAACGCGCCCAGTGGGGGGATCGCGTGCGCTGCGTCGCCCACCAGGAAGACCCGCCCGACGGAGAGCCGATCGGCCACCTGGCCGCGCCCCCGGAACCTCAGCACACTGCGAATCTCCACCTCGATCGACGGGTCGCCGAGCGCGGTGCGAATGAGGTCGGGAGTCGGCTCGGTGTCGAGGCGAGTGAGGAACACCCACTCGCGTACGCCGTCGACGGTCACCAGCAGGCCGGTCGCGTCCGGATGCTCGATATTGCACATTGCGAACGGCTTACGCGGACGCAGATCAGCATCGAACAGGACACTCGTCGTCTCCTGACCGAGCACACCGGGACCGGTGAGGCCGATGCCGAGGACCTCCCGAACCCGGCTGCGCACACCGTCGGCGGCCACCAGATAGCGCGCCCGCACAACACGCCCGTCGGACAGGGTCGCCGTGACGCCGCCGGAATCCTGCTCGAACGAGTCGAGCGCCACGCCGAACTCCACGTCGCCCGCCCTGGTGACCAGTACGCGGTCGAGCCGGTTCTGTGCGCAGGTGCCGCGGATCCGGGCTGGCGTGTAGGTGAGCTCGGCCGCGGTTTTCGCCTTCCACTCAGCGCTTTCGGTGAAGTCGGCCTCGGCGAGCGTGTGCCCTCTGATCTTCCCGGCCCGCAAGTCGACCGCAGCCTCGTTGACCGCGTGATCCAGGCCGACTTCGCGCAGGATCTCCACCGACCGCGACCCGATGCCGGTGGCCCTGGGGTGGGGCGACAGCTCCGGCTTCTCCTCGACGACAAGGGGCTTGACGCCGTGGTGGCGCAACAGCACCGCGAGCATCAGCCCGACGGATCCGCCGCCGGCGATCAAAACATCAGTGGGCACAGTGTTCCCGTTCATGGGAACACTGTATCCAGGTCTGTAGACTCCTGTCCATGTCGCTTATCTGGGAACGTGAGCCGTACCGGTCGAAAAGGCAGGCCCTGAGCGTCGAGCGCATCGTGGACGCGTCCGTCGCCATCGCCGACGCCGAGGGGCTCGACGCGCTGTCGATGCGCCGCGTCGCCACCGAGCTGTCGACCGGCACGACCTCGCTCTACCGCTACGTGGACAGCCGCGACGACCTGCTCGACCTCATGGCCGATGCGGTACAGGGCGACCACGTGCCGCTGACGGGAGACTGGCGCGCCGACCTCGAGGCGTACGCCCACCATGAGCGCGAGCTGTGGCTACGGCACCCGTGGCTCGCCCCGCTTCTGGCCACGCGGCCATCGCTCGG
Organism: Nocardia sp. NPDC004123; assembly: GCF_053603795.1. Classification (NCBI taxonomy): domain Bacteria; kingdom Bacillati; phylum Actinomycetota; class Actinomycetes; order Mycobacteriales; family Nocardiaceae; genus Nocardia; species Nocardia sp. NPDC004123. Next base: position 83,368 of record NZ_JBSGGG010000005.1, read on the forward strand.
CCCCAACTGGCTGCACGGCCTGGAACACGCCCTCACCGCAGCCGCCTCACTGACCTCCGACATCGCCGACGCGGCCTCGGCCGTCGGGCTGATCAGGGACTACGTGCGCGGCGCGGTCATACGCGAGCTCGCCGAGAAAGAAACCCAGCGGCGCACCGGTCAGACCGAGGATGAGTGGCGCGCCGCCGTCGCCCCCTACATGCGCAAGATCATCGAAAGCGGCGCATATCCCCGGGTTTCGCGCATGACCGAATCCGCCGATCTGAGCCCGGCCGAACAGTTCTCGTACGGCTTACGCCGCATCCTCATCGGGATCGCGGACTCTCAGCAGACGGCCGAGTGATCACGAATGCACCGAGGCCGATCCCGCCCGAACGGGGAACCACACCTACGCGACACACTGCATTCGCCATGAGCGCGCACTGGCCGGCGGTCGTACGACGCTCTGCCCGTTGATTTTCCGATGCAACGCGCTGACGGGTTCGGTCAGTGCGGTATGCAGGCACGACCGGACGTTTGCTCACGCCTTGGGTGAGCAAACGGTCGCGCCGGTTATATCTACTCCGCAATCTCGGTTCGCTCGAACCACTCGTACACAGGCAGCCGCCCCTCGGCGGTCTCGGCGAACCTTGGGGTGCTTTTGTAATGTTCGTAGCCGGCACGACGCTCGATCTTCACCTCGAAACCGGGCGGCGTGATCGGGACGATTCGCGTGGGCATGTCATCTGGTCCGCCTTCGATGAAACACTTCGCCGACATCATGCGCTCCTTTCGTTGATTGACCAGCTCAGCGGCATTCTATCGATCAGTTAACGGCAAAAGTGGGGCAACGGAATACTGCCGATGCACATCCTCCATTCGACAGAAGAGGATGTCCCGGGCGGCTGTGGCATCACTGGGAGGCAGGTCAAGCCACCGGCGTCAAGGCGAGGGTTGCAGGCCGGCGATCTGCCAGCGTTCGGTGACCGGCTTGCCGGGCGACAGCGTCCGCGGAACGGGCATGTGCAGCTTGCTGATTCGAGCGCGATCCCGCGGTAGCGATCTAAAATCTAGCAACGCTAGACAAGTCGCTGCGACGAATGTTACCGTTGCTCCAGTTTCTAGCTCTGCTAGACATCAGGAAGAGGAAGCCGAAATGCTCATGATCACCTGTTCATCGCCATTGCCGGACTGTGCGCCGCGCTGATTCTGTTCTGATCTCAGAGCAGGTAGCCATCCCCGCGATGTCGCGGTCCCGATGAACCGCCGTCGCAAGACGCGCGGGACGGGCAGGCGACAACTTGCGCTTCCCGCACCCGACAACTTCCGGCTGATCGCCGGAGCACACCTGATATCGAATTCACCGAGGAGTAATGACATGACCTTCACCATCAACGAACAGCAGTTCCTCGCGGAGGCCGGGATCGGTCGGCTGGCGACGGTGTCGCCCGACGGCGTTGTGCAGAACAACCCGACCAGCTATCGGGTGAACGCCGACGGCACGATCGACATCGGGGGCATGCGGATGCGTGCCAGTCGAAAGTTTCGCAATGTCGAGGCGGGCAGCCGGGTGTCGTTCGTCATCGACCAACAGGTTTCCTTGGACCCATACGTGATTCGCGGCATCGAGGTACGCGGCACGGCCGAGGCGCTCGATGACGAGGAGCCGCCGTTCCAACCCCAGGAACGTGCGGTCATCCGCATTCACCCCGAACGGATCATCTCCTGGGGCATCGACGGCGGATCCTTCGACTTCATCAGTCGCCGCGCCGAGTAGGACATCACACAAGACAGATCAAGAACGCTCCGACGTTGACGGCGGGCGGAAGGATCCAGGGTAAGCAGGGCAGAGCGGAATAGCCGGCCATGGCTTCGGACCGTTGCTCCGCTACGGGGGCAGCTGCCGGTTCGGCTGTGGATACGCCCGCACCGGCAGTGATGATGGATGCAATCGCTAGGGCTGTTGTCAGTGCACTCGATTTCTTGGTCATGGCAACCTCCGCTGTAGTGGTACCGGACGACCTCGCCGAGTGCACTCGATCGCGCTCGGACCGCTGGACAAGTCGACCCGGCGGGGGCGGAATGCTCGAACACCAATTAACCCGCTCAGGAGGGGTCCTCCGCAAGGGGCTCCGTTCGGGCATCGGACTTGCTGGTGAAGAAACCCCTGCTTCCGCCGTCCGCTCGACCCCGGACACGCTGTGCCCCAACCACTTGCCGGTTAACGCGTCTTCGAAGCCCGCCGATCTTGACTCGACAGCGGCGCGCGCACCCCACCCCGGGATGCGCGCGCCAGTTCGATCAACGCAAGGAACAACATGCGCAAGACTCTGTTCGCCCTGTCCGGCCTCGCCTTCGCCACCGCCGCCGCGGTGCTGCCCGCGGCCCCGGCCCAGGCTGCCTCCGGCTCGTGGGGCGCGATCGCGGTGTCCGACTACGGCGACCTGGGCTGGTCCTGGAACTACGACACCGAGGACTCGGCGAGCCAGGCCGCCATCGACAAGTGCGCCAAGGCGAGCTGCTCGACCGTCACCACCTTCACCGGCTGCGGCGCGGTGGCCTTCTCGGATTCGATGAACAAGTACACCGGCGGCTACGGCGCGACGCCGGCCGACGCCGAGAACTCCGCCAAGTGGTACTCCGACTCCTACCTGGTGCGCACGGCCATCTGCAACGACTGACCCACCGGGGCCGGACGACCGCCCTGACATGGTCGGCCGACCCTGGAGTCCTTGCGCTGGAGCCCCTTTCAGGAGCTTCAGCGTTCGGCGGCTTCGACCGCCTTGCGCACCGTCTCCGCATCGGCGGGGGCCGCCTCGTTCTCCCAGAACGGCGCGGCGACGGCGTAGGGCGTGCCGTAGACGGGGGTTTCGGGTTGCGTGCGCCAGCTGTCGGCGAGCGAGCCGATATCGACGGTGTCGTAGCCGAGCCTGCTGATCAGTTCCGCCGCAGCGGTTTTCGCCGCGGTATCGTCACCGGCGATGGGCAGCGCGGTGCGATCTGCCGCCCCGGCGGGGCGGGCCAGCACGGCCAGATGCTTGAACAGGATGTTGTTGAACGCCTTCACGACCCGTGAGCGCGGCAGATGCCGTTGCAGCAGTTCGGAACTGGTGGCCACACCCGCGTCCAGGTCGGCGAATTCGCCGTCGCGGCCGGGATAGTAGTTATTGGTGTCGATGACCACCTTGCCGACCAGCGGATCGGCCGGTATCTGCTGATATGCCTTGAGCGGTACCGTCACCACCACGATGTCTCCCGCGGCGGCCGCCTCGGCCGGGGTCGCGGCACGGGCCCGCTCCCCCAGTTCGGCCACCAGCTCCGCCAGGCTCTCCGGCCCTCGTGAATTGCTCAGCACCACATCGATTCCCGCGGCCACGGCCAGCCGGGCCAGGGTGCCGCCGATATTTCCGCTTCCGATCAATCCGAGCGTCGTCATGCCCGCTGGTAACGCGGTCGCGGCGGGCAATGTTCCCGCGAGATCCGCCGGCGGTCACCCGGTGGGCGGGTCCCCAGGTCGCACCCACGGCCGCCGGCACGCGACGGCCGTGGGAGCTCGCCGGGTGGTCTCAGCCGAGGGTGATGGCGTCGAGGCGGGTGCGCAGGAACTCGGCGGAGACGACCGGCGCCAGGCCGGAGACCCGGCCGATGGGCGGCTCGAGGGGCGTCACCCGGGCGTCGTGGTCCAGTTCGTAGAAGTAGATGAGCGACACCAGGTCCTCGTCGGGTGCGGACGCCTGGGGCGGGAGTACGCGGTGGCGGCCCGCGGGCCAGCGCTGGCCGCTCCAGTAGGCCAGCAGGTCACCGATGTTCACGGTCAGGGCGGACGGGTCGTAGGGCGCGTCTGCCCAGCCGCCTCCCTCGGTGTAGACCTGCAATCCGCCCGCGCCGGGTTCGCGGTCGAGGACGGTGACGGTGCCGAAGTCGGTGTGCGGACCGATGCGGAACTGGCCGGGTTCGGGCGGGCCGACCTCGGCCAGCGGCGGGTACCGGTTGATATTGCAGGTCCAGGTCGGACGGCTCGCCAGGCCCTCGAAGGGGTTGTGCGGCAGGTCGAGTGCGGCGGCGAAGAGCGCGAGCAGTTCGTCGGAGAGGGTGCGCATGGCCGCGGTGTAGGCGAGGAACAGCTCGCGCAGCTCGCCCACCTCCTCGGGCCACACATTGTCGAGGAACCACACGGTGTCGATCAGGGCGTCGCCGGTGCGGGTGTCCGCGCCGATCGCGAAGGTCTCCTTGAGGTCCGGCGGGGTCTCGGTGCCCTCGGCGTAGCCGTTGGCCTCGAGGCCCGGACCGATCCAGCCGCGCCCGCCGACGGAGACGGCATACCGCTGTTTCACCTCGGTCGGGAGTGCGAAGAAGCGCCGGGCCGCCGCCCGCAGGTCGGCCGGAAGCCCGTGCGGCACACCGTGTCCGCGCACCAGGAGGAATCCGGCGCGCTGCATGCCCGCGTCCACCTCGCGCAGCACCGTGGCCGCGGTCTCGCCGCCTTCGCGCCAGCGGTCCAGGTCGACGGTCGCTATGGGGGTCATTCCGCCACTCCTATGTCCTCGTTCCAGAGTTCGGGCCGTTCCGCGATGAAGCGGGTCATCATGTCCACGCAGGCCGGGTCGTCGAGCACGGTGATGGAAACCCCGTGTGCGGCAAGCCAGTCGTGGCCGCCGGTGAAGGTGCGCGATTCCCCCACGATGACCGCGCCGATGCCGAACTGGCGGACCAGGCCGCTGCAGTACCAGCACGGGGACAGGGTGGTGACCATGATGGTGTCGCGGTAGTCGCGGCGGCGGCCGGCATTGCGGAAGGCGTCGGTCTCGGCGTGCACGCTGGGATCGTCGTTCTGGACGCGGCGGTTGTGGCCGCGGCCGAGCAGGTTGCCGGCGCTGTCGAACAGGGCCGCCCCGATCGGTATCCCGCCTTCCCGCAGCCCGAGTTGCGCCTCGTCATAGGCGGTGACCAGCAGATCCTGTGCGTTGATCATGCCGATCATGCTGCCACCGCGGCGCGAGCGATCCGGGACCGGTTCACGATCAGATAGGCCGCGCCGGAGAGCACGAAGCCGACGAAGAAGGTGATGTCGCCAAGCTGCGGCACCGCCTTGGCGACGAAGCCGACGAACTTCTCCTGATTGGAGAACAGCAGCACCGACACCACCAGCCCGGCCAGGAACGCCGCCACGCCGGCCCAGTTGCGGTGGGCGCGGTCGTAGAGCAGATGGTCGATGCGCTGACCGCGACGCAGGTACTCGTCGGCGAACACCACACCCAGCCACGGCCCGATCCAATACGCGACGATGAGCAGGAAGCCCTCGTAGCTGGCCGCCGCGTCCGGCAGCGCCCACCAGGCGACCAGGAACCCGATCACGCCGAAGGCCGCCGACACCAGCGCCCGCTGCGTGCGCACCGAGAACGTGAAGCCCATGGTCACGAAAGCCATTGCGCCCGAGTAGACATTGAGCGCATTGGCGGCCACCGCGCCCACCGCGATGGCCAGCAGGGTCAGGTCCGCCAGCAGCTTGGGCAGGTTGGCGGTGAACACATCGGTGGGGCTGCCCTGCGCGGTGCTCGCCACGGTCGCCGAGGCCGCACCGACCACCTCCAGCCAGACACAGGAGATGAACAGGCCCGCCGAGGCGTACGCACCGGTCGCGGCCCGTGACACCGTCGCGGGCAGATAGCGGGAGTAGTCGGCCGCGTAGGGATTCCAGCCCGCGCCGTAACCGAAGGCGGTGCCGACGGTGAGCAGGAAGCCGCCCATGCCGCCCACGCCCCCGGCCGGTGCGGGCGCGCCCAGCGAGGCCTTGCTGAAGATCACCACGGTGACAATCGCGAACACGATGGCCAGCAGTGGGAAGGCGATGCGTTCCACCGCCTGCACCAGGTTGTGGCCGAAGAAGGCGAAGGCGGTCTGCACCACCACGATCACCAGCAGCGCGGTCAGTTTCGGCATGCCGGTCAGGGAATTCAGCGCGAACGCGCCGCTGACCGAGTTGGTGGCAAACCAGCCGACCCCGCACATGACCGACATGAACGCGGCGGGCAGGGTGTTGCCGCGATAGCCGAAGGCCAAGCGCCCCAGCACCATTTGCGGGACACCGTGCAGGGGCCCGCGCGCCGACAGCAGGTAGTGGGCTGCCGCGCCCAGCCCGGTACCCACGACGATGCCCAGGCTCGCCTGCCAGAAGTTCATGCCGTACGCGGTGACGGCGAGCACGCCCACGAAGACGGTGGCGAACTCCATGTTCGGAGACATCCACGTCCAGAACAGTTTTCGCGGCGTACCGTGCCGGGCTTCCTCGGGGATGTAGTCGTCGCCGCCGGGCTCGACGGCTATCACGCGGTCGCCGTACGCAGGACGGATCTCGGTGTCGGTCATGGCTTTCCGCCTCTCAGCGCTCGTGGGACTCTTCCAGCACGGTCCGGCCCAGCAGCGCGTAGCGGCCGGGATCGGTGCGCTTGAGGTACAGGGCGTAGCCGATACCGACGATGGCCACCGCGGCCACCAGGTACGGCGTCGCCTTCAGAATCAGCGACCCGGCCTCGCTTCCGGCCGCGGTGTCCATATTGAGGACCAGCAGCAGCACCACGCCGATCATGGCCACGCCGCCCACCAGCGGGGCCACCAGAGTCCGGAACCAGTGCCGGGTTTCGGGGTGGTGGTTGCGGAAGTAGGCGATGACCGCGAAGGAGCACACGGCCTGCACGATCAGGATCGCCATGGTGCCGAGCACCGCCATCAGCGTGTAGAGGCTCGCATAGGGGTCCTTGCCCGCGAGGCCGAAGGCCAGCACCAGCACGGCCGAGAAGACGGTCTGCACCAGACCGGCGATGTACGGGGATCCGTTCTGCGGGTGGGTCTTTCCGATCGTCCGCTGCAAGGCCGGAATCACGTCCTCGCGGCCGAGCGCGTAGAGGTAGCGGGAGGCGCAGTTGTGGAAGGCCATGCCGCAGGCCAGCGAACCGGTGACCATGAGCCACTGCATGGTGTCCACGGCCCAGTGCCCGACATAGCGTTCGGTGGGTGCGAAGAAGAGATTCATCGGATTGTCGGAGGCGGCCAGTTCCATGGCCCTGCCCTGCCCGTTGCCGGAGATGGTCATCCAGGAGATGAACAGGTAGAACACGCCGACACCGAGGACGGCGATCATGGTGGCGCGCGGGATGATTCGCTTCGGATTCTTGGATTCCTCACCGTAGATGGCGGTGGATTCGAATCCGACCCACGACCAGAAGGCGAAGAACAGTCCCAGGCCCGCGGACGCACCGTGGAAGGCGTTGACCGGATTGATCGGGGCCAGCGACAACCCGTCCGGCCCGCCGCCGTGCAGCAGTACCGACAGGCCCATGACCGTCAGCACGGTCACCTCGGTGACCAGCAGCACGATGAGCAGCCGCTCGGCCACGGCGACGCCGAACCAGGTACCCAGGCCGTTGATCACCAGCATCAGGATGGCGAACACCCACCACGGAATGTTCACGCCCACCTGATCGGAGACGGTGTTGTGCGCGAAGCTGGAGAAGATGCCGATCAGCGACGGCTCGAACACCATGTAGGCGAAGGTGGCCAGCAGCCCGGCCGACAGGCCAGCGGTGCGGCCCAGTCCGTAGGAGATGAAGCCGTAGAACGCACCGGTGGTGGTGATGTGCTTGGCCATGGTGGTGTAGCCGACGGTGAAGATGGCCAGCACCACCATGGCGATCAAAAACGCCGCGGGCGTGCCGATTCCGCTGCCGGCCGACATCATGAACGGCACATTGCCGGTCATGGCGGTGATGGGCGCGGCCGTCGCGACGGCCATGAACACCACGCCGAGCAGACCGACCACATTGGGTTTGAGCCGCGACACTCCCGCTGCGGATGTGTCCGATCCCCCGGAAAGTACGGTTGGTGCACTCGATTCCATGGTGAAGCTCCTCAATCTTGGTCGACTGACCTGCGAGGAATGTTCGGGCTGGAATGTTGCCTGGATATGAATCGGAGTTACCGGCAGAAACCAAAGGAGTGACTCAGATCACTATTCTTACAGTCAGCCGGAAACCCGGTCCGGTGCTTTACGGTTCGTATGGCGCACAGCCATGTCGATTCGCTCACCGCAGCGGATCGCGTCACCAATCTGGCTTCAGTTAGCTGAATTCAGCCACTAGGGTTGGTACATGGACAACGACCTCGCCCGCGAGGTGTGGCGCGTGCTGGAGCCCTTGCACGCCGTCACCTATTTCGCAGCCGACTGCATCGCCGCCAACAAAGCCGTTGGCCTGCGCGGCTTCTGGATGGGCTACTTCGCGTCGCGCTCCGCCCCGCTCGGCGCGGTCGGACCGTCGGTCGTGGAGGCGACCTTCTACAACTTCCATCCGGCCATGGTCCGGCGGGCCATTCCGGATGCCTGGGGTTTCACCGCACCGGACGCGATCATCGCCACCCGCACCATCGCCGCGGCCGCGGTCCTGCGCGCCGTCGTGCCCGATATCACCGACATCGCCGCCCGCGCCGTCCCGCGCCTGCAGCAGGCCATCGCCACCGCGCCGGCGGCGGGCCGCCCGCTCTTCGCCGCCAATCGCGACCTGCCCACCCCGGACGACCCCGTCCACGCCCTCTGGCAGGCGGTCACGGCGCTGCGCGAACACCGCGGCGACGGCCACGTGGCATGCCTGCTGAGCGAGGGCATCGACGGCTGCGAGGCGCACGTACTGTTCTCGGCGTCCACCGGCACCCCCGCGCAGCTGTGGCGCGACAATCGCGGCTGGAGCGAAACCGATTGGAAGGCAGCGCGAGAGCGGCTCACCGACCGCGGCGTGCTCAACGCCGAGGGCATCACCGAGGCCGGGCGCGCCCTGCGCGCACACGTCGAGGCCCGCACCGATGCCCTGGCCATGACCGCCTACCGCGGCGTCCCGGGCATCCTCGAAATGCTGTCCGCCCTCACGCCGGCCGCCCGCGCCGTGGTCCGCAGCGGCGAGGTCCCCTACCCGAACCCGATGGGCGCCGACCCCGCCTGAGGTCACCAGACGCCGGGGACCAGGCGCTTGGTCGTGAGGCGATAGGTCTCGTAGGGCGCGCCCAGGGTCGCCACCAGTGTCTTCTCCTCGAGCGTGATCCGGCGCAGGAACGCGTAGACCGGGACCACGGTGGTGAGCAGCAGGGACACGTAGTTGCCGGCGGCCAGGCCGAAGCCCAGCGTCAGCAGCAGGATGCCGGTGTAGGAGGGGTGCCGGATCCAGCGGTAGGGGCCGGTGCTGATGACCGGCTGGTCCTGGTCCACCTCGACGGTGGTGCGAAAGTGCTTGCCCAGCACCGCGATCGCCCAGGCTCGCACGACCAGGCCCAGCCACATGAGGGCGACGCCGAGGATCTGCCACGGCAGGACCGGGCCGGGGAAACGCAGCGGGCTGTCGGCCGGGAGGAGGATTCCGGCGAAGCTGGCGACCGTCATGGCGGCGGCCACCAGCACGAAGATGAGGAGCCTGGTGTGGCCGTCCCCGGCGGTGGAGCCGGTGCCGCGCATGCGATCCCGCACCCGCAGCGCGATCTCGAATGCCATCCACGCCCAGGTGGTGTACACGGCGATGGTCACGTCGGACTCCCTTCCGGTTCGAGATAACCATCAAACGGGATCGGCCCGCATCGGGGATCCACCCGGAGAATGAACCCTGACCGCCCCGGATCAGACTCGATGCTGACACCGCGCCCCGCTCGATGCCGACACCGCGCCCCGCTCGATGCCGACACCACGCCCCGCTCGATGCCGACACCGCGCCCCGATCAGTACCGCTCGAGTCGAATGGCATTGGCGGCCTTCTCGATCGGCTTCATGATCGGGCGCAGGGCCATGCCCTTCCACGGCATCCAGCGCAGCATGCGCAGCATGGTCATCTGCATGCGCAGGGCGCGGGCGTCGGCGGCGACCATCTGGGTGGCGTTGTTCCAGCCGAGGGTCAGGTTCTCGTCGACGTACTCACGCATGCGCTGCTGGTAGGCGGCGAAGGCGACGCGGTGGTCGCCGGCGGCGGCGCGCAGCTCACCGGCCAGTACGTACGCCCCGACCAGGGCCATGCTGGTGCCCTGCCCGGACAGCGGGGACGGGCAGTAGGCGGCGTCGCCGACCAGTGCGACGCGGCCCGAGGACCAGCGCTCCAGGTGGATCTGGCTCACCGTGTCGAAGTAGAAGTCCGGCGAGTCCGGCATGGCGTCGAGCAGGGTCGAGGTCTCCCAGCCGCCGCCGGCGAAGGCCTCGGCCACCAGCCGCTGCTGTGCGGCGGTGTCGCGGCGGTCCGGCAGCCGCTCGGGGGCGGGAAAGATGAACTGCGCCTTGGCCGCCGAGCGCTGCGTGCTGTACGCCTGCACGACCTTGCCGGGGGCGGCGTGGATGAGCTCCCAGTGATCGAGGTCCAGGTAGTTCGGCACCGAGATGACGCAGGCCGCCATGCCGGTGTGCCGGGCGAACTGCTCCTCCGCGCCGAAGACGCTGCGGCGCACCGTCGAATGCATGCCGTCCGCGCCGATCACCAGGTCGAACACCTGGGGAGCCGCGTGACGGAAGTGCACCTCGACGCCGTCCGCGTGCTCGATCAGCTCGGTGATGGCGTCGCCGAACCGGTAGTCGACGCCGCTCTTGCCGGCGTCGAACAGGATGCGCGCCAGGTCGCCGCGCAGCACCTCGTCGTCGCCGGGCGAACGCATGCCGATCAGGTCCGGTCCGAGGGTGGCGATCGCCTTGCCGGTCGCGTCCACCCACGCACCGCCGCGCATATCGGTGGAGGCCTTGCGGATCTCGTCGGTGAGCCCCATCCGCTCCACGACTTCCATTGCCACGCCCCGGATATCGACCTTGTACCCGCCCTCGCGCAGGGCCGGAGCCTGCTCCACGACGGTGACGGTGAAGCCGTACTTCTTCAGCCAGAAGGCGAGGGCCGGGCCGGCGACGCTGGCGCCGGAGATGAGGACGGTCTTGTTGGCGAACTGCTGTGTGCTGGTCATGTCACACAGCTTCGGCCGGGGTGCTCACCAATCCCTCACCGTCGGCTCACCGGCCCTCACCAACATCCTGACCTGCGATTTCAGGCGCCTTCCAACAGTGCGAGACCCTCCCGCGCCCGCTCGTGCGCCTCGGTGATGGCGATCGAACCTCCGGCCGGGATCGCCAGCACCGACCGGTACAGGTTCCGCGCTGACGCCGGGTCTTCGGCACGAGCGATATCCCCCAGGCCGCGAAGTGCACCGGCGTACATGTCGATCGCGCCGTGGGTCCGCGACAGCTCCGCTGCCCGTTCATAATCCGCGCGCGCCGCTTCGGCATCCCGGTCCGCCGCCCCGCCGAGGTGGATGTCGCCGCGACGGGTCAAGAGGTCGGCAGTGTCCGCGGCCCAACCCAATTCGGTGTTCACCGCGATCGCCTCATCGATCAGGGCCAGCGAGGCGGCCCGATCGCCGCGCCGCTCGGCCACCGCCGCCAGCTTGTCCAATGCGGCCGCGATCGCCCACCGGTCCCCGATCCGCCGGAATCCCGCCAGCGCCGCCGCGAACTCCGGCTCGGATTCGCCGGCCCGTCCGGACATGAACAACGCCATCCCGTCCCCCAGCCGCAGAAACGCCTGCGACCAGTCATCCGCCCCGAACAACCAGCGCAACTCCGCAGGATCCCCGGGCAGCATCCCGCCCGCGAGCGCGAGCAGAAAGATCAGATGCGGCTGCCGCATCGGATGCTCCTGCGCCGCAACCCCCGCCGCCGCCCGCTCGACCGCGGCCGCGAGATCATCCCGTCCCCGCGCTGCCACCGCCGCCACCAGCGCGTATTGCTCCGCATCCACGGCAACCAGCCGCTCGGGCCGGGATAGGCGAGCCTTCGCGGCGACGCTCGACTCCACTCCCGGTGCATCATGCCCAGCAGCGGTTTCCGCAACGAACGGCACGCGCCGCTCCTCGCCTAGCGGGCGCGTATCCGACCGGTGCGCGGCAGTGGGAGTGATCAGCGCCGCAGGCTCGTGGAGGTCTGCGTCTCGGCGGTCGCCGACGTCATCGCGGTGCATCGGCTGACCGTGCGGCCGGGCGGCCGGGTCCGGCCGGCGTACTGCCGAATTCAGTTCGGGTAGCAGGCGGTTGGCGAGGGCGGGGCCGTCGCCGGAGTGGCCGGTGAGCCACCAGTACCAGGCTTGGGCGGCGATGAGGCGGGCGGCGAGGGCGGGGTCGGCGGTGGTGGACCAGTGCAGGGCGGACTGGAGGTTGTCGTGGTCGGTGGTGAGGCGGGCCAGGTGCTGGAGTTGGGTGGCGGTGCGTAGTAGGGGGTCCGCGATTTCGGCTGTGTCGGCGAAGTATTCGGCGTGGGCGCGCTGGGTTTTCTCGTGGTCGCCGGATTCGATGGCGCGGGTGCGGGCGAATTCGCGGATGGTTTCGAGCATGCGGTAGCGGCCGGCGGCGATGTCCAGCAGGGACTTGTCGGTGAGGTCGGCGAGGAGGTCGTCGATATCGTCGATGTCGCACACGCGGCGGGCCTGCTCGGCGGTCGCGCCGCCCGCGAAGACCGAGAAGCGCTGGGCCAGTTGCTGTTCGGCGGGTTCGAGGAGTTCCCAGCTCCAGGCCACCACGGCCTGCAGGGTCTGGTGGCGGGGTTCGGCGGTGCGGTCGCCGCGAGCCAGCAGGCGGAAGCGGTCGGTGAGGCGGGCGTCGATCTCGGGGAGGTCGAGGGTGCGCAGGCGCGCGGCGGCGAGCTCGATGGCGAGCGGCAGGCCGTCGAGGCGGCGGCAGATGCGGGCGACCAGGGCGATGGTGCCCGCGTCCGGGAGAAAGCCGGGCCGGACCGCGGCGGCCCGGTCGGCGAACAGGCGCACCGCCGGGGCGGCCAGCTGGTCGGCCAGCGGCGAATCCGGTGGGGCCATGGGCAATTGGGGGACCGGGAACAGCGTTTCGCCCGTGACCCGCAGCGCCTCGCGGCTGGTGGCGAGAATCCGCAGGCCCGGGCACGCGACCAGCAAGCGGTGCGCGAGGCGGGCGATATCGAGGACGACGTGCTCGCAATTGTCGAGGATGAGCAGCAGCGGACGGTCGGCGAGCACGGTGACCAGCTGCGACTCGAAATCGCGTGGTCCGGGGGCCGCATGCGCCGACAGGTCGCGACAGCCCAGGGCGCTCGCGATCGCCTGGGCCGCCTGCACACCGTCCACCAGCGGCGCCAATTCGACGAAACAGATGTCGCCGCGGACCCGGCCGCCCGCCGCCAGCGCCAGGCGCGTCTTCCCGGTGCCGCCGGGGCCGATCAGGGTGACGAGGCGGGCCTGGGCGACCAGTGGCACCAGCCGAGCCAGTTCGTCCTCCCGCCCGACGAAACTGGTGAGCGGGGTGGGCAGCCGCCGATTCGACACGGCCGCAACCTCATCCGCGCGCAGGATCGCCAGGTGGGCGTCCATGAGCTCGGCCGAGGGATCGGCCCCGAGCTCGTCGGCGAGCAGCCGCCGTCCCGCTTCGAAGGATTCCAGCGCCTCGGCCTGGCGGCCCGCCGCGTACAGGGCACGCATGAGCAGCGCGCGTGCCCGCTCTCGGAGGGGATGCGCCGCAACCAATTCCGACAGTGTCGCCACCACCGCCTGCGAATCCCCCACCGCGAGCGCCGCCTCGGCCCGATCCTCCTCGGCGGCCAGCCGCGCCTCGTCCAGCCGCGCGCCCTGACTCTCGGCGAAGGGCGCGTCCCGCACATCGGCCAGCGCCGGACCACGCCACAATCCGAGCGCCTCGTCCAGCAGCGTCATCGCCGCACCGGAATCGCGGTCCCGCAAGGCTTTCCGCCCCTGCTCGGCCAGCCGCGCGAATCGGAGCGCATCCACCGACTCCGGGTCGACCGCCAATCGATAACCCGCCCCGGCCGATTCGACGAACTCGCCGTCTCCCACACCAGTGCGCAGCGCCCGCCGCAGCCGCGACACCTGCGACTGCAACGCATGTCCCGCATCCCCCGGTGGCTCTGACCCGTACAGGTCGTCGATCAGCCGCTCCCGCCCGACCACCCGCCCGGCATCCAATGCCAACACCGCCAGCAAGGCCCGCACCTGCGGACCCCCGATCGGAAACGGGCCCCCATCGGCCCGTCGCGCCTCGATCGGACCCAGAATCCCGAACTCCACGCGGCCAGTATGCCCGGGCCGGACCTGGCCCCCGACGCGCGGACCTCAGCCGCTCCCGGTCATTCCGATGCGCTCTGCCCGGAGCCCACCGACCCACGTCGGAAGCACCGCCGGTTCGACGACCAGGCCGGCGACATACCGGGACGACGGGCGGCGATCCGGATCACCGCCTCGAGAATGCGCTGGCGCACAGCGCTTCTCGGGCCGGCCCCTACCACGGAATTCACGTCGGAGGATCTCGCCAGGGGCGGCGGTCAGCGGGGTTCGGGGGCAGCGACCAGGTCTCGGATGAGCAGGGCGGTGTGGAGGGAGGTGCGGGTCTCGCCGTTGTCGAGATCGACGTCACGGAATTCACGTCGGAGGATCTCGCCGGGGCGGCGGTCAGCGAGGTTCTGGGGCAGCGACCAGGTCTCGGATGAGCAGGGCGGTGTGGAGGGAGGTGCGGGTCTCGCCGTTGTCGAGATCGACGTCGAGGATGCGTTCGATGCGGGACAGGCGGTCGTAGAGGGTGGGCCGGCTGATATTGAGGCGCTTGGCGAGTTCGGTCTTGTTGCCCGCCAGGTCGAGGAATTGGCGCAGGGTGCGGGTGAGGTCGGCGGCATTGCGGATGTCGTGCCGGAGCAGGGCGCTCAGCTCGGTCTCGGCGAAGCGCTGGACGCCCGGCTCGTCGCGGATGAGCGACAGCAGGCCGCGCAGGCGGACGTCGCCGCTGCGATAGAAGGGGCGCGGGACCGAAGGGTCCAGGGAGAGAGCGACTTCGGCGACGTGCGCGGCCTGGGCCAGCTCACGCGCGGTGTCGAGGAGGGAGTCCGATTCACCCCCGGTGCCGATGACCGCGCGCTCCACACCCGCCACGCGGCGGATCTCGCCGAGCATGGCCGAGCAGATCGCGGTGAGCGCACTGTCCAGGTCGCCGCTCCGGGCTACCCCCAGCACGATGGTGACCCGATTGCCGTGGTCGGGTGCGGCCAGCGCGGTGGCCTTGGCCAGCGCCACCCCGTGTAGCGCCGCGTCCAGCAGTGCGGCCGTACGGCGTTGCTGCGCCACCGGATCCGCCTCGGCCGCCGCCGCGACCTCCACCGCGAGCGGGACATAGCGGGCGCGGCGGGCCAGCCCGAGCGCCGCCGCCAGCGCCACGGCGTCACGCTCGTCGGTGAGGCGGCCGTTGACCATATCGTCGATGAGCCCGGTCTGGGCCTGCCGGTGCAGCCCGAAGCGGTCGCGCTCGATCATCCGGTGCAGGGTCAGCGTCTGCGCGGCGCGTTCGAGCACCATGCGGGCGCGGGCCGTGGGCACCCGGTTCGAGCGCAGGATGAGCCGGCCCCAGCGCTGTGTATGCGGGCCCACCGGAACCACATTCGGGTCGGTGCCGGGCAGCAGCCGGGAGGTGGTCTCCCAGTGCTCGAGCAGGGCCGAGGTGCCGGTGTGGCGCGCGGTCAGGGCCAGCACGCGATGCGCCAGGTCCTCGAGCACGACCGAGGCGTCCAGCATCCCGGCAGCGGTTTTCACGATCTCGGCCAGCGACGCCCGCCGCACGCTCAACGCCGTGAACGTTTCGTGCACCGTGCGCGCGAATTCCAGCTCCGCGTACTGGTCGGCCACGATCACCCGGTGCACCGCCTCGGTGACCTCCACGAACCGCACCACCCGGCGCAGCGCCACGATCGGCAACCCCACCCGGTCGGCGGTCTCGGCCACCACCGGCGACAATTCCCGCACGTAGGTGCCCAATTCGATGACCAACCCGGACACCCCCGCCGCGGCCAGCGATTCCAGGTAGGCCACGGTGGCCGCGTCGCTACCGGCCAGCGCCTGTCCGGTGGTGAGAATCAATTCGCGTCCCACCAGTAGTTTCGCCACGTCCGGCAGTTCGCTCACATGCACCCACCGCACCGGCCGATCCAGCGGACCGCCGCCCACGACCTGCGGCTGCCCGGCCCGCACGACCGGCATGGCCAGCACATCAGCAACGGAGAGGAGCACCGACGAATCGTAATACGAAGTTGGAAAATGGATACACAACGTCGGGAATCAACCGGCGGGTAATGGCGCAGAGTAGGGACGGACACTCACGGAATCGAGGAGATATGCAGACCATCGCACACTGGCTCGACGGCAAGTCCTTCACCGGTTCCAGCACGGCGACCGCACCGGTCACCAATCCCGCGACCGGCGTGGTGACCGGACAGGTCGCCCTGGCCTCCGCGGCCGACGTCCGCACCGTGATCGAATCCGCCGTTGCCGCGTTCCCAGCCTGGCGCGACGCCTCCCTGGCCAAGCGCACCCAGGTGCTGTTCCGCTTCCGCGAACTGCTCAACGAGCGCAAGGAGGAGCTGGCCGCCCTCATCACCAGCGAGCACGGCAAGGTGCTCGCCGACGCGATGGGCGAGGTCAGCCGCGGCCTCGAGGTCGTCGAATTCGCCTGCGGCATACCGCATCTGCTCAAGGGCGGCTACACCGAGAACGCCTCCACCAAGGTCGACATCTTCTCCGTACGACAAGCCCTGGGCCCGGTGGCCATCATCTCGCCGTTCAACTTCCCGGCCATGGTGCCCATGTGGTTCTTCCCCGTCGCGATCGCAGCCGGCAACACCGTGGTGCTCAAGCCGAGCGAGAAGGACCCCTCGCCGTCGCTGTGGCTGGCCGAGCTGTGGCGCGAGGCCGGGCTGCCGGACGGGGTCTTCAACGTGGTCCAGGGCGACAAGGTGGCGGTGGACGAACTGCTGGCGAACCCCGCCATCAAGGCGGTGTCGTTCGTCGGCTCCACCCCGATCGCCAAGTACGTCTACGAGCACGGCACCGCCGCCGGCAAACGCGTGCAGGCCCTCGGCGGGGCCAAGAACCACATGGTGGTGCTGCCCGACGCGGATCTGGACCTGGCCGCCGACGCCGCCGTGAACGCGGGCTTCGGCTCGGCCGGTGAACGCTGCATGGCCATCAGCGCGCTGGTGGCGGTGGGCGATATCGCCGACGACCTGGTGGCGCGGATCACCGAGCGCGCCAAGACCATTCGCACCGGCGACGGCACCCGTGGCACCGATATGGGCCCGCTGGTGACCGAGGCGCACCGCGACAAGGTGGCCGCCTATATCGCGGCGGGCGAATCCTCCGGCGCCACCGTGGTTCTCGACGGCCGCGGGGTGGCCATCGACGGCGCGGCCGACGGATTCTGGCTGGGCCCCACCATTCTCGACCACGTCACCACCGACATGAGCGTCTACACCGACGAGATCTTCGGCCCGGTGCTGTCGGTGGTCCGCGTGGACAGCTACGACGAGGCGCTGGCCCTCGTCAATGCCAACCCCTACGGCAACGGCACCGCCCTGTTCACCAATGACGGTGGTGCGGCCCGGCGCTTCCACAACGAGGTCGAGGTCGGCATGGTCGGCATCAATGTCCCCATTCCGGTCCCCATGGCCTACTACAGTTTCGGAGGCTGGAAGAACTCCCTGTTCGGCGATTCGCATGCACACGGCACCGACGGCGTGCACTTCTTCACCCGCACCAAGGCCGTCACCACCCGCTGGCTCGATCCCAGCCACGGCGGTCTGAACCTCGGCTTCCCCCAGAACCACTGAACGGAGTCCGCGATGACCCTGCCCAATGGGCTGACCCCGGAGGCGGCCCGCGAAAAAGCCGCCCGCGCCTACGAATTGGACCGCAAGCACGTCTTCCATTCCTGGTCCGCGCAGAAGTCGCTGGATCCCATGGTGATCACCGCCGCCCAGGGCTGCTACGTGTGGGACGGCGACGGCAACCGGCTGCTCGACTTCTCCTCGCAGATGGTGAACACCAATATCGGACACCAGCATCCGAAGGTGGTGGCCGCCATCCAGGAGCAGGCGGCCACGCTGTGCACCATCGGCCCGGCGTACGTGAACGACGCCCGCTCGGAGGCGGCGCGGCTGATCGCCGAACGCACTCCCGGTGAGCTGAACCGGATCTTCTTCACCAATGGCGGCGCGGACGCGGTCGAGCACGCGGTGCGCATGGCCCGGCTGCACACCGGGCGGTACAAGGTGCTCGCGCGCTACCGGTCGTATCACGGCGGCACCGAGACCGCGGTCAATCTGACCGGCGACCCGCGGCGCTGGCCGAACGACCACGGCAATGCCGGAGTCGTGCACTTCTTCGGACCGTTCCTGTACCGCTCGCAGTTCCACGCCACCACCGAGGCCGAGGAGACCGAACGGGCGCTGCAGCACCTCGAGCAGACCATCGCGCTCGAAGGGCCGAGCACCATCGCGGCCGTCATTCTGGAATCGGTGCCGGGCACGGCCGGAATCATGGTGCCGCCCCCGGGGTACCTGGCCGGCGTGCGCGAACTGTGCGACAAGTACGGCATCGTGTTCATCGCCGACGAGGTGATGGCGGGCTTCGGCCGCACCGGCGAATGGTTCGCCATCGACCATTTCGACGTGGCGCCGGACCTGCTCACCTTCGCCAAGGGCGTCAACTCCGGGTATGTGCCGCTGGGCGGCGTCGCCATCGCACCGCACATCGCGGCCACCTTCGACGACCGCGCCTATCCGGGCGGGCTCACCTACTCCGGGCATCCGCTGGCCGCGGCCGCGGCCGTCGCGACCATCACCGCCATGCGCGAGGAGGGCATCGTCGAGAACGCCGCCGACATGGGCGAGCGCGTCATCGGCCCGGGCCTGCGGGAACTGGCCGAGCGGCACCCGAGCGTCGGCGAGGTCCGCGGACTCGGCGTGTTCTGGGCCGTGGAGCTGGTCCGCGACCGCGCCACCCGCGAACCCCTGGCGCCCTACGGCGGCACCAGCCCGGCCATGAGCCAGACCGTCGCCGCGGCCAAGGCCGCCGGACTGCTGCTGTTCGTGAACTTCAACCGCCTGCACGTGGTCCCGCCCTGCACCATCAGCGAGGCCGAGGCCAAGGAGGGACTCGCCATCCTCGACCAGGCGCTCACGGTCGCCGACTCCCATACCGTGTGACCCGGAGACGGTGACCTTCGAGAACGCGAGGAGCGCGATGGATCAGGAACAACTGCAATTCATCGGCGGCGCACGACGATCCGGGTCGGGTGCGCAGCTGTCGATCATCGCGCCGGCCACGGGCGCGGTCATCGCCTCGGGCGCCGGCGCGAACGCGGCCGACGTCGAGTCGGCGGTGACCGCGGCCCGGGCGGCCTTCCCCGGCTGGGCCGGGCTCACCCCGGCCGCGCGGTCGGACCTCATGCACGAATGGGCCCGGATCCTGCGCACTCGTGCCGGGGACCTCGCGGCGATCGAAAGTGGCAACGCGGGCAAGCCGATTCGCCTCGCCACGGAATTCGACGTGCCCGGCACCATCGACAACACGGCCTTCTTCGCCGGCGCCGCCCGGCACCTGGAAGGCAAGGCGGCGGCCGAATACTCCGGTGACCACACCTCGTCGATCCGGCGGGAACCCCTCGGCGTCATCGGGTCCATCGCGCCCTGGAACTATCCGCTGCAAATGGCGGCCTGGAAGATCCTGCCCGCCGTCGCCGCCGGAAACACGGTGGTGCTCAAGCCTTCCGAGCTGACCCCGCTGTCCTCGCTGTTGTTCGCGGAGGCCGCCATCGACGCGGGCGTGCCGCCGGGCGTGATCAATGTGCTCACCGGCACCGGCGCCGAGGCGGGACAGCCGCTGGTGGAGCATCCCGCCGTGGCCATGGTGTCGTTCACCGGCTCCACCGGGGTCGGCAAACGGGTGGCCGCCACCGCCGCCGGTGCGGTCAAGCGGGTCCATCTCGAACTCGGCGGCAAGGCCCCCTTCGTCGTCTTCGACGACGCCGACCCCGAGGCCGCGGCTCGGGGCGCGGTCGCGGGCGCGCTCATCAATACCGGCCAGGATTGCACGGCCGCCACCCGCGCCTATGTGCAACGCCCGCTGTTCGAGGAATTCGTAGGCCGCGTAACCGATCTCATGGACCGGGTGGTGCTCGGTCCGGTCGAGAACCCGGAAACCGATATGGGACCGCTCATTTCGCGCGCACACCGCGAGAAAGTGCTGGGCATGGTGGAACGCGCCCGCGAATCCGGCGCGAAAATCGTTCGCGGCGGCCGAATTCCGGAACACACCCCGGCGGCAGGTTCCTACTTCGAGCCGACCCTGATCACCGGCGCGGCCCAGGACTCCGAGATCGTGCAGCACGAGATCTTCGGCCCGGTGTTGGTCGTGCTGCCCTTCGACACCGACGACGAGGCCATCGCGCTGGCCAATGACACCGTCTACGGGCTGGCCGCCTCCGCCTGGTCCCGCGACGTGTTCCGCACCCAGCGGGCGAGCCGGGAAATTCAGGCCGGCTGCGTGTGGATCAACGACCATATTCCGATCATCAGCGAAATGCCGCACGGCGGGTACAAGTCCTCCGGATTCGGAAAGGACATGTCCGCCTACGCATTCGAGGAGTACACGAATATCAAGCACGTCATGTCGGATATCACCGGCGCGGCGCACAAGCCCTGGCACGACATCATCTTCCGGGCCGGGTAAAAAGGCGGCGATATCGCGCGGGCGGGCTCCGATCGGACCCGCCCGCGAATTTCTGGGCTATCCTCATGACACAGGAGGAGGCGGAAATGGACCGGCCGACGTCGCCGACGCAGGTATTGCGGTCCACCGTGCGTATGCCCCGCCGCTCCGAGGATCGCGCCGCCACCAGCTGACTCTCTCGAAAGCCGCCGACTGGTCCCCCCACGGGTGACCATCGGCGGCTTCCACGTACCCCGAGCACGCAGGCGCGAACGTTCGCCGTAACGGCACGAGAGAAGGAGTTGATCGGCCATGTCGGCCAAAGGAAGCAAACTGTGGGCGTCGGCACTCATCGATGCAGCGCCGACGCCGTACTGGACCGACCGGCCCGAGCGGCCGACCCCCACCGACCCCCTCACCACGGCCACCACCGCGGATCTGGCCGTCATCGGCGGCGGCTACAGCGGACTCTGGACCGCGCTGCTGGCCAAGGAACGCGATCCCGGCATCGACGTGGTGCTGCTGGAGTCCGGTCTCTGCGGACACGCGGCCTCGGGCCGCAACGGCGGATTCTGCTCCGCCAGCCTGACCCACGGCCTGGCCAATGGCATGGAGCGCTTCCCCGACGAGATCGGCCAGCTCGAACGGCTCGGCCGCTCCAACCTGGACGACATCGAGAAGGCCATCCTGCGGTACGGCATCGACTGCGACTTCGAGCGCACCGGCGAGATGGAGGTCGCCACCGCGCCCCACGAGGTCGAATGGCTGCAGGAGAGCCACGCCGCCGCCGAAGCCCTCGGCTACCGCACCGAACTGCTCGACGCCGGCCAGATGCAGGGCATGGTGCACTCCCCCACCTACCTCGGCGGCTGGTGGGACCGCGACGGCGTCGCCATGCTCGATCCGGCCCGGCTGGCCTGGGGACTACGGCGCGCCTGCCTGGATTCCGGTGTCCGCATCTTCGAAGGCACTCCGGTGCAACGCCTTTCGAAATCCCACGGCGGCACGCTGACCCTGCACACGCCGCACGGTGAGGTCCGCGCGCCCCGGGTCGCCCTGTGCACCAGCGCTTTCGCGGGCCCGGTGCCCAAGGTGTCACGCCATGTGGTGCCGGTCTACGACTACGCGCTCATGACCGAGCCGCTCACCGCCGAACAGCTCGACAGCATCGGCTGGGGCACCCGCATGGGTCTGGGCGACGCCTCCTACCGCTTCCACTACTACCGCCTGACCAGCGACAACCGCATCCTCTTCGGCGGCTACGACGCCATCTACCACTTCGGCAATCGCATCGCCCCCGCCCTGGAATACAACGAGGCCACCTTCGAAACCCTCGCCCAGCACTTCTTCCAGACCTTCCCGCAGCTCGACGGCCTGCGCTTCACCCACCGCTGGGGCGGGGTCATCGACACCTGCGGCCGGTTCTGCGCCTTCTTCGGCTCCGCCTACAAGGGCCGGCTGGTCTATGCCGCCGGCTACACCGGGCTGGGGGTGGGCGCGACCCGCTTCGGGGCGGAGGTCATGCTCGACCAGCTGTGGGGCCGCGACACCGAGCGGACCCGCCTGCGCATGGTCCGCTCCCGGCCGCTGCCGCTGCCGCCGGAACCGTTGCGGTCCGCGGGAATTCACCTCACCCGCTGGTCCCTGGCGCGCGCGGACGCGCACCAGGGGCGCCGCAATCTGTGGCTGAAGACCCTCGACTACACCGGCCTGGGCTTCGACAGCTGAGCGGCCGGAATCAGTTGGGCCGGCGCATGATCAGCACGGTGATCTCGCTCGGCGCGAACAGGCGCAGCTGCGGACCCCAGAAGCCGGTGCCCCGGCTGGTGTAGAGCTGGGTGCGCTCGCCGTGGCGGCTGAGCCCGGCCACCACGGGCTGATCCAGGCGGACCAGGTACCGGAAGGGCCAGATCTGCCCGCCGTGGGTGTGGCCCGAAATCTGCAGGGCCACACCGGCCGACACCGCATCGGTGACCTGTTTGGGCTGATGGGCCAGCAGGACCACCGGCAGTGCCGGATCGGCGCCGGCCAGGGCGGCGGTGATATCGGGGCCGTGGCCGGGCAGGCCGCTACCGGTGGGGTCGTCGATGCCCGCCAGCACGAGGCTGTCGCCCTCGCGGGTGATGACCTCGTGCTGGTTGCGCAGCGGCTGCCAGCCCAGGCCGGACATGTGGTCGATCCAGCCCGGTGCGTCGCCGAAGTATTCGTGATTGCCGGTGATGTAGAAGCGGCCGTACTCGGCCTCGACCTTGCCCAGCGGATCGACCTGCGCCCTCCGCTTCTCCACCGAGCCGTCGGCGAGATCGCCCGCGTGACAGGCGATATCGGGACGCAGCGCGTTGACCTCCTCGACCACCCGCTCCGACCAGCGCAACCGATCGGTCGCGGCGTAGTGGGTGTCGGTGACGACCACCAGCCGGAGACCGTCCAAACCCGCACCGAGACCGGGGATCTCGACCTCGACCGTGCGCACGCGGGGCACCCGGCGCGCCTCGTAGATCGCCCAGGCCGACAGCGCGACCGACACCGCGAGCACGCCGGCGGCCACCACGCGCGAGCGCACCGGATCGTCCACCCCCGCGACCGCCAGCACACCCCGGACCGCGGCGCCGATCACCGACCAGGTGAACACCACCCACATGACACCCAGCATGGTGTCGCCCACCAGCGACGCCGCGTCGGACTGCCGCGGGCCGTGCCCGAGCAGCATGCCCGCGGGCAGCGCCAGATAGCCGAGCAGGAACACCGCCGACCCGAGCCAGAACCATGTCCCGGACATCGTCGTGTAGACCAGCAGCCACCAGGGGAGGGCGAACAGGAGCGCGGGAATGCCGAGGAACAGAACCGCGCGCGGAACGTACTTCACGGGAGATCATCCTTGTCGGACCGAAAACCGCCGGACCCGGCGACCGATCCCAACATACCCGCGCGCTCGCGACCGCCGGTCGGGCGTTCGCCCGACCAGCCGCGATGAGGAAGGATGATCTCGTGATCGACCAGAACTCCGGCCGGGGAGCTCCGATCCTCGACGACATCTCCAAGCGGATCATCGACCAGCTCCAGGAGGACGGGCGACGCGCGTACGCCACCATCGGCAAGGCTGTCGGTCTCTCGGAGGCCGCCGTCCGCCAGCGTGTGCAGAAGCTGGCCGATGCCGGGGTGATCCAGATCGTCGCGGTCACCGATCCCCTGCAGGTCGGGCTGTTCCGGCAGGCCATGATCGCCATCACCGTGGACGGGCCGGTGCAGCAGGTGGCCGACATCTTGGCCGCCATCGAGGAAATCAACTATGTCGTGGTGTGCGCGGGCCGCTACGACATCCTCTGCGAGGCCGTGTGCCCGGACGACGAAGCCCTGCTCGACCTGGTGTCCAACCGGATTCGCGGGCTGGCCGGGGTCCGGCACGCCGAGATCATGGTGTACCTCAAGCTGCGAAAGCAGACCTACAAGTACGGCACCCGCTGATCGGGGTGCCACCCCTCACTCGGCCCCGGGTTCGCCCGCCGCCGCGGTGAGCATGGCGAGTTCCGCCGCGAGGTTGGCGCGCGCCGCGGACTCGTAGCGGGCCCGGGCGGTGGGCGTGCGGAAGAGGGCGGGCTGCCCGGCCAGCGCCGCCAGCACGGCCGCCCGGCCCGAGCGGAAGAGCGGGTCGGGAACGTGGGCGTACTCGGCGCGGACGGCGGCGGTGTAGGCGGCGTAGGCGGCCGTGTCGGCCGCGAGAATCGCCAGATCGGCATCGCAGAGCACCGCGCCGTTGCGGTCCGACGGGTCCGGATGGTGGCCGCCGGTCAGCCGGACCAGCCGCGCGGCCTCCGCCACCGTGTCCGCGCCGACTCCCAGTGCGGGCAGGGCGGTTTCGGCCAGGCGGGCGCTGGCCTCCTCGTTATCGGTGCCGTCGACGGCGTAGACCGCGTCGTGGAAGAAGGCGGCGTAGCGCACCGCGTCCAGATCCTCCGCGTCGGCGGCGAGATCGTCGATGACCGCCAGCATGGCGGCCAGGTGCTCGACGGTGTGATAGCGGCGGTGCGGCTCACGGTAGCGGCGGACCAGGTCCTCCCCCACCGCGCGTGCCTGCGGCCCGGCCAATTTCGTCCAGCGGTCCAGCAGATCCGCGTCCAGACTCATCCCCATCCGGGCAGTGTGCCCAATCTTCGGTCCGGAGAAAACCCCTCCGGCAGAGTGGTTTTCACCACTGGGTCACAAGGTCAGGCGTTCCCGAGCGTGAGGTAGCGCTGAATGGTCGGCCCGATCTCGGCGACGATCTGCTCCGAGCTCAGCGCCACCACCGGCGGCAGCCGTAAGACGTAGCGGCACAGGGCGAGTCCCAGGATCTGGGTGGCGATCAGACCCGCGCGATGCGGTGCGTCGGCCGGATCGCCGAAACGCAGCACGGCCGGCATGAGCTGCTGGGCGAAGATGCGCCGGGTGCGTTCCACCACGTCCTCGTCGGTCAGCGACGAACGGATGAGGGTGAGCAGGATCTCGCTGGTCGGCGGCTGCTCCCACAGCTCCAGGAAACGCGCCGCGAGCAGTGCGCCCAGCGAATCCGGCTCGGCCGCACCGAGATCCGGCAGCTCCAGGTCGACATCCAGTGCGGCGTCGAACAATCCGTCCTTGTTGCCGTAGTAGCGCATCACCATCGACGGGTCGATCCCGGCGTCGGCCGCGATCGCCCGGATCGTCGCCTTCCGGTAGCCGTCCTCGGCGAAGCGGCGGCGCGCCGCCTCCAGAATCGCCGCGCGGGTGGCATCCGACCGCCGCGGCCCCGTCTCCACAGTCATGCCCACAAGTGTAGGCCAACAACTGTTGACTACCAAGGGCCGGGTTACAGTGAGCCATGTCCATGCAGCCCAAGCGCTGGACGCCGCCCAAGGCGACGGCCCGCGCCCACGAAAACCACAGTGCGCCACCCATGCCGCCCGTGCGGCGGCTCGAGGTGCCCGGAGACGGGCCCGAGGATGTGGTCATCGCCCCCGACGGCAGAATCGTCGCGGGACTCGCGGACGGCACCCTGGTGGCGGTCGACCCGGCCGACGGCACGGTCGAGCGGATCGGGCACACCGGCGGACGGCCGCTGGGACTGCACGCGAACCCCGATGGCTCGCTGCTGATCTGCGATGCCGACCGTGGGCTGCTGCGCCTGGACAAGCCGGGCGGGCAGGTCGAGGTGCTGGTGTCCGAGGTCGACGGCGTGCCGCTGAACTTCACCAGCAATGTGGTCGCCGACGGCGACACCGTGTACTTCTCCGAATCCACCCGGCACTGGTCGCTCGGCGAATACATGGGCGACATGCTCGAGCACTCCGAGACCGGCCGGCTGCTACGCCGCAATCCCGACGGCAGCGTCGAAACCCTGGTCGACGGGCTGAAATTCGCGAACGGCATCGTGCTCGCCCCGGACCGCTCGTGCCTGCTGGTCGCCGAGACCGGCGGCTACAGCATCACCCGCTACTGGCTGACCGGGCCGAAGGCGGGCACCCACGACTACTTCGCCGAGAACCTGCCCGCCTTCCCCGACAATATGGGCCTCGGCAATGACGGGCTGGCCTGGGTGGCGCTGGTGTCGCCGCGAAATCCGCTGCTGGACATGCTGCTTCCGCTGCCCGGCGTGCTGCGCCGACTGGTGTGGGCGATTCCCGAAGCGCTGCAACCGAAACCGGCCCGCACGGTGTGGGTGCAGGCCTTCGACTTCGACGGAAATCTCGTCCACGACCTGCAGCGCGAGGGCACCGACTACGCCATGGTCACCGGGGTCGCCGAACAGGACGGTGCGATCTACCTCGGCAGCCTGACCGAATCGGCGATCGCGGTCACCGCGGTGCCCTAGCGCTGCTGAGCCTCGTCAGCTCTTCTGAGCCTCGTCCTGCGCGTGCTGCGCCTGGGCCAGCTGCCCGGGCGTGTACCGCAGCGTCAGCGCCAGCAGGCCCATGATCGCGGTGCCGATGGCGCACACCAGCAGAACGAGGGTGTACCCGCTGCCCAGCGCATCGATCTGACTCGGCGACATCTCGCTCACCTTGCCCGATTTGCCGCCGAGCGCCAGGGTGCGCGACAGGGCGACCGGGCTCAGCACGCCGACCGCGAACGGCGTGCCCATGTTCATGAACATCTGCCCGACCGCCGACAACGGGCCGATGTGGGCCATGTCCACGCCGACCAGCACGCACAGCGGCAGGATCACGATGGCGGTGCCCACGCAGAAGCCGACGATCGACATCATGACCAGCAGCGTGGGGAAATAGTCGGCCGAACTGTCCAGTGTGGAACCGAAATACAGCGCGCCCGCCAGCACCAGGGCCGCCGCCAGCAGCAGCCAGCGCGCCCGGACATACATGCACGCCTTGGACGCCACCGCGGTACCGACACCCGCGCCGAGGGTGAACGGAATGCTGGCCAGACCGGCCTGCAGCGGGCTGTAGCGCAGCACGTTCTGCAGGAACTGCGCGACGAAGAAGGTGGTCGCGCCGAGCACGCCGGAGGTCAGGAAGATGGCGGCGAAGGTGATCACGCGGTCGCGGCTCTTGAACAGCGACCACGGCAGCAGCGGGTTGTCCACGTCACGCTCGGCGAAGATGAACACGATGAGCAGGACGAAGCCGCCGATCAGCGCGCCGAGGATGATCGGAGAGCCCCAACCCATTTCGGGCCCCTCGGTCGCGCCGAAGACGATCGACACACAGGCCAGCGTGCCCAGGATGGCGCCGCGCACATCCATGGACATGCGGTGGTGCGCGGTGTCGCGCAGCTGGTAGATCGCGCCCCAGACGATGAGAATGCCGATCGGCACATTGATCCAGAAGATCCAGCGCCAGTCGACCTGGGTCAGCGCGCCGCCGATGACCAGACCGCCGACCGAGCCGATACCGACCATGGATCCGAAGATGGCGACCGCCTGATTGCGGGCCGGGCCGGGCGCGTAGGTGCTCGCCACCAGCGCGAAGGCGGTCGGCGCGGCAATGGCCGCGCCCGTGCCCTGCAGCGCGCGGGCCGCGATCAGCCAGGCCTCGTTCTGCGCGGTGCCGCACAGCGCCGAGGCGACGGTGAACAGCGCGACGCCGAGAATCAGCATCCGCTTGCGGCCGAACGAGTCGCCGAGACGCCCGCCCAGGAGCATCAGGCCCGCGAACGGAAGACCATAGGCCGTGACCGTCCACGCACTGCCCGCGCTGGACAGGCCGAGCTGTTCCTGTAGTCGCGGCAGCGCCAGGATCATGACGGTGCCGTCCAGCACGACCATCAGCTGAAGCCCGCTGAGGACGAGAATTGCGAGCCCGAACGCCCGCTTGGTCACCGGATACTGCATCGTCGCAGCGGGGTTATCGAGCACCCGCCCACTGTAATGGATGCACTATCCGGCGAACCGAACTCATTACGCGACGTCAGGAGTTGTCCTGGTCCGGCGCACCCGCGGTGAAGCCCGCGGTCGGGCCGATGACGATGATGGCCGGCGGGCGAATGCCCTCGGTGCGCACCCGCTCGGCGACGGTGGCCAGGTCGGCGCGCAGGATGCGCTGGGTGCGCAGGCTGCCTTCCTGGATGACGGTGACCGGGGTGTCGGCGGCACGGCCACCGGAGATCAGCGCGTCGGCGAACTTCTCGATTCGCTCCACCGCCATCAGCAGCACGATGGTGCCGCGCAGCTTTGCCAGCGCGGGCCAGTCCACCAGCGAATCCGGGTGGTCGGGGGCGACATGGCCGCTGACGACCACGAACTCGTGGGTGACACCGCGGTGGGTGACCGGGATACCGGCCAGGGCGGGCACCGAAATCGCGCTGGTGACACCGGGAACCACGGTCACCGGGATACCGGCGTCGACGCAGGCTTCGAGTTCCTCGTAGCCGCGCCCGAAGACATAGTTGTCGCCGCCCTTGAGCCGCACCACGAACTTGCCCGCCTTCGCGCCCTCGATGAGCGCGGCATTGATGGCCTCCTGCGCCATGGCCCGGCCGTAGGGAATCTTGGCCGCGTCGATGACCTCCACCTCCGGCCCGAGCTCGGCCAGCAGCTCCGGCGGCGCGAGCCGGTCGGCGACAACGAGATTCGCGCGGGCCAGCAGGCGGCGGCCGCGCACGGTGATGAGATCCGGATCGCCGGGGCCGCCGCCGACCAACGCCACGCCCGGGGTCACGGGGGCCGAATCATCGGTCACCACACCGGATTGCAGGGCTTCCAGCAGCGCGTTGCGCACCGCGGCCGAGCGGCGGTGCTGCCCGCCGGCCAGTACGCCCATCGTCATGCCGTCGTAGCGCGCGGTGGCCGGGGTGACCGCGGTGCCCAGCCGCGCGGTGTCGGCGCGGACGCAGAAAATGCGGCGGCGGGTGGCCTCCGCGACCACGGCCGCATTGGTCTGGGGCTCGTCGGTGCACGCCATGACGTACCAGGCGCCGTCGAGATCGCCGTCGGCGTAGGCGCGCAACTCCAGGGTCAGCTGTCCCGAGGTGGCCATGCCCTCGACCGCGGGCGTGGCCTCGCGGCTGATCACGTGCACATCCGCGCCGGAAGCGATGAGCAGCCCGAGCCGCCGCTGCGCCACCGTGCCACCGCCGACCACGACCACGCGGCGACCGTTCAGATCGAGGCCGACCAGGTAGTTCGGATCACCGGTGTCGACCCGAGACTCGGGAACCGGCTGGTCATCGGGGGTGGCTGCGGGGTTCTGCACAAGGATTCAGGGTACGGCGTGGGCGGCGGCGCCCGACAATCGCCCGGCATCCGGGTGGCAATCGATACAGAGTTCACAACGGTCGCGGTCATCTTGCGCATCCAACGCGCCGGTCATTTCTATGCTCGATAGCTATGACACGCAGTGCCGCCGTGCTTGTTCGCTGTTGCCTGCTCGCCGCACTGGTGCTCGGCATTCCCTTCGGAATCGGTCACGCGGACCCGCCGGTCGAGGCCGTCTATGCGCAGCCGGGGCCTTGGGCGGTGACCGAACAGCGCGCCTTCACGTGTTGCGACTCCACCGGGGCGGCCTACGACATCTGGTATCCGACCGAGCTGGGGGCCAACGGGTTCCGGCATCCGATCATCACCTGGGGCGACGGGACCAACGCGCATCCGAACCAATACGCGTATCTGCTGCGGCATTTCGCGTCCTGGGGGTTCGTGGTGATCGCCACCGAGAACTCGGCCACCGGGTCGGGGATCGACATCGCGAGGGCGGTCGACCGGCTGCTGTCCCTGGCCGCGGACCCGGGCAGCGTCTTCCACGACCGGCTCGACCCGGATGCGATTGGCGCGGTGGGGCATTCGCAGGGAGCGACGGGCGCCCTCAACGCCATGATGCATTCGGGCGGCCGGATCAAGACCGCGGTGCCGATCGAGCTGCCCATCCAGCTGTCGTGCTTCCTGGGCTGGTGCCCCGACACCCTCGGACTGGCCGGTGGTTCGGTCTTCTTCGTGAACGGTTCGGCCGACACCGTCATCTCGCCGTCCGAGCAGACCTTGCCGCCGACGGCCGTCGGCCTGCAATCACTGCGGGCCTTCTACGAGGCGGTGCCCGCCGGTGTCCAGAAGGCGTGGGGCACCCTGGTCGGCCCGAATCACAATGATGTTCAGGGCCAACCGGATTGCGCCGACGCCTCCTGGCCGTGCACCTCCGGCGTCTCCGGCTACCTCGGCTATCCCACCGCCTGGCTGGCCGCCCGGCTGCTCGGCAGGGCCGACGCCCAGCGGGCGTTCGCGGCCGGATCCGGTGAATTCCTCGCCCCGAATCCGCTGTGGACCAACCAGATCAGCGACATCACTACCCCATGACCTTGCCGAAGTTCGCGTCTTCCCGAATCAGGTGCAGGCCACGGCCCTTCCGGAGCGGCAGCTGGCCGAGGTCGACCTGATCGAGCGTGATGGTGACCGGGTGGCCGTCCAGCCGGCCGTCGAGCACCAGCCGGTTCGGCGTCGGTTGCTGGTAGCCGAGATCCGCCAGGTCGGTGGTCGCCTGCGCGCCGCGGAGCACCAGTCGGTGTGCGCCGGTGTCGATCTGCGCGCCCAGCGGCATCAACTCATCGTCCATGCGCTGCACGACGGCCATTGTGGGCTGGTCGAAAACCAGTCGCCGCCAGCGGCTCTCATCGGTCAGCAGCGGCGGCACCGGCTGGCCGTCGCGCGTGAAGTCGGTGACCGTCCAGATGCCGTACAGCTCGGATTTCGGGCTGCCACCGCCGTATTCGTGCCAGTTGTCCGCCCCGATCCAGACGTAGCCTGCCGACAACCACACGATCAGCAGCACCTGAGCGGCGGCCGCCCAGCGCAGCGTCCGGCGCGTGCGGAACGGCTCCGGTGTGGCGGCCGGACCGGCGGCCCGGCCGGTCAGCAGCGCGGTGAGCCGCGGGGCCTCGGGCACCAGCAGGACCAGGCAGAGCAGCATCAGATGGAACGACAGCAGCTTCACCGGCACATCGAAGGTCATGTTCAGCACCCACACCTGCGCCATGCTCACCAGGCTCAGCAGCACACCCGCCAACCGGGTGCGCGGTATCAGCAGCAGCACACCGCCCAGCACCTCGGCGGTCCCGAGCAGGGTTTCGTACACCGGTGACACGCCGACCTGACTCCACAAGTCGCCGTACGGGGTCAGCAGCGTGGTGAGCGCGGGCTCGGGCATCTGCGTCGGAATCGCTTTGGCGAACCCGTATCCGAGCATCTGACCGGCCAGGCACAACCGGATGAAGAGCAGGAACCACGCGGACAGGCGGTGATACTCGGTCCGGGTGCGGTCCAGCATCGTCCAGAGCACGGTCCCGGCCGCCGCGATCACGAGCAGGCAGAACACCAGGATCCAGAAGACCACCTGATCACCGCTGCCCGTGCTGTGCAGCGCCACATCGGTCCCGAAGACGGTGTGGCCCGTCCACTTCACCACGGGCAGGGACACGCTCATCCAGAGGCGGGGCCAGTCGTCCGGGAGCCAGCGTTGCAGCGGTCCCGCGAAGTCGATCAGCATTTGCGGGTAGAAGACGCAGAAGAGCCCGAAGTACAGGAATCCGAAGCGAAAGAGAATGCGTCCGATCGGATTCCAGGACCGTGCGGGTTCGGTGTCCCTCCCCTCCCGATCGGTCGTGGTGTCGATTGTCTGCACGCTCATGCCCCGTCCCTCACTTCCATTCGGAAGCTCCGACGGTAGGTGGTCCGGCGGTCCGCACGCTTCCGGATTCACCCTGAGCCGACCCGGAATATGCCTGATAGGAACTACTTCTCGAGGCGTACGTGGCAGCACGACCACGACGTGGCGACCAAGCCACATCCCGGTCACCGGTACTGGTGAAACGGGTCTCGCCGATCCCCTACCGGAGCTATTTAGAACGCGTTACATTTCACCCAACGTGCCGACCGGGCTTACCACAGCGGCGACTCGGCCGCATCCGGTAGCCCGCAGGCACACTCCGCTACACCCGCGCAGGGAGGACCCCATGACTTCGGCCCACGCCGATCCCAACCAGCGGATGGAACTCACGGTTTCCGACCAGAACCTCGATGAACTCGCGACCGAACTCGCGCAGTGGCTCGGGACCAAGGTCGAGGCCGACGAGCCGCCGCAGGTCACCTCGATCACCCGGCCGCAGGCCGGCGGCATGTCCAGCACCACGCTGCTCTTCGACGCCGAGTGGACCGAGCAGGGGCAGGCGGCCGGCGGGTCCTTCGTGGCGCGGCTCGCGCCCGATCAGAGCTCCTTCCCGGTGTTCGAGAACTACGACCTGGCAACACAGTTCGCGGTGATGGCCGGTGTCGCCGAGGCCACCGACCTGCCGGTGCCGCCGCTGTGCTGGCTGGAAACCGGTTCCGACAATGTGCTCGGCGCACCGTTCTTCGTCATGCGCCGCGTGAACGGCCGTGTGCCCGAGGACAATCCGCCGTACGTGTTCATCGGCTGGCTGCACGAGGCCACCCCGGAGCAGCGCTACCAGGTGACCTGCCGGACCATCGAGATCATCGCCGAGGTGCACTCGATTCCCGATCCGGCCCAGCGGTTCCCGATGCTGGCGGGCGAGGGCTCGGCGCTGCGGCGGCACTTCGAGGCCCAGCGGGCGTGGTACGACTGGGCGCTCGCCCGCGACGGCTTCCGCATCCCGCTGCTGGAGCGCACTTTCGACTGGCTCGAGGAGAACTTCCCCACCGATACCGGACCGGACGTGCTGAGCTGGGGCGACGCCCGGCCGGGCAATGTCATGTTCGACGAGTTCGATCCGGTCGCGGTGCTGGACTGGGAGATGGCCGCCATCGGCCCGCGTGAACTCGACGTGGCCTGGACGATCCTCATCCACCGGTTCTTCCAGGACATCGCCACGCGGTTCGACCAGCCGGGCCTGGCCGACTACATGCGGCGCGCCGACGTGGAGAAGCTCTACGAGGAGGCCAGCGGGCACGCCGTGCGC
This sequence comes from Nocardia sp. NPDC004123, assembly GCF_053603795.1. NCBI lineage: Bacteria > Bacillati > Actinomycetota > Actinomycetes > Mycobacteriales > Nocardiaceae > Nocardia > Nocardia sp. NPDC004123. Next base: position 116,277 of record NZ_JBSGGG010000005.1, read on the forward strand.
GACCTGGACTGGTACCTCATGTACGCCGCGTTGCGGCACGGCATCGTGATGGCCCGCATCCGGCGGCGGATGATCCACTTCGGTGAGGCGGCCGACAACGACGATCGCGACGACTACGTGATGCACCGGCATCTGCTGGAAGCCATGCTCGACGGCACCTACTCGTGGGATTGAGAGATGACGCAGAATCAGATCAACTCGCTCGACGAATACCCGATCCACCAGACCCCGCTGTCCATGTCGCGGGTCGGGACCAGTGATCGGAACTTCTACGACCGCAACTACTTCAACGCGCTCGACACTGGCAGCGACACCTTCCTGGTCACCGGTTTCGGCGTATATCCGAACCTGGGCGTGACCGACGCGTTCGCGACCGTCCGCCGCGGCGACACCCAGCGGGCCGTGCGGTTCTCCGACGCCCTGGCCGAGCGCAGCCTCGAGCCCAAGGTCGGCGGCTACCGGATCGAGATCGCCGAACCGCTGCAGAAGATCCGCGTGCTCTGCGAACACGAGGACCTGTCCTTCGACCTGACCTGGGAGGGTTCCTTCCCGGCCATGGCCGAACAGCCGCACACCATCCTCACCGGCGTGCACCGGCCCATCATCGACGCGCAGCGCTTCGCGCAGGTCGGAACCTGGTCGGGCACACTGCATGTCGACGGCACCGACATCAGCGTGGACCCGTCCGCGTGGTGCGGCACCCGCGACCGCTCCTGGGGCATCCGCCCGGTCGGCGAATCCGATCACCCGGGCCGGTTGGGGTCCGAACCGTCCGAAGGCTTCTGGTGGCTGTACGTGCCGCTCCTGTTCGACGAGTTCTCCATCATCGTCATCGTGCAGGAGGAGCCCAACGGCTTCCGCACCCTCAACGACGCCACCCGGATCTGGAAGGACGGGCGAGTCGAGCAACTGGGCTGGCCCCGTGTGCATCTGACGTACAAGTCCGGCACGCGCATCCCGACGCGGGTGCGCCTGGATCTCACCACGCCCGACGGCAAGCCGCTCGAGGTCGAGGTCGAGGCCGGAACCTTCATGGCCCTCAATGTCGGTTGCGGCTACGGCGGCGACCCCGATTGGCAGCACGGCCAATGGAAGGGCCGCGACTGGTCCGAGAGCAAGCTCTACGACCTGACCGATCCGGCCATTGCGGGGCGCATTCCGTTCGGCGTCATCGATCACGTCGGCAAGGCGCGCTGTGGCGACGCCGAGGGCTGGGGACTGTTCGAGCACGGCACCATGGGGCGCCACGATCCGACCGGATTCGCCGATTGGGGTGCTGTCGCACCCTGATCGCGCACAGCCGCAGCCCTCGCCGGCAACCAACCACCCGGCGGGGGCTGCGGCGTGCGAGAGTGACGTCACATGTCGGCAATTACGGTGGCCTACTGCGGAATTCACTGATCGCGGACGCCGCGGCCCGGATGAGGAAGTGGTCAGGTAGAGGGCCACCAGTAAGTGGCGACCATGTAAAGGCTGAGTAGGAAGCCTGCGATGAAGATCAGGGCACCGATCGCGAGTGCCCAGGTGGGGCGCCAGCCGTGGCGTCGGGCTATGCGACCGAGCTGCCAGGAGACGGCGCCACCGGCTGCCCAGGTGTACAGGGGGAAGGCGCCCAGGCCCAGGATGATCTGGGGTGGGCAAGGGTGCCGCCAGCCGCAGAACTCTGGGATGCCGTCCAGGTCTCTGATGATGAGGAAGGACAGGAAGGCTGTGGCGCAGAAGCCGACGGTGCCCCAGAAACGCCACCACATCAGGAAGCTGCACCAGCCGTCGGGTACGAGGGTGGGATACGCCACAAGGCAAAAGATAGAGAACAAAACGCAAAAGACAAAAGACCAAAGATGCCTGGAGAAGGGAGGGGGCCGGGATTGGGGACGCGCCTTCGTCTACCAGCCCCCTCACCTCTGAACCTGCATGTGGGTGTCGCTGCAGGAGGTATTCGCTTAGATCTCGGGGTTGGGGTATCCGCAGGATGGGAAGTCGCGAGGAGAAGACCGCTGTGGTTGTTCGGTGTTCGAGGATTTCAGGGTGGGCTTGCGGTGGGTTTTGTCTGTAGAAGGCGATGCGTGCGGTCCGTGGGCCGGGATCGGTGGGTGGCGGCTCTCAACCCGGCGTGAGCCCAAGTCCGGTAGGGCAGGCGAGGTGACCACACTCCCCGGTCCCTGCGCACGCCAGCAGCACACGAGCAGCCGGGAATCACGCCGCCCGTGAACCCCACCTCGAGCAACTGGAATCGATGGCAGCGGCGACCCACTCACCGACGTGATGTCTGTCGTTCACGCGAGGAATGCCAGTCGGGTCAAGACGTTTCGGGGCAATCCACCCGGTGCGACCCCGATACGGGGAATCCTTGCCCATGACAACGGTTTTCCAACCCTCGGCACTGTCGTTGACCAGCGCATGGCAGTGATCACAGACGAGCGTCAGGTTGGTCAGATCGGTGGGGCCGCCTTTGGCCCAGTCGGTGATGTGGTGCACCGCGCACATCGACGCGGGTGCGTCGCATCCGGGTCGGGTGCAGCCCTTGTCGCGGGCGATCAACGCCAAACGCTGAGCCGGAGTGGCCAGGCGCTGGCAGCGACCCAGGTACAGCGGCAGCCCGTCGGCGTCGAGGACCACCAGCACCGGGCGGGTGCCCTCGGCCATCTTCAACGCCTCATTGATGGAGACGTGGCCACCGGAGGCGGTGGTCGCAACCCCGGCCCCACGCTCCAGATCGTTGAGCGAGATAGTGACGATGGCCTGCACCGGCAGACCCCGGTGGGAGCCCAGCTTGGCAGGGTCGACACCGGGCTGCAGCAACGCGAACAACGCGTCGTGGGTGCGCTGACCGGCATCACGACGGTCCCGACGCGCAGCAGCCTCGAGCACCGTCGAATCGACGACCTTGACCGTGGCGGCAACACTGTCGGCGTCGTCGATGTTGCACCTACCCGGACGCGCCAACTTGGCGAACACCGCATCCAACAGCGCCCGCAGTTCGGGGGTGATCCAGCCCTCGATCCACGACATGCCATCCACCCCGGGACGACCCAGGATCAAGCCGCGGCGGCGACGGCGGTCGGCGTCGGAGACGACCTTGCCGTCGGGGTCGATACGGGCGAGGATGTCGCGACCGATCTTGGGCAGGTCATCGGGCCACCCGACCCGGGAATGGCCGACCAGGATGTCCTCTGCTTCCGCGCGAGTCTCGGCGGGGATATCGGTGGGCAGGTGGTTCATCACGTCGATGATGTTGCGGACATGATCGCGCGAGATATCCCCTGCCTCGAAGGCTTCGGCGGTCTCGGCCAACGCGGCCGGACGCAGATGACCGGTGGGCTCGAAGAACTCGCCGCACTGGCGGGTGATCTTCACCCGCACCGACGCGTCGTATTTCGACAATCCCAGTGTCTGCCGCAGGAACGGCACTACGCCCTTCGCCCCACTACCTTCGGGCAGCGAGCGGTTGCAGGCCTCGATGATCAGGCGTGAATCCAGCGCCGACAGTTGACGTTTGCAGGTCTCCAACCGCTGCATCAACTCCACGACCTCGCCATCGGCGAGCGGAGTGAGGTTGCCGTTGAGGACGGAATTCGACAGGGTTTCGACGGCGGTCGCCAGTTCTGCGATGCCGCACTTGTCGAGTGTCACCCCCGTCGAATTCATGCATTGATTTTACCGCTATAGCAACAACCCAGGAACCCGAAATGTCCTGTATCACTTGGCTTTTCACATTTACGACTTCGAATTCAATTCTGCCGCAGCGATAACAACCCCACCGAAGACGGTTTTGGCGATGACCAAATTCCCTCCCTCGCCGGCCAGCACAGCAGCCGCCTCGGCAACACTCGCGCTCCCCACGGCAAGCGCAACTCGCTCCGACGGATTGGGAACGGAAATGGCCTCCAGCTCCGCGAGCGTGAATCCCACCAGCTCGACACCCAACCAGTCGGCCGCCGCTCTGATTCCAGGCTCTCCGACCCGTCGCTCGACGGTCGCCAAGCAGCGAATCACCCTGTCACCGACCGCGTTTCGAATGGCAGCGAGGATCGCGTCGGCGGTTGTCCCGGGACGGAGTCCAACCCCGACAGCCAATTCAGGCCGGGGCATGGGTGCGGGCGAAATCAGCGGCGGTGGTGACGAATCGGCCGATGGCCGCTGGATTTCCGGCGGGGTGGGTGTGCAGGTAGGACGCGTGGACGCGATGCACCGCCGCACCCTCGCGGACGGTCTCGCCGGAGGGAGCGCGCCAGGCCCAGGCCGCAGCGGCGGATCCGGGGGTGACCAGACGGGTGCGGTGGAATTCGTGGCCGCGCACGCGTGCGCCCGCGCTCCAGAGCGGAGTATCGGTGAGCGCCACCGCATCCCGGTATCCGAGGGTGAGGCGCGGGCCGAATTCGGCTTCGGCGTCGATGACCCCGGCCATGCGGTGACCGTCGAGGGTGCGGGTCAGGTAGAGCAGGCCCGCGCATTCGGCGTGGATCGGGAGGCCGTGGCCGGCCTGTTCGGCGATGGCGTCGAGCAGGCCCTTGTTGGCCGCGAGTTCGGCGGCGTGCTCTTCGGGGAAACCGCCGGGAAGGACCAGTCCGGCTGCACCGGAGGGCAATTCGTCGCGCAGCGGGTCGAAGACTCGCACCTGCGCGCCCGCCGCCGCCAGCAATTCGCGATGTTCGGCGTACCCGAAGGTGAAGGCCGGTCCGCCCGCCATCGCCACCACCGGCCCGGATTCCGCCGCCGTCACCTCGGCGGCGGGATCCCAGTCCTGCCCCTGTGCGCTCGACGCGGCCAAGGCGGCCACCGCCGCGAGATCGATATGTGCCGCAACGAGATCCGTCATGGCGTCCACGGCGGCCTGGGCGGCCGAGCCGTGCTCCACCGCCGGAATCAGGCCGAGATGCCGTGACGGCACCGCCAATTCGGCCAACCGCGGCAGTGCGCCCAGTACCGGCAGTCCGACCCGGGCGCAGGCCGCACGCAGCACCTGCTCGTGGCGTTCGCTGCCGACCCGGTTGAGAATCACTCCGCCGAGCCGGATTCCGCTGTCGTAGGTCGCGAATCCGTGCAGCAGGGCCGCCAGGCTCTGGCTGTGCCCGCGCGCGTCGACCACCAGGATGACCGGCGCGCCCAGCATGGCGGCGATCTGGGCGGTCGAGCCCTCGGCGACGGGTTCGGTGTGGTGTTCGTCGATGCGCCCGTCGAACAGGCCCATGACGCCCTCGACGACCGCCAGATCGCAGCCCTGACTCCCGTGCCGGTACAGCGGCACCACGCGGTCGGGCCCGACCAGCACCGGATCCAGGTTCCGCCCGGGCCGTCCGGCCGCCAGCCCGTGATATCCCGGGTCGATGTAGTCCGGGCCCACCTTGAACGGCGCGACCCGGTGCCCGGCCCGGCGCAGTGCCCCGATCAAACCGGTGGCCACGGTAGTCTTCCCGCTCCCCGACGCGGGCGCGGCGATGACGACCGCGGGCGTGTTCACCATTCGATGCCGCGCTGGCCCTTGCGGCCCGCGTCCATCGGGTGCTTCACCTTGGTCATTTCGGTGACCAGGTCCGCGGCCTCGATCAGCGCCTGCGGTGCGTCGCGGCCGGTGATCACCACGTGCTGGTTGCCCGGCCGGTTGCGCAGCGTCTCGACGACCTCGTCCACGTCGACCCAGCCCCACTTGAGCGGGTAGGTGAACTCGTCCAGCACATAGAACCGATGCTGCTCGGCCTCCAGGCGGCGGCGAATCTCCTGCCACCCCGCCAGCGCCGCGGCCGCATGATCCTCATCGGACCCCTGCTTCCGCGTCCACGACCAGCCCTCCCCCATCTTGTGCCACTCCACGGCCCCGCCGACCCCGGTCTCGTCGTGCAGCGTCCCGAGCGTCCGGAACGCGGCCTCCTCGCCCACCTTCCATTTCGCGCTCTTCACGAACTGGAACACCGCGACATCGAACCCCTGATTCCAGGCCCGCAGCGCCATCCCGAACGCCGCCGTCGACTTCCCCTTCCCGGGCCCGGTGTGCACCGCGAGCACAGGCAGATTCCGACGCTGCCGCGTCGTCAGCCCGTCATCCGGAATGCTCTCCGGCAGCGGCACACCCTTCGGCATCGTCTCCAGCTCCTTCCACACCGACTCGTCGGTGAATCACGGTGCCATACGCACCCGGCGCGCCGATCCGCGCCCCGGTCCCGCACGACGACGGGTCACCGGTTCTGGTCATGGCCCGGGCCGCTCCGGAACCCCGGCGCCCGCCCTGATCCGGATCGGCCGGCCGCGATGTGCGGCTTCGCCGACGAAGGTCAGGCGGCTCGGGTGGCGCGGACGATGCCGGCGACGGAATCGCCGGTGAGGGCGGTCAATTGGAGGTAGCCGGCGCGGAGGGCGGTGGCTATGTCGCGGGCGAGGTTCAGGCGGATCATGCCGCGTTCGCAGTCGATGACCATGGCGGTGACGGCGTCGGCGGCGAGCATGCGGGCGGCGGTTCGGGCGCGCGGGAGCGGGTCGGTGCCGCCGGTGGCGCGGCCGTCGGTGAGGAGGACGAGGAGGGGGCGGCGGTGGGGGTCCCGGGTGCGTTCGCGGCGGATGAGGTCGCGGGCCTTCAGGAGGCCTTGGGCGAGTGGGGTTTTGCCGCCGGTGCGGAGGTCGGCAAGGCGGCGGACGGCGATGTCGACCGACGTGGTGGGCGGAAGGACCAGTTCCGCGTCCTGGCCGCGCATGGTGATGACGGCGACCTTGTCTCGGCGCTGGTAGGCGTCGCGGAGCAGCGCCACCACCGCGTTGGTGACGGCCGCGAGGCGGTCGCGGGCGGCCATGGAGCCGGAGGTGTCGACGACGAAGACGACCAGGTTGCCTTCGCGGCCTTCGCGATACGCGCCCCGCAGATCGTCGGGGGCGAAGGCGAGGGGGCCCGACAGGCGGCCGCGCTCGAACTGGCGCGGGGCCGCGGCGAAGATGGTGCCCAGCAGGTGCAGGCCGGTGGAGGTGTCGTCGGTGGTGCGCACGACGCGGCCCTGACGGGTGCGGGCACGGGAGCGGCGGCCGGGCGCGCCCTCGCCGACGCCGGGGACCTCCCAGCGCGGGGGCTTGGGCAGGGTTGCGGTGGGGGCGGCGACGCGGCCCTCACGGCCGGCCGAGTCGTTCCGGCCACGCCCATCGTCGTCGTGCGGGCGCGGGTCACCCGGTGGATTCTGGCCTCCCCCAGGGAAATCCGGGCCGCTGTCCGGCTCGAGGCCATGGCCCGAATCCGGGCCGCTACCAGGGGCATCGGAGTCCCTCGGCAAGGGGTCCGCGCCATCGCACGACTCAGGGCCGCCATCGCGCGAGTCCGGTTCGGCGCCAGGTGAATTGGCGTATTCCGGGTTCAGGCCGGAATCCTCGGACCCGTCCGCCGGATCCTGCGGTCCCGCACCGTTGTTCGGCGGGACCGCTTCACCTTTTCCCAGGCTGTCGTCCTCCTCGGCGCGGGCCGCTTCCTCGGCCGCGTTCCGCATGGCGTCGTCGAGTTGCTCCTCGCTGATGCCGGGTTCGTCGAAGGGATCGCGGCGACGGCGGTGCGGCAGCGCCAGTTCGGCGGCCACGCGGACATCGGCCTCGGTGACCGCGGTCGCGCCGCGCCAGGCCGCATGGGCGGTCGCGGTGCGTGCCACCACCAGGTCGGCGCGCATGCCGTCGACATCGAAGCTCGCGCACAGGGCGGCGATGCGGCGCAGCTCGACATTGTCGAGACCGACGTCGGCGAGCTTGTCGCGGGCGGTCAGAATGCGTTCGGCCACTTCACGATCCGCGGCCGCATAGCGGCCGGCGAAGGCGCCGGGATCCGCCTCGTAGTCCAGGCGACGGCGGACGACGGCCATGCGCACGTCCACATCGCGGGAGGCGACCACGTCCACGGTGAGCCCGAATCGGTCCAGCAGCTGCGGCCGCAGCTCGCCTTCCTCCGGATTCATGGTGCCCACCAGGACGAATCGCGCCGGATGCGTGTGCGAGACACCGTCGCGCTCGATGTGCACCCGCCCCATGGCGGCCGCATCGAGCAGCACGTCCACCAGATGGTCGTGCAGCAGGTTCACTTCGTCGACGTAGAGCACGCCGTGATGCGCGGCGGCCAGCAGCCCCGGTTTGAACGCCTGCTCGCCGTCCCGCAGCACCCGCTCCAGATCCAGCGACCCGACCACCCGGTCCTCGGTGGCGCCCACCGGCAGCTCCACCAGCCGCGCGGGCCGCGCCCCGGACTCGTCCACCACCGGTGGTAGCAACTGCGCCAGCGCCCGCACCACGGTCGATTTCGCGGTCCCCTTCTCGCCGCGCACCAGCACCCCGCCGATCCCCGGATGCACCGCGCACAGGATCAGCGCCAGCTGCAACCGCTCCTGCCCCACCACCGCGGAGAACGGAAACCCGGCCTCGTCACCGGCCGTACGAACACTCTCGGAGTAAGCCACAGGAGAAACGGACACGACCCCAACTCTAAGGGCGCCCCGGTCCCCCACCCCGAGCACCCCTTCCCGGTCGCGCTGCCGACCTGGGCCACTGGACGAAACAGCCGCGCCCGCTGTGGGTTTCACAGCGGGCGCGGGGTTGTTCGGCGGGTGCGGGGTCAGCCGCGGCGCATCGGGATGTGCGGGATGCCGTCTTCGATGTACTCCTCGCCGTCGGGCTTGAAGCCGTGCTTGGTGTACATGTCGAGCAGGTAGGTCTGGGCGTTCAGGCGGACGGTCGCCGAGCCGGCTTCGGCCAGGGCGGCCTGCAGCAGGCGGGTGGTGTAGCCGTGGCCGCGGGCCTCGGGGGTGGTGCAGAGGCGGCCGATGCGGAAGGACTTCACGCCCTCGTCGTGCTCCTCCATGAGGCGCAGGGTGCAGATGACCTCGCCCTCATCGTCGAGCCAGAAGTGCCGGGTTTCCGGCAGCAGGTCGAACCCGTCCAGTTCCGGGTACGCGCACTTCTGCTCGACGACGAACACCTCGACGCGAAGTTTCAACAGCTTGTACAGCGTCGCGGTGTCCAGGTCTTGGGACCACGACCGTTTGAGAGCAACCGTTGACATCATCGCGTCTTGCTATCACATCTAGGCGTGAGAAGCGATACCGACGGGCTTGGGCGTGTTGTCCGAATCCACCGAATCCAGCTGCAGAGCCTTGGTGGACCAGTCCCAGACCTCGCGGTACAGGGCCTGGTTCTCGGAGAGCTTGACGCCCAGCGACGGCACCATTTCCTTGAGTTTCGGCTCCCACGTGGAGAATTCGCGCGGGAAGCACTTCTTCATGACATCCAGCATGGCGCTGACACAGGTGGACGCGCCGGGGGACGCGCCGAGCAGACCGGCAATAGTGCCGTCCTCGGCAGCGACGACCGCGGTGCCCAGCTCCAGCACGCCGCCGATGCCCTTGCGACGGATCATCTGCACGCGCTGACCGGCGATGATCAGCTCCCAGTCGTCGCCGTCGGCGCGCGGGATGAACTCCTCCATGGCCCCGATGCGGCCGTTCTGCGACTTGAGCAGCTCGGAGACCAGGTAGTTGACCAGGCCCATCTCCGTGACGCCCACGCCCAGCATGGAGAACAGGTTGTTCGGCTTGACCGACTTGATGAGGTCGGTCAGCTTGCCGTCCTTGAGGAACTTCGGCGTCCAGCCGGCGTAAGGGCCGAACAGCAGGCCCTTCTCACCGTTGATGACGCGAGTGTCCAAGTGCGGCACCGACATCGGCGGCGCGCCGACCGACGCCTGGCCGTACACCTTGGCCTCGTGCTGGGCGATCAGGTCCGGGTTGGTGCAACGCAGGAACAGGCCCGACACCGGGAAGCCGCCGAAGCCGCGGATCTCCTTGATGCCCGACTTCTGCAGCAGCGGCAGCGCGCCGCCGCCCGCGCCCACGAACACGAACTTGGCGTTGATGACCCGCACCTTGTTGCTGCGCAGGTTGCGCACCTTGACCAGCCAGGAGCCGTCGGACTGCTTGGTCAGGTTCAGCACGTCGTGGCCGAAGGCGATGTCCGCGCCGGACGCACCCAGGTAGGCCAGCAGTTCCTTGGTGAGCTCACCGAAGTCGATATCGGTGCCCGAGTCGGTCCAGTTCAGGGCGACCGGGTCGGAGAAGTCGCGGCCCTTGGCCATCACGGGCAGGCGACGGCTGAATTCGGCTGCGTCGTCGATGAATTCCATGCCCTCGAACAGCGGGTGCTTGGACAGCGCCTCGTGGCGCTTGCGCAGGTACTCCACGCCGTCCGGGCCGTGGGTGAAGCTCACGTGCGGGATGGGGTTGATGAAGTTCGACGGATTGGCCAGCACGCCGTTCTCGACCGAGTAGGACCAGAACTGGCGCGAGACCTGGAAGCGCTCGTTGATGTCGATGGCCTTGGTGATCTCCACCGAGCCGTCGGCGTTCTGCGGCGTGTAGTTCAGCTCGCACAGGGCGGAGTGGCCCGTACCGGCGTTGTTCCACGGGTCGCTGCTCTCCGCGGCCGCGGCCTCCAGGCGCTCGAAGATGGTGATCGACCAATCCGGCTGCACCTGTCGAAGCAAGGCACCGAGGGTGGCACTCATGATGCCGGCACCGATGAGTACTACATCGGTCTTTTCAATCGTGGCAGCGTTCGACACGGCGTTGATCGACTTCCTTGTCATTTGTGGGTCACCAGGTGGAGGTTAGGTTACCCGTCGTTCACTTGGACTCAATTCTGCCCCTGACCATTCCCGAATCTTGCTTCGAAATCCCCGAATGTGAGAGATCCCTCCCAAATGGACATCGTCGGGACGCGGTCTATGTTGGGCGTGTGACCTCCGAAACGTCATCCACCACGTCGTCGACCACCACCTGGCAGCCCGATGTGCTGGGTGCCGACTACCAGCAGCTGACCATTCCGATGGGTCCGGATCCGGACGGTGAGGGCGACGTGGTCGCCACCCTGGTCCGTTACGCCCCGGCCGACGCCCCGGTCGCCACCCGGGCCGTGCTGTACGTGCACGGGTTCACCGACTACTTCTTCCAGGAGCACCTGGCCCAGCACCTGGCCGCCCAGGGCTACGCCTTCTACGCGCTGGATCTGCGCAAATGCGGGCGCTCGCAGCGGGCCGGGCAGACCCCGCACTACGTGAGCGACCTGGCGCTCTACGACGGGGAACTGAACCGGTCGCTGCAGGTCATTCGCGAGGAGACCGAGCTGCCGGTGCTGATCATGGCGCACTCCACCGGTGGCCTGGTGACCTCGCTGTGGCTGAACCGATTGCAGGCCACCGGTGGCGCTCGCGCGCAGGGCATCACGGGCCTGGCGCTCAACAGCCCCTGGTTCGACCTGCAGGGACCCGGCTACTACCGCTCGGTGGGCACGCCGCTGCTGGAGGGCCTGGGCCGGTTGCGGGGGTTCGCGAAGCTGCCGCTCGGCGTCTCCACCGCGTACGGTGACAGCCTGCACCACAGCGTCTCCGGCGAGTGGGATTACAACCTGGACTGGAAACCGTTGAGCGGCTACGCGGTTCACGCCGGCTGGCTGCGGGCGATTCGCCGCGGTCAGCTCCGGCTGCACAAGGGCCTGGACATCGGTGTGCCCGCGCTGATCCTGCGGTCGAAGGCCACCAAGTTCATGAGCAAGTACGGACCCGCCGCCGACCTGGCGGATCTGGTACTCGACGTCAAGCAGATCCAGCGCTGGGCGGGCTGCCTGGGCGAGCGCACCAATATCGTGCCGATCGAGGGCGCGCGGCACGACGTGTTCCTGTCGTCGGAGACGCCGCGCACCCAGGCGTTCAGGGAGCTGGATTCCTGGCTGAAGTGGCTGGCCGACTCACCAGAAGCTGGTGCGTAGCACCACTTCGGTGGCCAGCTCGTGGCCCGCTTCGGCGGCCACATCGGTGACATCCATGGGGACCAGCCGGAATTCGCCGTAGACGAACCGGCTGGAAGCCTCGGCCACCGGGCGCGGCAGGCGCTTGGTGGCCAGCAGGGTGGTGGGGATCTCCACCGGCGGGCAGGAAGGGTCCTTGACGGCGCCGTCCGCGCCCGGCGCGGCCGGGTGACCGCCGCCGGCCACGATGAGGCTCATGAAGCGGCCGAAGCCGCGGGCGGCCAGCTGCCAGGCCAGGTCCGCGCCCGCGCCGCTGCCGACCAGGTTGGCCCACGGAACCTTCAGCTGGTCGAGGATGGCGAAAACAGTGGTGGCGTCGAGACCGTCGATCGATTCGATCGCGATGGTGTGCAGGTCCGAGGTCTGCAACCGGGCACAGACCTGGTCGTAAATGTCGGCCGGATCGCCCGCATCGGGTAGCAGCAGGACGTGGTGCCTGGTTTCGGGTCCGCCGACTCGCACCGCCCACTCGCGGTCACCGACCGTGATCCGCCGAGATTCCATGTTCGATCACGCTACAGGAGCGCCGGAGGGGCCGAACGCGAGTCGGGCGGTTTTTTGTGACGGCGGTCACTTGTTGACGGTCAGAACGGGGAGATCCGCGGGCGCACCCGCGGTGATGAGCTGTTCGAGCGCGTCCTGGTCGAGGTGCTTCTCCATGAGATCGGCCAGCAGATCCAGCTGGGCGGAGCGCACCTCGGCCACCGAAACAGTGTCGGAGACAACGAAATCGGTGCGGCCCGCCCGTGCGGCGACCACGCGCAGCCAGGCGCGGCGGAACTCGTCCGACTCCAGGGCTCCGTGCAGATGGGTACCCCAGATCGCCTCGCGCACACTGCCTTCGGGAGCGCCGTCGAGTTCGAACCACGGGTCGTCGCCCTGCCGGGTGACGCGGCCGTGGTGGATCTCATAGCCGTGCACCGGGAGGTCGCCGGCACGGCCCGGCACACCATGATTCGGGACACGGCCGCTGGAACGGCGCAGCACCTTGGGGTCGGCGAATTCGATCTCCAGGTCCAGCAGGCCCAGGCCGGGGACGGTGCCCGCGGCGGATTCGACCGGATCGACGATGGTGCGGGCCAGCATCTGGTAGCCGCCGCAGATGCCGAGAATGGGGCCGCCGACCGCCGCACGCGCCGTCAAGGCGTCGGCAATCCCGGTGCGCCGCAACCACTCCAGGTCTCCGACGGTGGATTTGCTGCCGGGAATGACGACCAGGTCCGCTCCGGCCAGGCGAGACGGGTCGCTCACCCAGCGCACGGACACCCCGGGTTCGCAGGCCAGGGCCTCCACATCGGTGGAATTGGAGATACGTGGCAGCCGGATCGCGGCGACCGTCAGCCATTCTGCGCCCAGCGGCGGCCGGGAGCGGCCGACGGGAGCGTCGGCGACGGTACCGAGCGAGTCCTCTGCGTCGATCCAGAGGTCCTCGGCAAACGGGATGACACCGAGCGTGCGCCGCCCGGTCAGCTCGGCGAGCTGATCCAGCCCCGGTCGCAGCAGGTCCACATCGCCCCGGAACTTGTTGATGATGAACCCGGAAATCAGTTGCTGGTCTTCGGGTTCCAGGACCGCCACGGTCCCGAACAGGTGGGCGAGCACTCCCCCGCGATCGATGTCGCCGACCACCACGACCGGCAGATCCGCCGCTCGCGCCAAACCCATGTTCGCCAGATCCGTTGCCCGCAGATTGATCTCGGCGGGCGACCCCGCGCCCTCGCAGATCACCACATCGAACTCGGCTCGCAGCGAAGCCAATTCCTCGGCGACGATGGCGCGCAACTGCTGACGATGCCGGAAGTAATCCTTCGCCCCCACGGTATCGACGGCCTTGCCCCGCACCACGAGCTGCGAGCGCCGGTCACTCCCCGGCTTCAACAGCACCGGGTTGAACCGCACGCTCGGCTCCAGCCCGCAGGCCCGGGCCTGCAGCGCCTGCGCCCGGCCGATCTCCCCACCATCCAGGGTGACGACCGAGTTGTTCGACATGTTCTGCGCCTTGAACGGTGCGACCCGCACCCCGCGCCGCGCCAGCATGCGGCAGAGCCCCGCCACCACCACACTCTTCCCCGCATCGGAGGTGGTCCCCGCGACCAGCAGAGCGCCCTTCACCCGGGTCACCCGATACCGTCCACCGCAGAGCCGCTCCCCATGCTCCGCGGTACGACTTTCACCCCACGCCTCGCCGACATCCGGCAAAGCCCGGCCGCGACAATGCTCACCCCCGCTTCGGAGGTGGCGCCCGCTGCCGCAGCAGCACCCTTCACCCCTGCGATCCGACGCTCCACCGGCAGCCGAGGGCGAGGACGGTGAGGCCGGACGCGTTCCGCGCTCTCTACTGCGAGCTGGCGGCAAAACCCCGCCACCACAACGCTTTTCCCGGCGGCCGAGGTGGCACCCGCGACCGGCAGCGCACCCGTCACCGCGGGCTGTTCCCCGCTCGCGAACCGCCGGTGTAGGCGTCCCGGCTGAGGTAGGGGTCTCGGCCGCTACTCGTGTAGGCATCCCGGCTCGTGTAGACGTCGCGGCCGTCGTCCGCTTCGACGTCCGTGCCGTTGGTCACCTCGACGTCGGGCTGCTCGCCGGGGGCGTCGTCCGTTTCCGGCACCTGCCGTCCCGCGGCGAGTTCGACGTGGCGGCGCATGGTGGCGCGGAGCGCGCCCAGGCCCTCGTCGCGAGGGTTGGGCGGGAGGACCCGCGAATTCTTCCGCCGCGGGCCGCGGGAGCCGATCGCCCGAGTTCTGGTACCCCGCTGGGGCATCGCGACTCTCACGGGAGCGTCAGGATCTCGGCGCCGTCGTCGGTGACGACGAGGGTGTGCTCGAACTGGGCGGTCCACTTGCGGTCCTTGGTGACCACGGTCCAGCCGTCGTCCCAGATCTCGTAGTCGATGCCGCCCAGGTTGATCATGGGCTCGATGGTGAAGGTCATGCCCGGCTCGATGACCGACTCCACGGCGGGCTGGTCGTAGTGCAGGATGACCAGGCCGGAGTGGAAGGTCGGCCCGACCCCGTGGCCGGTGAAGTCGCGGACCACGCCGTAGCCGAAACGGTTGGCGTAGGCCTCGATGACGCGGCCGATGACATTGAGCGCGCGGCCCGGCTTGACCGCCTTGATGGCCCGCATGGTGGCCTCTTCGGTGCGCTCGACCAGCAGGCGCACCTCCTCGTCCACATCACCGGCGAGGAAGGTCTTGTTGGTGTCGCCGTGCACGCCGCCGATGTAGGCGGTGACGTCGATATTGACGATGTCACCGTCCTCGATCACGGTCGAGTCCGGAATGCCGTGGCAGATGACCTCGTTCAGCGAGGTGCAGCAGGACTTGGGAAATCCCTTGTAGCCCAGGGTCGATGGGTACGCGCCGTGGTCGAGCATGTACTCGTGCGCGATCCGGTCCAGCTCGTCGGTGGTGACGCCGGGAGCGACGGCCTTACCGGCCTCTTCCAGGGCCTGGGCCGCGATCTTGCCCGCGATCCGCATCTTCTCGATGGTCTCCGGGGTCTGCACCCAGGGCTCGTGTCCCTCCTTGGCCGTCTTCTTCCAGACGTACTCGGGTCGCTCGATGTTCTTCGGGACCTCGCGAATGGGCGACTGCTGCCCGGGAGCGAGGGGCTTGCGGGTGCGCACAGACATGGGTACCAGACTATCTGCCGGTCCGGATCGCGAGATTCCCAGGTCCGGGTACGGGGGAATTCTTCCGGACCGTGGTCCGTTTATGCTTCCAGTTGACTTGGAAACAAGACTCGAGAGGGGTTCCGGCCGTGGAACTGGGACTGACGACATTCGCTGAAACTCATCCTGTCGGCGGAGACGGGCCGGTGCCGACCGCGGGCGAGCGGTTGCGGCAGGTGGTCGAGGAGGCAGTGGCCACCGAACAGGCCGGGCTGGACGTCTACGGCGTCGGTGAGCATCACCGCAAGGACTTCGCCGCGTCCTCGCCGGCCGTCGTACTGGCGGCCATCGCGTCACGCACCGAACGGATCCAGCTCACCAGCGCGGTGACCGTGCTGAGCTCCGCCGACCCGGTGCGGGCCTTCCAGGATTTCTCGACGCTGGACGGGATTTCGAACGGGCGGGCCGAATTGATGGCCGGACGTGGGTCGTTCATCGAATCGTTCCCGCTGTTCGGGTACGACCTCGGCGACTACGACGAGCTCTTCGAGGAGAAACTCGCGCTGCTGCTGAAGATCCGCGAGGAGGAGCCGGTCACCTGGTCCGGCAGGTTCCGCGCACCGCTGACCGACGCGATCGTCTACCCGCGCACCGAGAATCGGCCGCTGCCGGTGTGGATCGCGGTGGGCGGCAGCCCCGAATCCGTCGTGCGGGCAGGGCTGCTGGGCCTGCCGCTGGCCATCGCCATCATCGGCGGGCAACCGGCGCGGTTCAAGCCGCTGGTGGATCTGTATCACCGCGCGCTGGAGGAAGGCGGGCACGAGCCGCAGCCGGTGGCGGTGCACGCGCACGGGTATGTCGCCGACACCGACAAGGAAGCCGTCGAGGACTTCTACGCGCCGTACGCGCGGGCCATGTCCGGAATCGGGCGCGAGCGCGGCTGGGGTCCGATGACCCGGCAGCAGTTCGATGCCCTGCGCTCGCAGAGCGGTTCGCTGTTCGTGGGCACGCCGGACTATGTGGCGGAGAAGATCGCCGATGTCCGTGACACGCTCGGACTGGACCGGTTCATGCTGCACGCCAGCGTGGGCACGCTGCCACACGAGAAGGTGCTGCACACCATCGAACTGCTGGGCGGCAAGGTTGCCCCGCAGCTCGGCTGATCGGCGTCAGTAATCGGTGAGTCTGGCCTGGAAGGCGATGCGGTCGCCGCGGTAGAGCGAGCGCACGCGTTCGATGGGCACGCCTTCACCGTCGACACTGCGGCGGTGCAGCAGCAGCATCGGCAGGGCCGTCGTGCATTCCAGCAGGGCGGCCTCGCGCGGTGAGGCGAGCACGGTTTCGATGCGCTCGGTGGCGACCGCGTAGACCACGCCCATGCCGCGGGTGGCGGCGTACAGCGAGGTCTCCGGGTTGTAGAACTCGCGCAGCACGGCGAAGCGGTCCAGCGGCATCCAGGTGCTCTCCAGGCCGATGCGCTCGCCGTCGGCGAGCAGGATGCGCTCCAGATGCATGACCGGTGTGCCGGGTTCGAGCGCGAGGTCCCGGGCGGTGTCCTGGTCCGCCGGGATATCGGTCCATTCGACGAGCAGACGGCCGGGTTTGCGGCCGAACTTGATCGCGCCCTCGGTGTAGGAGCGCAGCGACAGGGGCTGCACCATCTTCGGGCGCGAGACCACCGTGCCGCGGCCCTGACGGCGAATACGGCCTTCCACCAAGAGTTCTCGCACGGCCTGACGCACGGTTTCGCGGGCGACGCCGCAGCGCAGGGCCAGTTCGCGCTCCGAGGGCAGCGGGTCGCCCTCGGAGAGTTCGGTGAGCAGCGCCTCGAGTTCCGCGCGCACGCGGTACGACCTCGGCAGGCGCGCGTTCGGCGCGGAATCGGTTCCGGCGCCGGGCATTTCACCCAGCGGACGGCCTGGCTCCACCTGGTCTTCCACCCCGGCAGCCTCCCTCGTGTCCATCACCCCAGCCTACACAGAATTGGTCTATACCAATTATTAACCTACCGTTTCCACACGAAACACTCGTAGGTCTAGACCATTGCTCAGGATGATTCCATGCGATTGGTCATCATCGGCGGAGGGATCCTCGGTACCGCCCACGCTCTGGCCGCCATCCGGCGCGGCCACCACGTCATCCAGCTCGAGCGCGAGGTCGAAGCCCGCGGCGCGACCGTACGCAACTTCGGTCTGGTGTGGGTATCGGGGCGCAGCGCACACGAATTGGAGCTCACCCTGCGCTCGCGGCAGCTGTGGGAGGAGATCGGCGGCCAGGTCCCCGGCGTCGGCTTCCGCGCGGCCGGTTCCCTCACGCTCGTGCGCTCGGAGAACGAGCTCGCGGTGGCCGAGGCCGCCGCGGCCCACCCCTCGGCCGCCGAACGCGGCTTCGAACTGCTCGACGTCGACCGGGTGCGCGCGCTGAACCCCGCGCTGCGCGGCAAATTCCTTGCGGGCCTGCACTGTTCGACCGATGCCGCCGTGGAGTCCCGGCAGGCGCTGCCCGCCCTGCGGCGCTACATGGAGGCCACTGAACGCTATGCCTTCTTCGCCGGCACCGAGGCCCGCGCCGTCACCGGCACCACCGTGATCGACGACCGCGGCCGCCGCCACGAGGGCGATCTGGTGCTGGTCTGCCCGGGCGCCGCGCACACCGGCCTGACCCGCGAACTGGTGGGCGACATTCCGGTGCGCCGGGTGCGGCTGCAGATGATGCAGACCGCCCCCCTGGGCGAACCGCTCACCACCGCCATCGCCGACGGCGACAGCTTCCGCTACTACCCGGCCTTCGCCGGCCCGGAGCTGGACCGGCTCAATCGTGAAGAGGCGCAGCCGTTCACCGCCGCCCAGCACAAGATGCAGCTGCTGGCCGTGCAGCGCCTGCACGGCGGACTCACCATCGGCGACACCCACGAGTACGACGAGCCGTTCACCTTCGACGTGGACGAGGCCCCCTACGAGCACCTCACCGGCGTGATGGAGGAACTGCTGGGCCGCAAGCTGCCGCCGATCGTGCGGCGCTGGGCGGGCGTGTACAGCCAGTCCATCGATCCGGGCACCATCGTCACCCGCGCGCAGGCGGCCGACGGCGTCTGGGTGGTCACCGGTCCGGGTGGCCGCGGCATGACGCTCGGCCCCGCCCTCGGCGACGAGACCGCCGACCTCCTCTCGCTCTGAGACCTCCTCGATCAAAGGAATCACCGTGTCCGACAAGCAGATCGAACTCGCCGTCCTCGATATGGCGGGCACCACCGTCGCCGACGACGGGCTGGTCGAGCGGGCGTTCGAGGCGGCCATCACCGCCGCGGGCGTGCCCGCCGAGGGCCCAGAGCGCGAGGCGGCCCGCACCTTCGTGCGGGACACCATGGGCCAGTCCAAGATCCGGTGCTTCCGTACCCTGCTCGGCGACGAGGACCGCGCCCAGCTGGCCAACCGCGCCTTCGAGGCCGCCTACGCGGAGTTCGCCGAGGCGGGCGTGAACCCGATTCCCGGTGCCGCGGAGGCTATTTCGGCGCTGCGGGCGGCGGGCATCAAGGTGGCGCTGACCACAGGGTTCAGCCGCGAGACCCAGGACAGACTGCTGAACGCGCTGGGCTGGAACGACATCGCCGATCTGGCCCTGGTCCCCTCCGACGCCGGGCGCGGCCGCCCCTACCCCGACATGGTGCTCACCGCCGTGCTGCGGCTGCAGGCCGACGCCGTGGATCGCGTTGCGGTGCTGGGTGATACGTCCAGCGATATCGCCACCGGCCTGGCCGCGGGCGCGCGCATCGTCGCGGGCACGCTGACCGGCGCGCACACCGAGGAGCAGCTGCGGGCCGCGGGAGCGACCCACGTGGTGCCGTCGGTCACCGAATTCGCGCAGCTGCTGCTGGCCGAGCGCGGCTAGAGAATTCCGCCGCCCGGGCGCGCCTCGCCCGGGCGGCGGAGTACCCCCATCCCATCGATTCCACCCAGTCTTCGACTCGACCGTCCCCTGAACTGAAAGTGCAGTCACCGTGCGTATTTCGAACAACCGCCTCGCACGCAACATCGCCCGCACCGCTCTCATCCTGACCTCCGCCACCGCGGTCGCCTTCAGCCTGACCGCCTGCGGCGGCACCGGCAGCGACTCGAAGGACGGCAAGACGGTCACCGTCTACTCCGTCGATGGCCTCGGCGACTGGTACAAGCCCGTCTTCGAGAAGTTCAAGGCGCAGACCGGCATCACGGTCAACGAGGTGGAAGCCGGCTCCGGCGAGGTCGTCAGCCGGGTGGAGAAGGAACAGTCCAACCCGCAGGCCGACGTCGTCGTCACCCTGCCGCCGTTCATGCAGAAGGCCGACAAGTCCGGACTGCTGCAGGCCAGCGGCGTGGACACCGGCGCGGTCGCCGCCGCCGACAAGGACGCCAACGGCAAGTGGGTTTCCCTGGCGGGCAACTACCTGTGCTTCATCGCCAACCCGTCGGTCGACGCCACCAAACTGACCTGGGACGACCTGCTCAAGCCCGACTACAAGGGCAAGCTGCAGTACTCCACCCCCGGTCAGGCAGGTGACGGCACCGCGGTGCTGGTGCTGCTGCAGCAGCTCATGGGCAAGCAGGGCGCGCTCGACTACCTGGCCAAGCTGCAGGCCAACAATGTCGGCCCGTCCTCCTCCACCGGCAAGCTGCAGGCCAAGGTGGACAAGGGCGAGATCCTCATCGCCAACGGCGATGTGCAGATGAACCTGCAGAGCGTCAAGAGCGGCTCCAAGTTCAATGTCTTCTTCCCGGCGTCCGCCGACGGCAAGAAGTCGACCGTCTCGCTGCCCTACCTGATGGGCATGGCCAAGGGCGCGCCGCATTCGGACGCGGCCAAGAAGCTGATGGAGTTCCTGCTCTCGGCCGACGTGCAGAAGTCGCTGCCCGACACCTTCGCCATCCCGTCCCGCACGGATCTGGCGAGCGCCCCGGCCACCGGCAACGGCCCGTCCCCGGCCTCGACCATCAAGGACGTGACCGTCCTGCACCCCGACTGGACCTCCGTGCTCGACAACCTCGACGCCGACGTGGCCGCCTACACCAAGGCCACCGGTAGCTAGCGCACGGCGTCAGTCCGATACCAGCCCCAGGAGCAGCAACCATGTCCTCCGCGTTGACGACATCCACGGTGGCCGGCGAGACCACCGACGAACCGGCCATCGTGTTCGACCGGGTCGGAGTCACCTACGGCCGCGGCCGTAGATCCACTGTGGCACTGGCCGATTTCAACCTGCGGGTGGCCGCGGGGGAAACGGTCGCGCTCCTGGGGCCCAGCGGTTCCGGCAAGTCCACCGCGCTCAAGGCGCTGGCCGGGTTCGTCCGGCCCACCTCGGGCGCGGTGCGGCTGGCCGGCCGCGACGTCACCGACCTCTCCCCCGCCAAGCGCGGCATCGGGGTGGTGGTGCAGTCCTACGCGCTGTTCCCGCACATGCGGGTGCACGACAATGTGGCCTTCGGACTGAAGGCACATCGCGTGCCGCGCAACGAGATCGGGGCCCGGGTGACCGAGGCCCTGGACATGGTCGGCATGGGCGCCTACGCCAAGCGGCTGCCGCGCGAGCTGTCCGGCGGGCAGCAGCAGCGCGTCGCCATCGCGCGGGCGCTCGCCATCCGGCCCCGGGTGCTGCTGCTCGACGAGCCCCTCGCGGCGCTGGACGCGCAATTGCGCCAGAACATGCTCGGCGAGCTGCAGCAGCTGCGAAAGGCCTTGCCGGACACGGCGATGCTGTACGTGACCCACGACCAAGCCGAGGCGCTCGCGCTGGCCGACCGCATCGCGGTCATGCGCGACGCGCGGCTGGTCGACATCGATACCGCGCGCACACTGTGGCAGCAACCCGCCACCGAATTCACCGCATCCTTCCTGGGCGGCGCGAATCTGCTGGCCTGCACGGTCAAACACGTCTCCGGCACCGCCGCGCTGGTGACCGTCGGCGAGCACACGCTGCGCGCGGACGCGCCGCCGCCCGGCGTGGGACGCCCGGACTGGGCACCGAATGCCGACGCCCAGTTGTGCGTCCGGCCGCATACCGTGCGCATCGTGCCGCTCACCGAACGAGATGCGCTGCGCGCCACCGTGATCACCAGCGTCTGGAAGGGCGCCTCGACCCGGCTGCACCTCGATGTGGCGGGCATCCCCGCCGAACTCACCGCGGATGTCCTGGGCCACACCGAGATCGCGCCCGGCGACCACATCGGCGTACGCTTCCCCGACCCGGCCGGGGTGCTCATCCCGCCGGGCATCGGCACCGACTCCGCCGCCGACGGCGAGGTCCGCGCATGACCGCCCCGCCGACCCGTCGAGCCACGGGTGAATTCGACTATGCCGCAGTGACATCGAGTCCGCTGCGGGAAGAACGGCGGACGGTGTCGCGACGGCGCGCGGTGACCGCCGACGAGGGGTCCGAGCGGTTCGCCGGGTCGGCCGCGATGCGGGACGGGAGGCCGTCGTGACCGCCCTGCTCGAATCTCCTTCCGCGGCAGAGGCTCCCGGGACTCGCGAGCCGGGACGGTCGTGGCGGCCGGTGCTGTGGACACTGCCGCCGGTGCTGACGGTGCTGCTGATCGCGGTGTATCCGATCGTGCGGGTGCTCTTGGAATCGACCAAGACCAAGTCCGGGCGAGGGGTCGGGACCTGGTCGGCGGTGCTGGCCGAAGAGTCGTTCCGGAATGCGCTGATGCGCACCGTGACCATCGCGGTCAGCTCGACCATCGGCTGCCTGCTGCTGGGGACATTCCTGGCGATCGTGCTGGCATTCGTGCCGTTTCCCGGTGCGCAACTGGTGGGTCGGCTCATCGACTCGGTGCTGACCCTGCCGTCCTTCCTCGTGACACTGGCCTTCACGTTCCTGTACGGGACAGCGGGGGCGGTGAACGCGCTCATCAACCAGATCACCGGTGGTACGCGGCCGGTAGTGAACTTCCTCAGCACGCCCTGGGGCGTGATCCTCGCCGAGGTCACCTTCTTCACGCCGTTCGTGGTGCGGCCGCTGCTGGCCGCGTTCGCGCAGCTGCCGCGCGAACAGCTGGATGTGGCCTCCAGTCTGGGCGCCTCGCCGTGGCGGGTGCTGGCGCAGGTGGTGATGCCGGAGGCCTGGCCCGCGCTGGCGGCAGGTGGCAGCCTCACGCTCCTGTTGACCCTCAACGAATTCGGCATCGTGCTGTTCACCGGGGCCAAGGGTGTCATCACGCTGCCCGCGCTGATCTACACGCGCGGCATCGTCACCTTCGATCTGCCGGGGGCCGCGGTGCTGGCCTCGGTGCAGGTATTGCTGTCGCTCGGCCTGTATCTCGGATACCGACTGCTGTTCGCGCGCCTCACCGGTGCGCGGAAGGAGAGCTGAACCATGCTGGTGTGGACCAGGCGCGGGCGGGCCGCGGTGCTCGCCGTGTTCGGGGTCGTGGTGGCCGTGGTGTTCGTGGCGCCCATCGCGACCGTGGTGGCGGCGGCGCTGGCCGGACGCTGGAACGGGCCGCTGCCCTCGCAGCTGGGGTTCGCGAACTTCTCCCGGGCCCTGTCGGGTGAGGAGTCCGCGAGCCTGTCGGTGAGCCTGCAGACCGCGCTGCTGGCGGGTCTGCTCTCGCTGGCGCTGGGCACCTGGGCGGCGCTGGCGTCGATGGAGGCGCCCGGCCGGCTGCGGCGGCTCACCGACGCGGTGTTCCATGTGCCGGTCGCGGTGCCATCGGTGGCGATCGGCCTGGGCGTGCTCATCACCTTCAACGAGCGGCCGCTGCTGCTGGGCGGCACCAAATGGATCGTGATCCTGGCGCATACGGTGCTCGTGCTGGCCTACGCCTTCAGCGGGGTCTCCGCGGCGCTGGACCGGCTCGACCCCGGCTATCGGCAGGCCGCCGAATCGCTCGGCGCCGGACCGGCGCGGGTCCTGTTCCGGATCACGCTGCCGCTGCTGCTGCCCGCGCTCGGCGCGGCGGCGGGGCTGGCCATCGCACTGTCCATGGGTGAGCTGGGGGCGACCATCATGGTCTACCCCGCGACCTGGAAAACCCTGCCGGTGGCCATTTTCGCGGCCACCGACCGCGGCGAAGTCTTCGATGCCGCGGCCAGTACCACGCTGCTGGTGCTGGTCACGCTCCTCGCCCTGGTGATCCTGGGCCGCTTGAAAGGTCGTGCGGCGCTGCGCTGACTGCCGGGTCAGCTTTCGGGTCGACCGCACCACACCGCTGACCGCTGCCAGTGAGGGGACGGTCAGCGGTGTCTTGCGTTTATTGCCGGGCGTGGCGGACAGTTGAACGGTTAGGCTCGCCGCGTTGTCGCGTTCGTTCGCGTTGTCGGAGTTACTGCTCGGGCGGGGGTAGTTCGATGGTGGTCGTAGCAGGGTTGTCCGGTGAGTCCTATGACGTGGACAGCGAACCGTTCTATACCGGGGGCAACCGGTCGGTGCAGTACCTGTGCCGGGATCCGCGCGGGCTCCAGCGGCTCTACAAGCTGTACCGGACTCCGGTCACCGGTCCCGACGTCATCGAATCAGCCCGGCAGGCCATGCTCTTCGGGCGGCAGACCGTCCTCGCCGCCGAGGCCGCGGGCGGATCCACCGGGGACGCCGCCGAGGCGGTGAACTGGCCGATCGATCTGGTGCTGCACGAGGGGATGCTGGCCGGGACCGTGCTGCCGCTGATCCCCATGGACTTCCTGCAGCCGGACGGGCGGCCGCGCACGCTGGATCAGCTGTGGGCCGCGCCCGGGCAGGTGGCGTCGTATTTCCGGGCCGGGCTGGCGATCCGGCTGAGCGACATCGCGCGGGTGCTCGAGGAGCGGCAATTCGTGCACGGGGACCTGTCCGCCAAGAACGTGCTGTGGCAGCCGGCCGCGCCGCTGGTGTACGTCATCGACACGGCCGGGCCGACGACGCTCGAAGCGACCCACGACCGGTTCAAGGATCGGTACGACCTGGCGGTGCTGGTGTATCGGACGTTGCTGCCGGATGCCGGGGCGGGGGCGCCCGGTGCGCCGTGGCAGCCGTCCGGGGTGCCCGCCGATCTCGACCCGCGGGTGCGGGCGCTGTTCGACCGGGCCTTCAGCAATGGCGGATTCGGGCCGGACGCCCGGCCCTCCGCGACGGAGTGGAGTGACACCCTGCGGGCGGTGTATCTGACGCCCGACGGCGCGAACTATGTGCCCGAGGCGCTGGCGGTGCTGGATCGGCACGCCGGACAGCCGGCCAGTGCGCCCGCCATGCCGACGGTGGCGTTCGGCGCGCCGACCACGCCGAGCCCACCGAGCGGTTGGTTCAACCCGCAGCAGCCGGTGGCGTATTCGACTGCACCGCAGTCCAATTCAGCGAACACGGCACTCAAGGTGATCCTCGGCGTCCTGCTGGTGGTACTGGTCATCGCCATCGCGGTGGGCGCGGTGGTGCTCACCGGCAAGGACTCCAGCAAGAACTCGGCCGCCGGCACCTCCACGACCACCACCACGACGGCCCCGCCGACCAGCACCACCGCGGGCTTCGACAAGAACACCCTCAACAAGCAGTCCACCGACAAGACCCCGTTCACGGCGGACGCCCTACTGCCGCAGAGCTTCACCGACAGCAAGGGCGTGGTGTTCACCCGTCACTCCTTCGGCCCCAAGGACTGCGTCTCCAGCAATATGTCGCAGAACGTGAAGACGGCGCTGCAGAACAACAAGTGCCAGCAGATGATGACCGGCGTCTACCTCGACGCCTCCGAGAAGATCCTGACCTCCATCGAGGTCTTCGCCTTTCCCTCCAACACCGAGGCCGAAACCCTCTACAACGGCCTCAAGGGCCAGGACCAGATCTGGGACGTCTGGTGCCCCACCCAGGGCGTCGGCTCCAGCGTCTGCCAGGCCAACACCGACACCCTCTTCAAGGCCACCTACTCCAGCTGGGGCAGCCAGGAATACCGCTACCTCTACGAGTCCTACTCCCTCTATATCAACCTCGCAGTCGACGCCTCCCTCGAACCCAACCTCGAGGCCCCCTCCCGCACCATCCTCAACCTGGTAGGCCCCGACAACTACTGGAAAGACCGCTGACCCCAACCCATCTCAATCGGTGAGCTTGGGATGACCCGTCTGCGGCGGGGCGTCTGCGGGACCAGTTGATCCGTGTGCACGCGCAGGCCTCGGAGTGGAGAGCGTGGGCTGCCGGGCGGCGGTCGAGCGTGGCTGCTACCGGACGAGCTCGACGGATAGATCATCAGCGGGGCAACGGTTTTCGGCACTCACGGCCGTTGCGGGCCATTACCCTGGGGTGATAGTGCCTGTGTCGCATGTGGTGGCATTCGGGGTGGTAGGGGCGACGAATCCGAAGACGGTGGTGTTCTTCGCGGCGGTGCTGCCGCAGTTCGCGGTGCCCGCCAACGGGTGGCTGCCGGTGCAGTTCCTGGTGGTAGGGGCGATCTTCGCGGTGCTGCAGGTGCTTTCGGATGTGGTGTGCGACAAGAATTGGGCCGGTACCCGTTCGGCGGATACCGGCCCAACCTTCTCCGGGTGAGGGATCAACAAGACCCGAAGTCTCAGAGGCCGGCGGTGGCGGCCAGCAGGGTGCGCGAGTAGGTGGCGTCAGTGGCCTCGATCAGGCCGGCGGCCAGCAGGCAGGCGGCGGCCATGTCGAGGGCGGAGTGCTGCAGGGCGCTCAGGGCCTCGGTGAGCTGGCGGCCCTTGTGTTCGAAACCGCGCCGGAGTTGGTGGGCGGAGTCGAAATCCCCGAAGCCAGTGAGGGTATGGGTATCGTGGCTGCGCTCGATTTGCGGGTCCAGTGCGTCTGCGAACCGCAGGAAGTGTGCGGCGCAGGTACGCGCCGCCCCCACCTCCAGGCGGAATGTGCCGTCCTGGGCCCGCCGGTAGAGCTCGGTGGCCGTGCCCTCGCCCGTGTTCATGACGAACTCCCTCCCTCGAAATGTGAAACGCCGTATTACACCCGCAATTTTGTGAATCCGCCGCCATGTGAATGAAACATGGCGTGAACAAAAACCGCACGGATGGTTTTGGGGCGCTCCGCGATTTATCCAGGCGGGCGTGCCGCGCCAGTCGACCACGCGGCACGCCGGGCGGGGCGCCCCGTTGCGCCCGCCGTCTCGGGCGGGCGACGTCCTACGGTTCGAGCGACCTATTGGTCCGATAACACGACTCGGCTGACGTCACCGCTGACGATCAACGATTCGGTGGCAATACATCAATTGTGTCAATGCATTTGGAATCATTGTTCTGGTAAACGGCGGCGGCCACCGGCCACGTCGATTACGAGATCAGTGTAGCCGTCCACCAGTTCGGCCAGGTGGTACCAGTGTTTATGGGTGTTGTCACTGGCCGCGCCCTCGTGATCGATCACCTGATTGGCCTCCACCCAGCTCCGGGCCATACGGTCGACGACCGCGCCCAGGCTCTCGGTGTGCAGCGTGGCGCCGTTGCGGTGTTGCGGCAGTTCCTGTTCCACCCAATCATTGATATCGTCAACGAGTTCGCTGCGGCGACAATCGATCTCGTTGATCATCATGGGATCCCGTAGCTGGCCGCGACGTTCGTGCAGTTCGGCGAGAGCGTGCGCCGACCGTAGCAACACTCGATCTTGAAATCGCCTCCCCTGGAAGGCACAGAGCAATTGCGGAGCGGTCGGCAGGACGCCGGCTATCGACATGGTCATCGAGACTCCCTATACGCACCCGACAGCATCACTAATCGCACCAACATGATTGGTCTCCGGATTCAGCTATACCGGTCATCGGATCGGTTGTTCACGAATAGGCTAGCTGGATCATGCTCTTACAAATGCAAGAACGCAATACTGCGTTCTAGCAAGTGCGACAAGGGAAAGGGTTGTCATGGCAGGCAAGCGCACCGTGCTCACCGTCCGTTTGCGGCGGCTCGCCGCGATGCTGCACGAGATGCGCGAGAACGCGCAGCTCAGCAAAGAAGTGGTCAGCGCGAAGACCGGCATCAACGTGACCACCCTCTACCGCATCGAAACCGCACAGGCCAGGCCCCAGCGCCGCACCCTGACGGCCATGCTGGACCTCTACGGCATCGGCGAGCCGCAACGTTCAGATGCCTTGCAGTTGCTGGTGGATGCGCTCCGCCCAGGCATGGCACGGTCTTTCGAGGATGCGGTGTCGGAGGTCTACGGCGCCTACATCAACTTCGAAGCCGAGGCGCTCTCGGCTCGGTTCTTCCAGTCCACCTATGTCCCCGGCCTGCTACAGACCGAGGCGTACGCGAACGCGGTGTACCAGACCACCATGCCCAAGATCTCGGATCAGGTTATCGAGCAACGCATCCGGGCGCGCCAGGAGCGGGCCAAGGTGCTCACCAAGGACGATCCGCTGGAGCTGTGGGTGGTGCTGGACGAGGCCGTCATCCGCCGGCTGGTGGGCGGCCCGGAGGTGATGTTCCAGCAATTCACCCTGCTGCTGGAGCACACCGAGAAGCGCAATGTGATCCTGCAGATCCTGCCCTTCGACGCCGGCGCGCACCCGGGCATGCTGGGCTCCTTCACGCTGCTGGACTTCCCGGACCCCGCGGACCCGGAGCTGGTCTACGTGGAGGGCATCGCCAGTGACGAACTGATCGAGGGCCACCCGGAGGTGCGCCGCTACGGCGTGATGTTCGACCAGCTCCGGGCCATGGCGCTGAGCCCGCGCGACTCCATCGCCATGATCTCCCAGACCATGGAGGGCCTGGGCGGCTGATCTTCCACCCACCCCAGGGTGGGTTCATCCGCACCCTCGGAGCGGGTTTCGGCAGCACTGTGGTCGCTATCGGCCGCGGCGCGCGGCGGCGACAGTAGATACATACCGAACGCCACCGCAAGCGCCCCTCCGAGAGGATGATGTTCGATGTGCAAGCCGGTCGAATCGCCCGCCGCCATCGCGATGACCGCCGCCGACTGCGAACTGAGCTACGCCGAACTGGATCGCTGGAGCAACCGCCTCGCGCGCATGCTGCTGCGGCTCGGAGCCCACCCGGGGGCCCGCATCGCGATCGCGGAGACTCCGCAGCTGGAGGCCGCGGTGTCCCGTCTGGCCATCACCAAGATCGGCGCGATTCCGGTGCCGCTCACCACCGAAACCACAGTGGCCCGTGCCGATTTCGGCGTCACCACCAAGGACGGCCGGGAGCGGATCACCGATCCGAGCCGCTGGCTGGTGCTCGACGACCGCTCCACGCTGGTGCAGTACCTCACCGGTTCGGACGCCCCGCTCACCGCGGCGGAACTGCCGCCGGCACGGGAGGCCGCAGCCTGACCGTACCGAATCAATATCGCCCGCAGGATGTTTCAGAATGGTTTTCAGCACCCTGTCCACATCCACCCCTGATTCGTCCGCGGCCTTCGCTCTCTCGGCGGCCCAGCGCGGCATCTGGTTCGCCCAGCAGCTGGCGGGTGACACGCCCGTCTCGATCGCCCAGTACGTGGAGCTCACCGGCCCCGTCGACGTGCAACTGCTCGCCGACGCGATCCGCCGCGCCGGGCGCGAGTTCGGCACCGGATACCTGCGCCTGACAGAAATCGACGAGCTGCCCTGGCAGCTCGTGGACACCACGCTCGACGACACGATCGACACCGTCGACCTGAGCGACGCGCCCGATCCGGTGGCCGCCGCCCGGGCATGGATGCACGCCGAATACACCGCGCCACTGGACCTGACCCGCGACCGGCTGTGCCTGATCGCCATGCTGAGCCTGGGCCCGGACCACTGGTACTGGTACTCGCGGTTCCACCACATCCTGATCGACGGCGTCGGCGCGCTCACCATGCTGCAGCGCACCTCCGAGATCTACAACGAGGCCGCCGCCGGGCACGAGATTCCGCCCGGCCGGGCCGAACCGTTGCAGCGCATCGTGGAAGCCGATGCGGCATACCGGGATTCGGACAAGCTCCAGGCCGACCGGGAGTACTGGCGCGCGCATCTGGCGGGCCTGCCCGAACCGGCGCAGCTGGGCAAGCGCACCGGCGCGGTCGACGCCCACCCCCGCCTGCTCAGCGGCACACTGCCGGAATCCACGGCGGCCCTGCTGGATTCGCTCACCACCGCCCTGTCCACCAGTCCGGCGCCGGTCGTGGTGGCCGCCTTCGCCGCCTACGTCGGCGCCATGACCGGGGCGGGCGAGATCGTGCTGAGCCTGCCGGTGTCCGGCCGCACCACCGCCGTCCTGCGCCGCTCCGGCGGCATGGTCGCCAATGTGGTGCCGCTGCGGCTACGTCCCTCCCCCACCGCCACGGTCGGCGATCTCGTCCGCGCCACCCAGGGTGAGCTCACCGCCGCGCTGCGCCGCCAGCGGTACCGGCAGGAGGACATCATCCGCGACCTCGGCTGGGCCATGGACGAGGTGGCGGGCTTCGGCCCGACGGTCAATCTCATGCTCGCCGACACCCGCATCCGCCTGGGCGGGGTCACCGGGCAGCTGCACGTGCTGACCTCGGGCCTCATCGACGACCTGTTCGTGAACGTCTATCCGGGCGGCGGCGCGGAACGCACGCACATCGACTTCCAGGCCAATCCGAACCGCTACGACGAGCCCGAACTCGCGGTGCTGCACGCGCGCTTCCTGGAGTTCCTGCACCGCTTCCTGGCCGGTGGCGCCGAACAACCGCTGGCGGCGGTGACCGCGCTCTCCGAAACCGAACGCGCCGAACTGGCCCCCGCACAGGGCCGCGACGGCGCCGGTCCGCGCACGCTGCCCGAGATCCTCGCGGCGGGGGCGGGCCGGGACCCGTCGGCCATCGCCCTGCGGGTGGACGGCACCGCGTTCACCTACCGTGAGCTCACCGAGTACACCGACCGGCTGGCCCGGGTGCTGATCGCGGCGGGGGCCGGACCGGAACGCACGGTGGCGATCTCGATCCCGCGTTCCGCGGAGTCGGTGCTGGCCATGTGCGCGGTCGCCCAGACCGGCGCGGCGTTCGTGCCCGTCGACCCCGGCTATCCGGTCGACCGCATCGAGCACATGCTCACCGACAGCGGCGTGGTCGCGGGCGTGACGGTGGCGGGTTCCCGGGCGGCCCTGCCGGATCGGGTCGAGTGGCTGGTGCTGGACGACCCGGCCACCGAGAAACTCATCGCCGCAAGCGATTCCGGTCCGATCACCGATGCCGACCGGCGCGCGCCCCTGCACCTGGACCAGGTCGCCTATCTCATCTACACCTCCGGCTCGACCGGGCTGCCCAAGGGCGTCGCCGTCACCCATCGCGGCCTGACGAATCTGGTCACCGGTTCGGGCGCCGCATTCGGCGTCGGACCGGATGCCGTGGTGGCGCACGCGGTCTCGCCGAGTTTCGACATCTCGGTGGAGGAGCTGTTGGTCGCCCTCGCGGTCGGCGCGACGGTGGCCGTGGTGCCGCCGGCCGCCTACGCGGGCGACGAGCTGGCGCGGGTGCTGCGGCACCTGGAGGTCACCCACCTGAATGTGACACCGGCCGTGGCGGGTTCGCTGGAACCGGACACGCTGCCGCGGCTGCGCACCGTGGTGGTGGGCGGCGACTCATGCCCGCCCGAGCTGCCGGTCCGCTGGGCCGGGCGGTGTGTCATCAATGGCTACGGCCCGACCGAGGCCACCGTCACCGCCACCCTGAGCGCCCCGCTCGCCCCCGGCGATCCCATTACGATCGGCGCGCCCTCGCGGGGCATGGGTGCGGTCGTCCTCGATCCGTGGCTGCGTCCGGTGCCGCCGGGCGTGACGGGTGAACTGTATTTGTGCGGGCCGGGTCTGGCCCGCGGCTACCACCAGCGCATCGGCCTGAGCGCCGAGCGTTTCGTGGCCAGCCCGTTCGACTCGGGCGCGCGCATGTACCGCACCGGCGACCTGGTGCGGTGGCGCCGGCGCGGCGGCCGCTGGGAATTGGAGTACCTGGGCCGCGGCGACACCCAGGTGAAGGTGCGCGGCTTCCGTATCGAACTCGGCGAGGTGGACGCCGCGGTGGCGCGGTATCCGGGGGTCGAGATGGCGGTCACGGTGGGCGCGACCACGCCCGGCGGTGCGACCGCGCTGGTGTCCTATGTGCTGGCGGCCGATTCGGTGGTCGCGCCGGAGCAGGTGAAAGCCACTGTGGCCCAGTCACTTCCGGCACATATGGTGCCGTCGGTCGTGATGGTGCTGCACTCGCTGCCGCTCACCCCGGCGGGCAAGGTGGATCGCCGCGCGCTGCCCAGACCCGATTTCGGATCCGGCCCCCGCGCCGGTCGCGCGCCAGCCACCGAGCGGGAACGTGCGCTCGCGGAGGTCTTCGCCGCGGTGCTCGGGGCGGAATCGGTTGCGGCGGACGACAATTTCTTCGCCCTCGGCGGCGACAGCATCGTGGCCATCCAGCTGGTGGCGCGCGCCAAGGCGGCCGGACTCGGGCTGCGGGCCCGGGATGTGTTCGAGCACAAGACCGTCGCGGCGCTGGCCGTCGTCGCCACCGAGGTGACCGGCCCGGTGGTCCAGGAGCTGCCCGGCGGCGCGGTGGGCCCGGTGCCGCTCACCCCGATCGTGCACGCCATGCTCGAGCAGGGCGAGACCTGGCCCAGATTCGCTCAGGCCGTGCTGATTCCGCTCCCCCGCGCTGAAGACATTTCCGCCTCCGGCGCTGAATACACTTTCGCCTCCGGCGCTGAACACACTTTCGCCTCCGGCGCTGAACACACTTTCGCCTCCGGCGCTGAACACACTTTCGCCTCCGGCGAAGCCGGCCGATCCCGGCTCACGGCCGCGGTGCAGGCCCTGCTCGACCGGCACGACCTGCTGCGCAGCACCCTCACCCACCGGCCCGCGAACGGCAGCGGCCCGTGGGAGTGGCGGGTCGGCGCGCCCGGCACGATCGAGGCCGGGGCCCTCATCGAAACCGTGACCGCCGCACCCGGCACCGACGGCGAGGATGCACTGCAGCGTGCGGCCGACCTGCTGGATCCCGCCGCCGGCATCGTGGCCCGCTTCGTGCTCATCGACCGCGAGGACGCCCCGCCACTGCTGTGGGCGGTGCTGCACCACCTGGTCACCGACGGCGTGTCCTGGCGCATCCTGCTGCCGGATCTGGCCACCGCCTGGGCGGGCGGACCGCTCGCGCCGGTGGGGACCTCGTTCCGGCGCTGGGCGCACGGGCAGGTCGAGCAGACCCCGGCGCGCGCGGCCGAGATCCCGCAATGGCGGCGGATCCTCACCACACCGGACCCGCGGCTGGGCACCCGGGCCCTGGATCCGGAGCTCGACACCGTGGCCACCATGGGCCAGCTGCGGACCGTCATCGACAGCGATACCGCCACGGCCGCACAGGAACTCATTCCGGCGCGCTTCCACTGCGGACTCGACGACGCCCTGCTCACCGCGCTGGCGCTGGCGGCGAGCCGCTGGCGGCGCACCCGCCGGACGCTGCTCACCGTGGAGGGGCACGGACGCGAGGAATCGGTGCTGCCGGGTGCGGACATCTCACGCACCATCGGCTGGTTCACCAGCGTGTTCCCGGTGGCGCTCGACCTCGGCGACCTCGACCTCGACGACGCCTTCCGGGGCGGGCCCGCGGCGGGCGCGGCACTGAAGGCGGTGAAGGAGCAGCTGCGGGCGATTCCCGACAAGGGCGTCGGCTTCGGCATGCTGCGCTACCTCGGCACGGGACCCAACCGGCTCGACGATTCGCCCACGCCGCAGATCAGTTTCAACTATCTCGGCCGCACGGGCGCGGGGGTGGAACATCCGGGCGGCGAGGAAACCCCGTGGGTGCCGGTCAGATTCGCCGCCACCCAGGACGATCGCGCACCGCTGGCGGCGGTCATCGACATCAATGCCTTCCACACCGCCGCCGGCCTCGAGGTGACCTGGGCCTACGCGTCGCGGCTGCTCACGCCCGGGCAGGTGCGGGAGTTCGCCCGGCTGTGGGGGCGGGCGGTCACCGCGCTGGTGGCCCATGCCCGGCACACCGGAGCCGGCGGGCACACGCCCTCGGACTTCCCGCTGGTCACGGTGGATCAGGCGCAGATCGACGCCTGGGAGCGGGAATACCCGGACCTCACCGAGGTCTGGCCGCTGTCGCCGCTGCAGTACGGCCTGCTCTTCCACGCCCGCTACGACACCGACACCGCCGACGGGTACACCGTCCAGACCCGGCTGTCGCTGGCCGGCCGGGTCGATGCCGGGCGGCTGCGCACGGCCGCGGCGGCGCTGACGGCTCGGCACGAGGTGCTCCGGGTGGCCTACGTCGAGACCGCCGACGGCCCCCGGCAGCTGGTGCTCGGGGAGGCCGAGATCCCCTGGCAGGACATCGATCTCACCACCATCGAGGAACCGGCCGAACGGCAGCGGGAGCTGGCCCGGCTCATCGCCGTGGACGCGGGCACCCGCTTCGACCTCGCCCGGCCGCCGCTGCTGCGCTTCAGCCTGGTACGCACCGAACCCGAGGCGTACACGCTGCTCATGACCAATCACCATCTGGCCCTGGACGGCTGGTCCACGCCGCTGGTAGTGCGCGAGCTGCTGGCCGGCTACCTGGCCGCGGTCACCGGGCACGAGATCGCGCAGGCTCCGGCACACTCGTATCGCGAATTCCTGGCCTGGCTCGATCAGCAGGACGACGCCGCGTCCCTGGCGGCCTGGACCGAGGCGCTGGCCGGGGTCGACGCACCGACCCGCGCGGTGCCCACCCTCGCGGGCATCACCTCGACCGAATCCGGCATGGTCTCGGCCGAATTCACCACGGCGCGACTGGAACGGCTCACCGACACCGCGCGCACCGCCGGGGCCACGGTGAACACCGCCGTGCAGGCCGCGTGGGCGCTGCTGCTGACCATGCTCACCGGCCGCACCGACGTGGTGTTCGGCGGCACCGTCTCCGGGCGGCCGCCGCAGCTGGCCGGGGTCGAGGAGATGGTGGGGCTGTTCATCAACACCCTGCCGGTGCGGGTGCGGCTGGATCCCGGTGAGCGCGTGGGCGATCTGCTGGCCCGGGTGCAGGCCGAGCAGGCGCGGCTGCTGGACCACCAGCACGTCGGGCTGGCCGCCATCCACCGGGCGGTCGGGCTGCCCGAGCTGTTCGACACCCTCACCGTCTTCGAGTCCTATCCCATCGACCGCGAAACCCTCTCGCGCGCACTGGATATCGCGGGCATGCGGATCCTCGACGTGTCCGGCACCGACGCCACCCCCTACCCACTGAACCTCATGGTGATCCCGCAGCGCGCCTCCGACGGTAGCGAAAGCCTCACCATCACCGTCAAATTCATGGCCGATGAGCTGCCCGAGGCCGCCGCGCGCCGGCTGCTCGACCGGTTCGTGCTGCTGCTCGACCAGATCGCCGACCATCCCGAGCGCCGCACCGCGCAACTGCAGCACTGCGATCCGATCGAACGCACCCAGCTGCTGCCCGTCCGCGGCGGCACGCCCAGCCCCCTGCGCACCCTGCCCGACATCCTGGCCGCGGGCGCGCGTGTCAATCCGGACGGCATCGCCCTCAGCTCGGGCGCCCTCAGCATGACCTACCGCGACCTCGATGCCTGGTCCAACCGCTTCGCGCGAGTCCTGTTGCGGCGCGGGGTCGGCCGCGAGAGCTTCGTGGTGCTGGCCCTGACCCGGTCGGTGGAATCCGTGGTGGCGGTGTGGGCGCTGGCCAAGACCGGGGCGGCGTTCCTGCCGCTGGACCCCAGCTATCCGGTCGAGCGCATCGAGCACATCCTGAGCGACTCCCGCGCGCCCATCGGGGTGACGGTGTGCGCGGTCGGCGAGACCCTGCCCGGCAGTATCGACTGGCTGCTGCTCGACGACCTCAACACCATCCGCCGGGTCATGACGGTGTCCGACGCGCACATCACCGACGCCGAACGCGGCGGGCCCATAAACCTGGCCCAGACCGCCTACCTCATCTACACCTCCGGCTCGACCGGCAAGCCCAAGGCGGTGCTGCTGAGCCATCGTGGACTCGCCAATCTCGTTGCCTCGCAGCAGAGTCTGCTGGACCTGGACGAGACCTCCAGCACCCTGCAGGTGGCCTCCCCCAGCTTCGACGCCTCGGTGCACGAACTGCTCATGGCGCACGGCGCGGGCGGGCGGCTGGTCATCTCGCCGCCGGATGTGTACGGCGGCAGCGCACTCGAGGAACTGCTGCGCACCGAAGGGGTGACACACGCGGTCATCACGCCGTCGGTACTGGCCACCATGAATCCGGCGGGACTCGACGAACTCGGCTGCCTCTCGGTGGCCGGTGAGGCGGCCGGGCCCGAACTGGTGGCCGCCTGGTCCGCCGGGCGGCGCCTGGTGAACCTGTACGGCCCCACCGAATTCAGCGTGTGGGCCACCGGGCCGGGTGAGCTGCTGGCGGGCGAACCGATCACCATCGGTGCGCCCATTCGCGGCGCGGCCGCCCTGGTACTCGACGGCTGGCTGCGGCCGGTGCCCATCGGGGTGACGGGGGAGCTGTATCTGGCCGGGCCCGCACTGGCGCGCGGCTACTTCAACCGATTCGGGCTCACCGCCGCCCGTTTCGTCGCCAACCCGTATGCCGCGCCCGGCGCGCGCATGTACCGCACCGGCGACATGGTGCGCTGGGTGGAGGTCAAGACACCCGACGGCGCACAGCTGGAGCTGGAATACCTGGGCCGCAGCGACTTCCAGGTCAAGATCCGCGGCCTGCGCATCGAACTCGGCGAGATCGACGCGGTGCTGGCCGCCGACGAGCAGGTCGACTACGCCGCCACCCTGGGCTGCCCCGGCCCGGGCGGGCAGACGGTGCTGGTCTCCTACGTGGTCGCCGCGGCCGGGCACACCCTCGACACCGAACTGCTGCGCACCCGCGTCGCCGCCGCGCTGCCGGGCTACATGGTGCCGAGCTACCTGATCGCACTCGACGATGTGCCGCTGACCCCGGTCGGCAAGCTCGACCGGAATGCGCTGCCCGCACCGGATTTCGCGACCCTCGACCAGCGTTACCTGGCCCCGCGCACCGCCGTCGAAACGGCCGTCGCCCAGGTCTTCGCCGACGTCCTCGACGCCGAGCGCGTCAGCATCGACCGCTCCTTCTTCGACCTCGGCGGCAACTCGCTCACCGCCACCCGCGTGGTGGCCCGGGTGAACGCCGCCCTCGGCGCGACCATCGCCCTGCGCGACCTCTTCGACGCGCCCACCGTCGCGCAACTGTCGTCCCGCATCGTCCCCGGCACCGAGACTCCCGGGCTGCCGGTACTGGCCCCGCGCATCCGCCCGGACCGAATCCCGTTGTCCCCGGCGCAACAACGGATGTGGGTCCTCAATCGCCTGGACCCGGGCTCCGCCGCCTACAACATCACCGCGGCCCTGCGCCTGACCGGCGAGCTGGATACTGCGGCCCTGCGCGCGGCGGTCGCCGACGTGGTCGCCCGGCACGAATCGCTGCGCACCATCTACCCCGCCGACGCGGACGGCCCCCGGCAAGTGGTGCTCGGCGCCGAAGCGGCCGCGCCGCAGATCAGCTTCGCCGAGACGGACGACGGCCCGGACCTGCGCGCGGCCATTGCCGAAAGCACGGGGGCGGGTTTCGATCTCACCCGCGAAGCCCCGCTGCGGGTCCGTGTGCTCCGGCTGACCGGCCCGGCCGAGGTGCACGTGGTGGTGCTGGTGGTGCACCACATCAGCGCGGACGGGGCCTCCATGGCACCGCTGGCCACCGACCTGGTGACGGCGTATCTCGCGCGCAGTGGCGGCGCGGAAGCCGAGCGGCCGCCGTTGCGGGTGCAGTACGCCGACTATTCGATCTGGCAGCGGGAACTACTGGGCGACGAGGCCGATCCGGAATCGCGTGCCGCACAGCAGATTCGGTACTGGAAGGAACGGCTGGCGGCGACGCCCGACGTGCTGGAGCTGCCGACCGACCGGCCGCGACCGGCGGTGCAGAGCCTGCGGAGCACGGATCTGGAGTTCCGGCTCGACGCCGGATTGCACGCTGCGCTCACCGAATTGGCGGCCGCGACCGACACCAGCCTGTTCATGGTGTTGCATGCGACGCTGGCGGTGCTGCTGTCGCGGCTGTCCGGCACGCCCGACATTCTGATCGGGACCGCCGTGGCCGGGCGCGGCGAGGCGGCCCTCGACGACCTGGTCGGCATGTTCGTGAATACGCTCGCCCTGCGCACACCGGTGGATCCCGCCACCGGGTTCCGGGAGTTCCTGGCGCAGGTGCGGGCCACCGATCTGGACGCCTTCGCGCACGCGGAGGTGCCGTTCGAGCGGCTGGTGCAGGTCCTGGACCCGCCGCGGTCGACAGCCCAGCATCCGCTGTTCCAGGTGTCGTTGTCGCTGCAGAACTTCCAGCCACCGACCGTCGAATTCCCCGGTCTGCGGGTGACGGTCGAGCCCATCGAGCGGGACGCCTCGCAGTTCGACCTGACCTTCGATCTGCGCACCCCGCTGCCCGGCACCGAGGCCGCCGGGCTCGACGGCACGCTCACCTTCGCCACCGACCTGTTCGACGAGGCCACCGCCGCGCGGCTGGTGACCCGGTGGCAGCGGATCCTCACCGCCGTCACCGCCGACCCCGGGGTCCGGCTGTCGGATATCGACCTGCTCGACGCCGCCGAACGGACCGCCCTGGTGCCGCTGCGCGGCCCGAGCCACCAACGGATCACCACACTCGCCCAGGTTTTCCGGGCCGCCGCCACCGCCCACCGCCTGTGCCCGGCCATCATCGCCGACGGGCGCGCGGTGTCCTATCGCGAGCTGGACACCGCCTCCCAGCGGCTGGCCATGCAGCTCTCGGCCGCCGGAGCGGGATCGGAAACAATTGTGGCGCTGGCCCTCTCGCGCGGCGTCGAACTGATCACCGCGATCTGGGCCTGCGCCAAGGCCGGGGCGGCCTTCCTGCCCATCGACCCGCGTCACCCCCTGGACCGCATCGATCACATGCTGGCCGACTCGCGTGCGGTGCTCGGGCTCACCACCAGCGCCCACCGGCCGCTGCTGCCCGACAACGTCGGCTGGCTGGTACTCGACGATCCCGCCGCCTCCAGCGTGCGGATCGCAGTGGGGCAGAGCCGGATCCGTGCCATGACCACGTACCCTGATCAGCCCGCATGGCTCATCTACACCTCCGGGTCCACCGGCACACCCAAGGGCGTCTCCGTCTCGCATCGCGGCATCGCCGACCTCGTGCGGGCCCAGCGGGAACTGCTGGGCCTGGGTGAGCACTGCCGCGTACTCCAGGTCGCCTCACCGAGTTTCGACGCCTCGGCCTTCGAGGCGCTCATGGCCTTCGGGTCCGGCGGCACCGCCGTGGTCGCCCCGCCCGAGGTGTTCGGCGGCGAGGCGCTGTCGGATCTCATTGCGGCGCAGGGTGTCACGCACCTGGTGATCACGCCGTCGGCATTGGCGACCCTGGACCCGGAGGCGGTGTCCAGCGTGCGGGTGCTGGCAGTGGCCGGCGAGGCCATCGGCCCGGACCTGGTGGCCCGGTGGTCGAGCGGGCGCACACTGATCAACCTCTACGGGCCCACCGAATTCACCATCTGGGCAACGGCTTCCGAACCCTTGACCGCCGGGCAGCCGGTCACCATCGGCACTCCGATCCGAGGTGCGGGCACCCTCGTCCTCGACGATCGCCTGCGCCCGGTGCCGATGGGTGTGGCCGGGGAGCTGTACCTGGCCGGACCGGCCCTGGCGCGCGGCTATCACGCGCGACCCGGTCTCACCGCGGCCCGCTTCGTCGCCGACCCGTACGGGCGGCCCGGTGAACGGCTCTACCGCACCGGCGATCTGGTGCGCTGGACCGGCTACCTCGACGAACCGCGCCTGGAATACCTGGGCCGCACCGACTTCCAGGTCAAGGTGCGCGGCCAGCGCATCGAACTCGGCGAGATCGATGCCGCGCTGTCCGCCGCCGAGGGCGTCGAATTCGCCGTCACCCTGGGCGTTCCCGGACCCGGCGGCGCCACCGCGCTCGCGGCGTATCTGCTGCCGGAGCCGGGGTGCGAGGTCGACCTGGCCGCCGTGCGCGCCCACGCCGCCGACCGGCTGCCCGGTTATATGGTGCCGACCGCGTTCGTGGTGCTCGACGCCATCCCGCTCAATGCCGTCGGCAAGCTCGACCGCAAGGCGCTGCCGGCGCCGGTGTTCGAGGCGGCGACCGAATACCGGGCACCGAGCACCGAGCTGGAAACCGTGCTCGCCGAACTCGTCGCCGAACTGCTCGGCCGCGACCGGGTCGGCGTGCACGACTCGTTCTTCGCCCTCGGCGGCGACAGCATTCTGGCCATCCAGCTGGTCTCCCGCGCCCGGCTGCGCGGCATCGAACTCACGCCATTGCAGATCTTCGAGCATCGCACCGTCGCGGCGCTGGCCGCGCTCGCGGCGGCCGCGGGCGAGACCGTCGTCCTCGCGGAGCTGCCCGGCGGCGGAGTCGGCGAGCTGCCGCTCACCCCCATCGTGCGCTGGATGCTCGAACGCGGCGGCGACCACCGCAGATTCGCGCAGACCGCGGTGCTGGAACTGCCGCAGGGCATCGGGCGCGAGCAGCTCGTCGCCACCGTCACCGCCGTCGTGGACCACCACGACGCCCTGCGCGCCCAGCTCGCCTACGCGGACGGCGACTGGCGGATGAGCATCCGCGAACCCGGCGCAGTCGATGTCGACACGCTCCTGCATCGGATCGAATTCGACACCGCCGATGCGGTAGACCTGCGCGAATACGCCGTCACCGAACTGGATTCCGCGCTCGGCCGCCTCGACCCGGCCACCGGGACCGTCCTGCAGCTGGTGTGGCTGGACCCGGCCCCGGGCAGCCCCGCCGACCGCCGCGGCCGCCTCATCCTGGTCGCCCACCACCTGGTCATCGACGGCGTGTCCTGGCGCATCCTCATTCCGGACCTGATCGCCGCCTGGGCGCAGATCAGCGGGGACACGCCACCGATCCTGCCGGCGACCGGCACCTCCCTGCGCCGCTGGGCGCACGCGCTCGAGGAGGCCGCGCAACGCGAAACCCGCACGGCCGAACTGGATTACTGGCGCGAGGTGGCCGCCACCCCCGACCCGCCGATCGGGCCGCGCGCGCTCGATCCCGCCGTCGACCGGGTGCCGGCCGTCCGCACCGTCGAGATCGAACTCGACGCCGACGTCACCACCGCCCTGCTCACCACCCTGCCCGCACTGTTCGACGGCACCGTCGAGGACACCCTGTTGGCCGCGCTCACGCTGGCCGTCATGCGCTGGCGCATGGAACCCGACGCGGCGGTGCTGATCCGGCTCGAAGGGCACGGGCGACAGCAGGAAATCGTTCCGGGAGCCGATCTGTCGCGCACCATCGGCTGGTTCACCACTGTGTACCCGGTGCGACTCGCCCTGTCCGACATCCCGATTCGCGACGCCTTCGCCGGCGGACCGGCCATGGGCACGGCCATCCGGGCGGTCAAACACCAGCTGATGTCCGTGCCGGACAAGGGCATCGGCTACGGCATGCTGCGCTACCTCAACCCCGAGACCGCCGCCGAACTGCCCGACCGGGTGCCCGGCCGCATCGGGTTCAACTACCTCGGCCGCTACGCCACCGCCGACATTCCGGCCGGGCTCGAAGATCTCGGCTGGCTGCCCACCGACGAGTTCGGCGACCTGCACGCCACCGAGCATGCCGACGTGCCCGTCACCGCCGAGATCGAGATCAATGCCGTCGTGGCCGGGGACCGTCTACAGGCCGCCTTCACCTTCCCCGAAACCCTGCTGCCCCGCCACGAGATCACCATGCTGGCCCACCTGTGGACCGACGCGCTCGCCGCCGCAGCCTATTTCGCCACCTCACCGGCCGCCGAGCTCGCCGCCGAGGCCGAACGCCAGTATCTGCGCGACCAGCAGGCCGCGGCCGAACTCGCTGCCATCCGGGCGGATTCGCCGCCGGGACTCGGCCTGGACGTGGTGCTGCCGATCCGGCCCGGCGGCGACGAGCCCGCCCTGTTCTGCATCCATCCGTCCTCCGGCATCGCCTGGACCTACCTCGGCCTGGCCGACGTGTTGAACCCCGGTCGTCCCATCTACGGCCTGCAGGCCCCCGACCTGTCCGGTGAACCGCACGCCCGCAGCATCGCCGACTTCGCCGCGCGCTACGTGGCCGAAATTCGCCGACTGCAACCGCGCGGCCCCTATCATCTGCTCGGATGGTCCTTCGGCGGCCTGATCGCCCACGCAATGGCCGCCCAGCTAGCGGCAACCGGAGACGAGGTCGGCACCCTGGCCCTGCTCGACGCGGACAGCACCGATATCGACGGTGACAGCATCGACAAGCTCACCGCCGGCTCCTTCGTCGCGGCTTTCGGCTCGGTCTTCGGGATCACCGACATCCCCGCCGACACCAGCGCCGGACAGGCCGCGGCCATGATCCGGGACCGCATGGGCGGCGTCAGCCTGGTCGACGCGCAG
The DNA here is from genome assembly GCF_053603795.1 of Nocardia sp. NPDC004123. Taxonomy (NCBI): domain Bacteria; kingdom Bacillati; phylum Actinomycetota; class Actinomycetes; order Mycobacteriales; family Nocardiaceae; genus Nocardia; species Nocardia sp. NPDC004123. The sequence goes on from NZ_JBSGGG010000005.1 coordinate 158,007, forward strand.
ACCCTGGAACGCATGGCCGCCTCCTACAACGCCTCCGCCGCCACCCGCACCGGCTACCAGCGGCCCGTATTCCATGGCGACGCACTGTATTTCAGCGCCACCGTGCACACCTCCGACATCTTCGGGCCCGCCGGCTGGCGACCGTGGATCACCGGGACCATCAGCAACCACGACATCGACGTCAGCCACGACGAACTCACCGCACCGCACGCGCTCGCGGCCATCGCACGCATTCTCGACGCACACCTGGGAGGGACGCCGTGAACATCGACAGTGGCAAACCCGATACAACAAACGTGGAAACCAGGACGGTCGCACCCCCGAGCAGCGTGCACACCGGCGTCGACGGCGTGGTCGTCGAAGACGTCGAGAAATCCTTCGGCGCGGTCCGGGCGCTGCGCGGCATCACCTTCAAGGCCGCGCCCGGCGAGATACTCGGCATCCTCGGACCCAATGGCGCGGGCAAGACCACCACGGTCAATATCCTGTCCACCCTGATCGCCCCCGACAGCGGGCGCGCCCTGGTCGCCGGGCACGACGTCGTCACCGACGCCGCCGCGGTCCGCCGATCCATCATGCTGACCGGGCAGTTCGCCGCCCTCGACGACGCCCTGTCCGGGTACGAGAACCTCGTCATGTTCGGCCGCCTCATGGGCCTGCGCAAACGCGCCGCCCGCGCCCGCGCCGACGAACTCGTCGAGGAATTCGACCTGGTGCAGGCCGCCGGACGCCGCGTCGGCACCTACTCCGGCGGCATGCGACGGCGCATCGACATCGCCTGCGGACTCGTGGTGCGGCCCGAGGTGGTCTTCCTCGACGAACCCACCACCGGCCTGGATCCGCGCAGCCGGCAGGGCGTCTGGGACCTGGTCGGCGGCTTCCGCAAACACGGCATCACCACCCTGCTCACCACGCAGTACCTCGAAGAGGCCGACGCGCTCTGCGACCGCATCATCGTCATCGACCACGGCCTGGTCATCGCCGACGGCACCGCCGACGAACTCAAGGCCCGCACCGGCGGCAGCTACTGCGAGATCGTGCCGCTGCGCATCGAGGACCTGCCCGCCATCGCCCGCGCCCTCGGCGACCTGCTGCCCGCCGCCAATCGCGAAGCGCTGACCGGGGATTCGGACCGGATCGCCATCCCCGCGCCGGAGGGCGCCAAGACCCTCGCCGAGGCGCTGCGCCGGCTCGACACGGCCGGAATGGAACTCGTCGACATCGCGCTGCGGCGCCCCTCCCTCGACGACGTCTTCCTCGAGCTCACCGGGCACATCGCCAAATCCGAAGAGGCCGAAGATGATTCGCCGTCGGTCCGGTTCCGGACGACGGACGGGGGCTTCAGCGCCGAGGATCGGACCCGGGCATGACCGCCGTCGAGGCCGCACCCGCCGGGTGGCTCACCAACGTCCGCGCCACCCCCGCCACCCTCGCCCAGTGGTGGGTGCTCACGGTGCGGCTCATCGTGCCCTCGGTCAAAACCGGCGAAATCATCACCGCCATCCTGGCACCCATCACCTTCACCGCCAGCTTCTACATCCCGCTCAACCGCGTGATGTCCTTCGCCGGACTGGGATTCAGCAGCTACGCGCAGTTCATGGCGCCGATCGTCATCCTGCAGGCGTGTGCCTTCACCGCGGTCTCCGCCGCCTTCCGCGCCGCCACCGACGCGGTCTCCGGCCTCGACCGGCGCTTCGACGCCATGCCCATGCACCCGCTCGTCCCCGCCGCGGCGCGCATGTCCTCCAATGTGTTCCGGCTGCTCATCGGGCTCGCCTCGGCCGTGGTCAGCACCCACGTGATCGGGTTCCGCTTCGTCGGCGGCACGGTGCACACCCTGGGCTTCCTGGCTCTCGGACTGGCCATCGGCATCGCGTTCTGTCTCGGCGCGGACGCCATCGGCACCGCCACCCACAGCCCCGAGGCCACCACCCAGGTGCTGGTACTGCCGCCGCTCATCCTCGGCATGCTCTCCACCGGTCTCGCCCCCGCCCACCAATTCCCGCACTGGGTCCAGTTCTTCGTCCGCAACCAGCCGGTCTCCCAATTCGCCGAGGGACTGCGCGCGTTCGGCGGCGACACCCTCGGCAAGGCCCACCCGGTGACCTGGTCCCTCATGATGCCGCCGCTGCTGTGGCTCGCGGGCAGCACCGCGCTGGCCTGCTACTTCATCGCCCGGCAGAACCTGAAGAGGTCCTGATATGGCCACCCTCGACCACCCCGAACTCGCCGACACCATCGTCTTCGGCGAAGGCTCGGCCCCAGCTCTGCTGCGGCACACCTGGATTCAGACCCAGCGCTTGCTGCTGCGCTGGGTCCGCGACCCCATCACGCTGCTCGAAACCCTCATCGTGCCGTGCCTGCTGCTGCTCATGCTCGACATCGTGGTGGGCTCACAGATCCAGAAGTTCTCCGGCCACAGCGCCCTCTACGGATCCACCCCCATGGTGACCCTGGTCGGCGCGCTCTCCGGAACCGTGGCCAGCGGCGTCATGCTCGGCCGGGAACGGGAGGCGGGCATCCTGTCCCGCTTCTGGGTGCTGCCGGTGCACCGCGCCTCCGGGCTCGCCGCGCGCATCATCGCCGAGGGCTGCCGCATCTTCGCCGGAACCGTCGTGATCATCTGCTTCGGCACCGCGCTCGGCTTCCGCTTCCGGCAGGGACCGTTGCAGGCCTTCGCCTTCCTGTGGATTCCGGTGCTGTTCGGGCTGGCCTTCGCCACCATGGTCACCGCCATCGCCGTGTTCACCGCCAAGTCCACCCTGGTCGAGGCCGTCGCACTGCTGTCGTCACTGCTCATGTTCTTCAGCACCGGATTCGTACCGCTCCCGGCCTACCCCCAGTGGATTCAGCCCGTGGTCCGCGATCAGCCCATGTCGGTCGCCGTCGACACCATGCGCGCGCTGGCCGAGGGCGGACCGGTGGCGGGCCCGCTGACGCGGACCCTCGCCTGGACCGCCGGCCTGATCATCGTGTTCGCCATCCCCTCCGCCTACGGCTACCGCCGGGCCAGCCGCCGCTGAGATCAATACCCCTATCCGGGAATGTCGGCGCCCAGGCGCGGCTACCTCCCGCAGCTACGGGTCGGCCGATTAAGCTGTCCGCCGTGCTCGAACCCGAAACCACCGTCGCGCCGCACCCCGATATCGCCCACCTGGCCCCGCTGCTGGGCACCTGGCGCGGCCGCGGCCGCGGCGAATACCCGACCATCGAACCGTTCGAGTACCTCGAGGAAGTGCACTTCGGCCACGTCGGCCGCCCCTTCCTCACCTACCGGCAGCGCACCCGCGCCGCCGACGGCAGCCGGCCCATGCACAGCGAGGCCGGATACCTGCGGGCGATCAGCCCCGGCCGCATCGAGCTCATCCTGGCCCATCCCACCGGTATCACCGAGATCTGCGAGGGCAGCCTGGTGACCGAGGACGGCGAGCTGCGCCTGGAACTCGACTCCACCTCGATCGGCCTCAGCAGCACCGCGAAATCGGTGACCGCGCTGGGCCGCACCATCACCGTCACGGGCGACACCCTCGAGTACTCGCTGCGCATGGCCGCAGTCGAGCAACCGCTGACCCATCACCTCGCGGCAACCATGCAGCGGCAAAACTGACAGGGAACTTCGGACTCCAACCCGGCCCGTAACCTGCCGCATCTCCGTCCAACCGGAATGCGGCAGCACACTTGCGGGTTGCCTCGGCATAAGTGACCGATTACCGTTTCTTCCATTGGCAAACAGTCAGCCAACCCTTAATGAGCATCGGATCACCACCGTGTTCGCCGATAGCGGCGAACGTTCGGGTCTCCCAACTCATCCCCAAACAAGGGAGAGGGACATGAAGCGCTCGGCCCTTCTGCTGATCACCACCGCAGGCATGATCCTCGCCGGTGCGGGCGTCACCGAGATCCTCGGCGACGCTTCCAGTGACGGACCACCCGTCCAAGCCCTTGCCGACCAACGCTTCGTGACCGACAACTTCGGCGCGATCCATCCCGTCGCGTGCTCGCGACTCGACACCTACAGCGAGCGCTGACCCCGCCGGGCGGTCGTCCTCAGTAGCCCGGAGGCAGCGCCGCGAGCATGTCCCGCGTCACCACCACCGCATTGTCCGAACTGCCACCGCGCACCAGCAGGGTCGCCCAGGCCAGATCACCGCGGTAGCCGATGAACCACGAGTGCGAACCGCCGTCCACCTCGGCCTCACCGGTCTTCCCGTAGACCTCACCCTGATCCACGATGCGCTCGGCCGTACCGCCGAGCACCACCTTGCGCATCATCAACCGCAACCCGTCGATGATCTCCGGCTTCAACTTCGGCCGATCACCCGACACCTGGGTCGGATGGCCCGCGATCAGATACGGCACAGGCGTCGAACCGTGCGCCACCGTCGCCGCCACCATCGCCATGCCGAACGGGCTGGCCAGCACCTTGCCCTGACCGATGCCGTCCTCGGCGCGCTGCACCGGATCATCGTCGGCCGGCACCGAACCCGACACCGTCGGCAGGCCCGCCATCGTGTAGTCCGGACCCAGCCCCAGCGCGGCCGCGGCCGTGCGCAGATCCTGGCCACCCAGCTCCGAGGCGAGCTTGGCGAACGACGTGTTGCAGGAACGCTCATAGGCGGTCGCCATGGCCACGTTGCCGACGCTGAACAGGTCGTAGTTGGGAATCGTGCGCTCCCCCACCACGATTCGACTCGGGCACGGCACCACGGTGTCCGGGGTGGCGTGGCCGGCGGTCATGGTCGCGGCGGCGGTCACCGTCTTGAAGGTCGAGCCCGGCGGATAGAGGCCGATCGCCGCCACCGGGCCGTCGGCATCGGCCGCCTCGTTCTGGGCGATGGCCAGCACCGCGCCGGTGGACGGTTGCAGCACCACCATCATGGTCTGCTCGGTGCGGGCATCCACCGCGCTCTGGGCGGCGTTCTGGATGTAGCGGTCGACGCTGAGCGAGAACGACGGGGAGGTCTGGGGATCGACCTCCTGCAGCACATCGGTGTCGACGCCATTGGCATTCACGGTCACCACGCTCCAGCCCGCCTTGCCGTCCACCTCGTCGATGACGGTCGTGCGGACCTGGGTCATCAGGTCGGGGGCGAAGTGGCGGTCGGTGGGGACCAGATCGAATTCCTTGCTGAAGGTGACCCCGGACAGCCCCAGCAGCTGCGAATTCACCTCGCCGAACTCCCATTCCGAGAGCAGCGCCGCGGTGTAGGCGCCGTCGGCCTTGCCGGCCGCGCGCAACAGCGAGTCCGGGGTGAGATGCGCGTCGAAGCGATGCAGGGCGTTCGCCAGCGCCGCGGAGACCCTGGTCGGATCGGACGATGCCGACGGTTTGAACAGCACCCGGTACAGCGTGCCCGGCACCATCACGTCACTGCCCGAGCGTTCGTTCACCCGCGCCCGGGGCGCGGGATTCGAACGCAGTTGCAGCGTCTGGGTATTGCCCAGCTGCGGGTGGATGTCGGCGGAGGACCAGCGCACCTGCCACTGCCCGTTGGCGCGGCCCATCTGCAGCTGGCCCTGGTATGTCCAGACGCGGTCCTTGGGCAGATGCCATTCGTAGGTGTAGTCGACGATGGCGGTGTCACCGGTGACGCGGGCGGCGCCGGTGGTGGCCACCAGCTTCTCCGCCTGCAGCTGGTCCCACGCCGAAGCCAGTGCGGCACCGGCCTTTTCGGGCTGGCTGGTGCGGTCGGCCGCCGCCTGCACCTCGTGGTCGGCGAAGGCGGAGACGAAGGCCTCGGCCGCCTGCGCGGGGCCCTGCGGACCCGACGAGCAACCGGCCGCGGCGACGGTGACCGGGAGGGCGACCGCGGCGGCGATCAGCGTGATGAAGACCCGTGTTGACATCGAGTCAGATGCTAGAGCCAACTACTGGCAAACCGGCGCGACACACTGCACCGGAACGGATTTCATGCTCACATCACAGAGTGTGGCTCAATCCAGCAGCACGGTCGCAAAGGTGGCGACCTGACGGAACCCCACCTTGCTGTACGCACGGCGCGCAATTTTGTTGTAGCAGTTGACATATAGGCTGGCCGTGCGCCCGGAGGAGACCACCACATTGGCCACGGCCGCGGTCCCCGCCGTGCCGTAACCCTGGCCGCGCTTGTCCGGATGGACCCATACGCCCTGAATTTGTCCGGTGCGTCGCGACAACGCGCCGACTTCCGCCTTGAAGACGACCTCACCGTCCTCGAATCGTGCCCAGGCCCGGCCGGATTCGATGAGCCCCGACACCCGGCGGCGATAACTGCGCCCGCCGTCGCCCGTGCGCGGATCGATCCCGATCTCCTCGGTGAACATGGCGACCGCCGCGACCAGATACCGGTCGATCTCCTCGGGCCGCACCCGGCGCACCCGCAAATCCGGCGCAATATTCGCGGGCCGTTCCAGCGCGAGCAGCGGCTGATCCTCGCGCACCTCCCGCGGCGTCCCCCAGTGCTCGGCCAGCAACTCCCACAGCGGCAGAGCCAGCTCACGCCGCCCCACCACCGACGAGCACAGGCGCGGGCCCTTGATCGCACGCTCCGCGAAGGCCTTCATATCGTCGCGACCACCGCGCAGCGGAACCAGATTCGCGCCCGAGAAACACAGCGACTCCGCCGGCCCACCCCGGGTCCACAGTTCGCCGTACACCCCGCGCGGGTCCAGCCCGTACTCCTGCAGGCGCGCGGCGACCATACAGGTCGCCACCGGATCGGTGTCGAGCACACGCAAGACCTGCGTCAGATCGCGGTTCGCGAGCTGACGGGTCCCGGACGTCCGGCCCCTGCGAGTCGGCTCCAGCACACTCCGCACGCTCACAGCCTGCCAGAACTTCCCGCCCCGCGCCGCACGATTGTCCCCAACCGCCCACCCATCAGGCAAAAGCCCCAACCCCCAACCCAATCCAACCCCTCGGTACGACATCCGCCCCACATCACTCCGGAACGCGGCGGCCGGTACGGGTCCCGGGCCGAGGCGCGAACGACGAACGGCCCGGGCGGCAGCGGCGGTGATGCCGATGCGGACCGGGCCGGGTTGGGGTATGGCTAGCCGGCGGTGACGACCGGAGCGCCGGATTCGGTGGTGTCGCCCATTTCCTCGGCGAGGCGCATGGCCTCCTCGATGAGGGTCTCGACGATGAGGTGCTCGGGGACGGTCTTGATGACCTCGCCCTTGACGAAGATCTGGCCCTTGCCGTTGCCGGAGGCAACGCCGAGGTCGGCCTCGCGGGCCTCACCGGGGCCGTTCACGACGCAGCCCATGACGGCCACGCGGAGGGGGACCTCCATGCCTTCGAGACCCGCGGTGACCTGGTCGGCGAGGGTGTAGACGTCGACCTGGGCGCGGCCGCACGACGGGCAGGAGACGATCTCCAGCTTGCGGGGGCGCAGGTTGAGGGACTGGAGGATCTGGGTGCCGACCTTGATCTCCTCGGCGGGCGGGGCAGAGAGGGAGACGCGGATGGTGTCGCCGATGCCCTCGCTCAGCAGGGAGCCGAACGCGACGGCCGACTTGATGGTGCCCTGAAAAGCCGGGCCGGCCTCGGTCACACCCAGGTGCAGCGGGTAGTCGCACTGCGCGGCGAGCTGGCGGTAGGCCTCGACCATGATCACCGGGTCGTTGTGCTTGACCGAGATCTTGATATTGCCGAAGCCGTGCTCCTCGAACAGGCCCGCCTCCCACAGCGCGGACTCGACCAGCGCCTCGGGGGTGGCCTTGCCGTACTTCTCCAGCATCCGCTTGTCCAGGGAGCCGGCGTTGACGCCGATGCGGATCGGAATGCCCGCGTCACCGGCCGCCTTGGCGACCTCCTTGACGCGGCCGTCGAACTCCTTGATGTTGCCCGGGTTGACGCGCACCGCGGCACAGCCCGCGTCGATGGCGGCGAAGATGTAGCGCGGCTGGAAGTGGATGTCGGCGATCACCGGGATCTGCGACTTGCGGGCGATGGTCGCCAGCGCGTCCGCATCCTCCTGACGCGGGCAGGCCACACGCACGATGTCGCAGCCGGACGCGGTCAGCTCCGCGATCTGCTGCAGGGTGGCGTTGACGTCATGGGTCTTGGTGGTGGTCATCGACTGGACCGAGACGGGGAACTCACTCCCCACTCCGACATTGCCCACCATCAGCTGGCGCGTCTTGCGCCGTGGTGCGAGGACGGCCGCCGGTGCGGCCGGCATCCCCAAAGCGATGGCACTGCTCACGATCGGCTGCCTACTTTCGACTAAGTCCTCACCCTTACCGGCTCCGAGCTTACCGAGACTCGAATACCGGTCGCCCTGTGACGGCGGCGACAAGGGTACCCGCGCCGGCTGCAGGACTCGGAATCGCCCCGGGGCCTACGGTTCATATTCGTTGCAATCGACGCGAAGGTTTACGCTCCGAAAAGTGAAGGTAGCGAATCCAGATCCGTGGCCGGCGACACCGGAAGAGGCAGTGGCACTGCAAGATCGGCTGCGCGCCCGGGTGATCGCCGCCAACCCCCGGCCCCCGGAATTCCGGACGATCGCGGGGCTTGACTCGGCCTATGACGACGACGGCAATGTGGCGGCCGCCATTGTGGTGCTGGACGCCACCACGCTCGAGACCGTCGAGACCGCCACCGCGCGCGGCACCACCGATTTCCCGTACGTGCCGGGCCTGCTCGCCTTCCGGGAGCTCCCCACCACCCTGGCGGCACTCGAAAACCTCACCGTCACACCGGATCTGCTCGTCTGCGATTCCCAGGGCCTGGCCCACCCGCGACGCTTCGGCTTCGCCTGCCACCTCGGCCTCCTGACCGGCGTGCCGACCATCGGAGTCGCCAAGAACGCCTGGGGCGACTTCGAGGAGCCCGCCCCCGAGCGCGGCGCCTCCACCGTCATCACCATCGACGGCGACCCGGTCGGCCGCGCCCTCCGCACCCGCACCAAGGTCAAACCGGTCTACGTCTCGGTCGGCCACCTGATCGACCTGGAAACGGCCTGCGCACAGGTCCTGGCCCTGACCCCGGAGTACCGTCAGCCCGAAACCACCCGCCGGGCGGATCGGCTCTGCCGCACCCTGCTGCGCGAGATCGCCATCGAATCCGCAAGCGCGCCAACGACTATGGGAACAGTTTCACCGGATTGACGATGTCGGCGACCAGGGTGAGGATCATGTAGGCGCCGCCCATGACGACTACGACGTAGGTTGCGGGGAGCAGCTTCAGGTAGTCGACCGGGGCGCCGTCGGGGAGGCCCTTGCGGTTGCGGAAGAGGTTGCGGAGCTTTTCGTAGATGACGACGGCCATGTGGCCGCCGTCGAGGGGGAGCAGCGGGAGCAGGTTGAAGGCGCCGAGGAAGAAGTTCAGGCTGGCCAGGGTCAGGACGAACATCGACCAGAGGCCATGCTCGGCGGTCTCGCCGCCGATCTTGGAGGCGCCGTAGACACTGACGGGGGTCTCCGGGTCGCGGGTGCCGCCGGTGACGGCGTGCCACAGGTCGACGACCTTGGAGGGCATCTGGGCCAGGGATTCGACGGTGCGCACCGCGATCTGGCCGGTGAACGCGCCCGATGCGGGAATCGCGCTGAGGATGTTGTGCTGGACCGGCGCGTAGTAGTCCTGGCCGACGCCGACCTTGGCGACGGTCTTCGGGGTGCCGTTCTTGTCGGTGTAGACCGTTGCCATCTGCGGGGTGACCTGGATCGGCAGCGTCTTGCCGTCGCGCTCGACGGTGTATTCGAAGGTGCCGGTCTGCTTCTCGGTCTGGGTGCGGAAGTCGTTCCAGGTCTTGATCGGGACGCCGGCGACCGCGGTCACCCGGTCGCCGCGCTGCAGACCCGCGAGCTGGGCCGGGCCCTGCCCGGTGCAGGGCAGCAGCGACTGGTCGGGAGCCATGTTGGCCACACAGCTCATCGCCCCGAGCTGGGTGGCCGGCGGCTGATCGAAACGCGGCAGCCCCCACCCCACCGCGAGCAGCACGATGAGCAGGTAGCCGATGAGGAAGTTCATCAGGATGCCGCCGGACATCACCAGCAGCCGCTTCCAGGTGGCCTGCCGGTACATGGCCCGGTCGAGCTCTTCGGGTTCGAGCTCGTCGAGGGCGGTCATGCCCGCGATATCGCAGAACCCGCCCAGCGGCAGCGCCTTGAGACCGTACTCGGTCTCGCCGCGCCGCCAGGAGAAGACCTTGGGCCCGAAACCGATGAAGTAGCGCCGCACCTTCATGCCCGTGGCCTGCGCGGTCCACATATGGCCGCATTCGTGCAGGGCGACCGAGGCCGTGATCCCGAGGGCGAACAGTACGAAGCCGATCGCGTAGACCATCCGGTTCCGAGCCCTCCTGCTGTCAGCCGCGCACGATCGTGCGTGCGGTGTCGCGCGCCCACGTATCGGCCGCGAGCACCTCGTCCAAGCTACCGGGTTCGGCGCTCCAACGGTCGGCGGACTCGACGACGCGCGCGACGGTGCGCACGATGTCGGGGAATCGGATGAGTCCGTCGAGGAATGCCTGCACGGCGATCTCGTTGGCGGCGTTGTAGACCGCGGTCACGCATCCGCCGGCCTTACCGGCCCGGCGGGCCAGCTCGACGGCCGGGAAGACCGTGTTGTCGACCGGCTCGAAAGTCCAGGTGGAGGCGGTGGAGAAGTCGCACGCGGCGGCCGCGCCGGGAACGCGGTCCGGCCAGCCCAGGGCGAGCGCGATGGGCAGCTTCATATCGGGCGGGCTGGCCTGGGCCAGGGTCGAGCCGTCGGTGAAGGTGACCATGGAGTGCACGATGGACTGCGGGTGCACGGTGACGTCGATGCGGTCGTAGTCGATGCCGAACAGCAGGTGCGTCTCGATCAGCTCGAGGCCCTTGTTCACCAGCGACGCCGAGTTCAGCGTGTTCATCGGCCCCATGGACCAGGTCGGATGGGTCTTGGCCTCGGCCGGATTCACCGATTCCAGCATCTCGGTGGTCCAGCCGCGGAAGGGTCCGCCGGAGGCGGTGAGCACCAGTTTGGCGACCTCGCCCGCGGTGCCGCCGCGCAGGCACTGGGCCAGCGCCGAATGTTCGGAGTCCACGGGCACGATCTGTCCCGGCTTGGCCGCCCGGGTCACCAGCGAGCCGCCCGCCACCAGAGACTCCTTGTTGGCCAGGGCGAGTCGCCGCCCCGATTCCAGCGTGGCGAGGGTGGGCTCCAGGCCGAGCGAGCCGACCAGCGCGTTGAGCACCACGTCCGCGTCGGTGCGCCGGACCAGCTCGGTCACGGCGTCCGGACCCGACAGCGCCACACCGAGTTTCGCGGCCGCCGCCTGATCGGCCACCGCCACGTTGCCGGTCCCGGTGGCCGCGATCTGCTGGGCCAGCAGGTCCGCATTGCCCCCGCGCGCCGCGAGACCCACCACTTCGAAGCGGTCGGGGTTGGCCGCGATCACCTCCAGTGCCTGCGTACCAATCGAACCGGTGCTGCCCAGCAGCAGAACTCTCACAACGTCGGACACGGATCCATTGTCCCCTGCCCCCTGCTCGCTACGACGCTGGGTCGTATGTCACGATATTGGCCAGCAATCGATTCGAGCCGTAAAGGAGCCACAGTGGCCGCCACGGAACTGGAACCCGCGCACCCCTCTGAGGTTGTCACCAAGGTCGACACCGCCGAGGTTCCGTCCGCCGCGTGGGGCTGGAGCGGCGAGTCGCGCCGTACCGCTCGCGCCGCCGGCTGGGTCGTCGTCGTGATCCTGCTGGCCATGCTGTTCGAGAACCAGCAGGGCAGCTCCTCGGGCACCGGCAATGTCGGTTACATCTTCCTGGTGCTGTTCGCAGCCGGTCTCGCCTTCGTGCTGATCCGCGACTCCATCGTGTCGCGCCGCCCGCGCTAGTTCGATACGAAATCCCTTGCCCCACGGACATGTCCGTGGGGCATTCGGGTTTTGCCGGACCCTTCCGGCAGCACCGCCAACGAATTCGGGCCGGATCGCCCCCAAGCGATCCGGCCCGAATTCTGTTGTCACGCAATGCCTCCTGCACCGGCACTGCTGCTCGCCGCGGCGGGCGCGCCGCCCGCCGCGGCCCGGCCGGACCGTGGTGGTCCCGGTCCGGCAGTCGTTCAGCGGCTAGCTGGCCGGGGTGGAGTCCGGTGCGTTCAGGCGGTTGAACAGGCCGATGCCGACCGCGATGGCGGCGGGCCCGCCGACACCGATCAGACCGGCCGCGGCGCCCAGCGGGATGCCGATCGCGGCGCCGGCGACACAGCCCGCGATGCCGGTCGGAACCGACATGATCACGACACCGGCGATGGCGCCGCCCAGCGCGCCGATGGCGCAGCCGGCCACGCCGCCGACGAGGGTGCCCAGCAGGGTGCCCATGGAGCTGGCGATGCCGAACTGGTTGACCGCGGCGCCGAACGCGGCGTCCTGGTCGGCCTGGCTGGCGACGTCCTTGACCACGGGGGCCGGCAGGGCCGGGGCCGGGAAGTCGGCGGCCGGGTCCATGTTCGGGGTGAAGGTGGCGGTGTTGCCGTCGATCTTGGCGGCGACCGGGTGGGCGACGTCACCGGTGATGATATTGAGCGGGAACTGGGTGACCAGGCCGCCGTTGTTGTCACGCACCTGGAACTGGCCGTCCTGGGTGGTCAGCGAGCCCGCGTCGGTCTTCAGCACCACCGAAGCGCCGTCGATCTTGGTGTCCCAGTGGATCCCGGGATCGGCGGCGGCCGCGGGATCGGCATAGGCGGTCCCGGCGGAGATGCCGAGGGCCGCGATGGCCAGGGCCGAGGTGGCGGCAAACTTCGTGTAACGCATACTTCTCGTCGCTTTCTTGAACGGGCGCTTCCCTCCTGGGAGCGAGGTCCTCATCGAGCACCCGGATCAAGATAAGTCAGCAAATGTTGCCTACTTGTTGCCAAACCGTAGCGAAGACACTCCTTAAAGTATGTTTTGCGTAAAGACAGCGTTCGCTGAGTCTTTTACAAGTGACCCAGGCAACCTTTCGGCGCATAAAGAGGCCCGCCTCACACGCCCATCGGGGGCGTCGGGGCGGGCCTTTCTGCGTGAGCCGACCACTACTGGTTCGCCGGATCACGTGTATCGATAGCCGATATCACCGACTCCAAACATGGTGAGCCAGGTCACTTTTCAGTGGATCAGCGGCGGAAGCGCTCGCGCAGCTGCGGGTCGTTCTCCCACCACAGTCCGGTGGACACCGGCTCGTCGTCGGCCTCCGTGCCCCGGGTCGCGGTGCGCGATACCGCCTTCCGGCGCGGCCGCGCCGCCTCGGCGGCATCCAGCTCGGCATCGATCTCCCCGGCCCGGCGCTTCTCGTCGGCGGCGAAGGCCCGCATGACGACCAGCGAGTAGATCAGCCCGAGGAGATCGCCGAGCAGCCACAGGATGCCCGCGCCGATGGTCTGGTCCAGGCGCGCGTCCGGACCCCAGGTGCGGCCGAGCGAACCGTAGTAGCCGGCGGCGACCAGCGGCCCCAGCCACAGCACGATGCCGAGGATGCCGTCGGCCAGGGACTCCGCGATGGTGATCAGCAGCGACAGCCCCTGCGTGAAGTGCTTGGGCACCGGATCGATCTGCAGGCGCGAGTAGAAGTACAGGAACCCGATGGCCACCACGATGATTCGGGTGACCGCGTCGACGCCCCCGTGCCGCAGCACCGACTCGTACCAGGGCGAGAGGAACAACGCCCAGGGCAGCAGCAGGATCAGCATCGAGGCGGTGGCCGGGTGGGTGAGCAGCCGGGCGACACTGCCGGAGAGCATGGCGTCCAGGCGTTTCCGGCCCGCCGGGCCCAGCGCCGCGCGCAGCACGGTGAACGGCGCACCGGCCGCGAGCGCGAAGGGCACCAGGTAGAGCAGCAGGAGCACCTGCAGCGCGCGCACCCAGAACAGGGTGTCGGAGTAGACGCCGATCATGCCGACGCCGGTGTACAGCCACACTCCCAGTCCGGCCAGCCCGAAGTAGAGGGCCCGGCTCACCGGAAGCTGTTCGCCGCGCTGTCTTCCCTTGAGGAAGCAGGCCGCGTACGCGAGTCCCAGGAGCGCGATGACCAGCACGGTCGAGGTGTCCCACCGCCAGGAGCTCACCAAACTGCTCACCTGCAGCGGTGTTCGGGTCTGTAGCACGGGACCCAGTATGCGCCGTGCCGCCGCGGGGGACGGCACGGCTCCCAGGAAGGCGTTGCGCGGCTAGCGGGAGACCAGGCGGCGGTAGGTCACGGTGTCGAATTCGCGCCCGTGCTCGTCGACCGCGACGACGTCCATCTCGCTGGAGAACACACCGGGCCGCACATCCACGCGAATGAACGAGTAGCGGCTGAACCGCACCCGCGACCAGGCGACGGCCTCCTTGCCCTCCTTGCCGTCGGAGCCCCACAGGGTGCTCTCCGGCACGAAGGTGTCGGGCTGCTCGTTGCCGCGGTAGGTGTCGCCCGCGGCGAAGGTGCCGTGCGCCGCGCCGCCGCCGCCGACCACGTAGTAGACGGTGCCGTCGGTGTCGGGGTAGACGATCGAGTTGTCGGGTGCGACCTTGGTCGGCCGCCCGCCGCGCATCGGGTCGGTGCGCTCGAAGTTGTGATTGTGGCCCTGCAGCACCAGATCGACCCGGTACTTGTCGAACAGGTCGGCCCAGGCCCCGCGCACGCCGCCGTCGCTGGCGCCGCCGATGCCGGTGGCGTAGGCGCACTCGTGGAAGAAGCAGACGATGAAGTCGATGCTCGGGTTCGCGCGGTAGCCGGCCAGGGTGGATTCCACCCAACTGTTCTGTGCGCCACCGGAATAGCCGAGATTGGCGCGGACCTGCCAGCTCACCTCGTTGGCATCCAGCGACAGCACCGCCACATTGCCGTAGGTGAAGGAGTACACCGACGGGCAGCCCGTGGGCCCGTTGTCCGGAAAGTCCATGCGCGCCATCAGGCCGCCGTAGCCGTGATTGCCGTAGACGGCTTCCATGTCGTGGTTGCCGGTGGCGAACATCCAGGGCACGTGGCCCGCGCTGCTCTCGATGGCCTGCAGGTAGGTGTCCCACACGAACGGGTTGTAGGCGTCGATGGCGTCGGTGTCGGCTTTGCCATTGGGCACGAACCAGTCCGGGCCGCCGCCGTGGGAGGTGTCGGCGTAGCAGATGTCGCCGGCCAGAATGTGGAATTCCGGGTTGCTGGCGACGATCTGGCGCTGGATGTTCTCGGCATTGCGGGAGCTGGGGGCGTCACCCTCGCCGTACCTGTTGCGGTACGCGCCCGCCGGCATGCCCGCGGGCAGTGCCGGGGTGTCGTCGACGCCCTGGTCGCCCATCATGGTGAAGCGGAACGGCAGCAGCGCGGCGCGTGAGCTCGGCATGGCGGTGTTCGCGGAGAGCACGTCGCTGCTGTAGCCATCGGCGGTGCGCCAGCGGTAGAAGTGCGGCAGGCGGCCGGGCAGTCCGTCGACGGGGGCGTGGACGTAGAACTGTTCGGCCGACAGCACTCCCCCGTCGGTGCGCGGGAGCTGGGTGACCAGGTTGCGGACCTCGGCCTCGAGGGTGCCGCCGAGGGTGGGGGTCGGGCCGTGGTCGAGGAAGACCTTGGTGGCGCCCGGGTTTCGCGACAGCTGGGCCGAGAAGCGCAGTTGGCTGGCCGCGTCCGTGCCGTACCCGACGCGGCGGCCGCCGACGGTCAGCGGGGCATCGTCGGCGTAGGCGACGCCGCGGCCGCCGAAGGCGGAGCCGAGTCCGGCGGCCATGGCCGCGGCGGCGCTGCCTCGCAGGAAGGTACGCCGGCTCACGCGATGCCGTTTCAAATACGAACGGTGCCAGTCGTATTGCTCGTCCATCGTCATCTGCGCGGCGAGCTGTGCCGGAATGCCCGTGCGGGGCACCGTGCCTAGAGGATTCAGCATCGAGAAAACCTTGTCACCGTGAGTCCGTTTGCGCGGTCATCAAAACGCCGCAAGCTTACGGACTCGCGACATGGCGGTGAACACAGGACGATTCGCGCGGCGAGCCGCCGGAATCAGGCGGGCAGCGCGATGTGCGGGTCGGTCGAGCGGTACGGCTCGGCGCGCGGGCCGGTGGCGAATCCGCGCAGCACGGTGGCGACGGCATGGTCGATGGCCGCCTCGCGATGGGCGGGCTCGGCGTCGGCCAGCGGGCCGTCGATGATCAGGCTCGCCAGTCCGTGTACGGCCGCCCATGCGGTGAACTCCGCGCCGGGACGCTGACGCGGATCCATGAATCCCGTCGCGACCAGGGCGTCGATTCCGGTCCCGATGAGCTGGAAGATGGGATCCTCGAGCACCTCTTTGTTCACGTCGACATCGCTGCCGCAGAACGCGGTCCGGAACAGCCCGCGCTCCCGCTCGGCGTACTCGATGTAGGCGCGCCCGGCGGTGGCCAGCCGGGCGATCGCGGTCGCGGTCGGATCAGCTTGCGCCGGAACGTTTTTCATCGCGCCGTCGAGGGCCTCGAACAGGGCTTCCTCGGCCTGCTCGCGCACCGCGGCGAGCAGTTCCTCGTGACCGTTGAAGTGGCGGTAGGCCGCGGTGGCGGTGACGCCGACCGCCCGGGCGGCGGCGCGGACGGTGACCGCGGTGGGCCCGCCGATCTCGGCGAGCTGCGCGGAGGCGCTCACCAGGGCATTGCGCAGGTCCCCGTGGTGGTAGGGACCCTCGCGTGCGGGCTTCTTCGCCACATCGTCGGTGATGTCCACGACATTGATGTTGACACCTGTACAGATCACGAGGCAAGTTAACACCCATAAAGTTCACGCCCGTCAACATCAACTCGCACGCCTCCGAGAGGAATCACCGATGAGCGCTTTACTGGGCCGGATCGGCGACTTCGCCTTCCGGCGCCGTGGCCTGGTCGTCTCGATCTGGGCCATCCTGCTGATCGCCGTCGTCGGCGGTGCCGCGCTCGCGGGCGGCCGCCTCGACGACCGCTTCACCGTGCCCGGGGCCGAGTCCCAGCGGACGCTGGACACCCTGTCCGAGACCGCGCCCGACGCGGCGGGAGCCAACGCGCAACTGGTCTTCACCGCGCCCGAGGGACACCTCATCACCGAGGCGCCCTATCGCACGGCGATCCAGCACACCCTCGAGGTCGCCGGAACCGCGCCGGGAGCGATCGGGGTGACCACGCCCCAGCAGGGGGGAGCCGTCTCGCCGGACCAGCGCACCGCGATCGGTGTCGTGCACTTCGACGGCGACCGGTCCAAGGTGACCAGCGCCGCCCGGGACGCGGTCGAACGGTCGGGCGAGACCGCGCGCGAGGCCGGGCTGGACGTGTCGGTCGGCGGCTCCGCGTACGGGGCCGGGCAAATGCAGCCGGGCGTCACCGAGATCCTCGGACTCGGGGTGGCGGTGCTGGTCCTGCTGATCACGTTCGGTTCGCTGATGGCGGCCGGAATGCCGATCCTGTCAGCGGTTTTCGGCATCGCGGTCACGGTGGGCGGGCTGTCCGCCCTGAGCGCGGCGGTGCCGGTGTCGTCGACCGCGCTGACGCTGGCGCTCATGCTGGGCCTGGCGGTCGGGATCGACTACGCGCTGTTCATCCTGTCCCGGCACCGGTCCCAGCTGGCCGCCGGGCTGACGCCCCGGGAATCGGCGCGGCGGGCCAATGAGACCGCCGGCAGCGCAGTCGTTTTCGCGGGTACGACGGTGGTCATCGCGCTGGCCGCGCTGAGCGTGATCGGCATTCCGTTCCTGACCGTCATGGGGCTGGCCGCCTCCGGCGCGGTGCTGATCGCGGTGGCGGTGGCGCTCACACTGCTGCCCGCGCTGGCCGGATTCGCCGGCGCCCGGCTGACGCCGCGGGCGGGCTCGCGCGCCCACCGGCGGGCCACCGCCACCGGAGCCGACAGCATGGGCGCGCGCTGGGCACGGCTGGTCACCGCGCGGCCGCTCGTTACCGTGGTGGCCGTGGCCGGGGCGCTGATCCTGCTGGCCCTGCCCGCCGCCTCGCTGCGAATGGCTCTGCCCGACAATGGTTCCGCCGCCGCGGCGACGGGTCAGCGGCAGGCCTACGACACCATTGCCGAGAAGTTCGGTCCCGGCTTCAACGGCCCGCTGGTGGTGGTCGTGGACGCGCCGAACGGCGACACCCGCGCTGCCGCGACGGTCGCCGACACGGTGCGCGGACTGCCCGACGTCACGTATGTCGCACCGCCGCAGCCGACCCAGCGGGCAGGCCAGTCGCTGATCATGGTGATTCCGGCCAGCGCGCCGGAGTCGCGGCAGACCACCGATCTGGTCCACGCCATCCGCGATCGGGCGCCCGGCGCGGTCCCCGGGGCCGAGGTGGCCGTCACCGGCGATACCGCGGTCACCATCGATGTCTCGCAACGGCTTTCCGCGTCCCTGGTGCCGTTCCTGGGCATCGTGGTCGGCCTGAGCCTGGTGCTGCTGGTCCTGGTGTTCCGGTCGATCGCGGTACCGATGAAGGCGGCAGTCACCTTCCTGCTGTCGGTCGCGGCGGCGCTGGGCACCACGGTCGCGGTCTTCCAATGGGGTTGGGCCGCGGACCTGTTCGGCGTCTCGAAGGTCGGGCCGGTGGTGAGCTTCCTGCCGATCATCCTGGTGGGCGTGCTGTTCGGGCTGGCCATGGACTACCAGGTGTTCCTGGTGTCCGGGATTCGCGAACAGTGGCTGCACCGCCGCGACGCCGGGGCGTCGATCATCGAGGGCACCCGCCACAACGCCCGGGTGGTGACGGCCGCGGCGACGATCATGGTGGCGGTCTTCGCCTCCTTCGTCCCCACCGACGACGCCATGATCAAGCCGATCGCCTTCGCCCTGGCGGTGGGTGTGCTGGTGGACGCGTTCGCGGTCCGGCTGACGCTGGTCCCCGCGGTGCTGGCCCTGCTCGGCCGCCGGGCGTGGTGGCTGCCCCGCCGCCTGGATCGGGTGCTGCCGACGCTGAATATCGAAGGGCCGCAGGAGGACAGCGAGCCGGAGCCGCAGCGCGAACTGGCCGCGGTCTGAGCCGGGTGACGCCCGAAACCGATTGGGCTCAATCGGTTTCGGGCGTCATCAGTCCCTGGTGGGTCGCCTCGTACTCGGTCTCGAAGGCCCGCTCGCGGCGACGTTCGCGCAACTTCCACCCGATCAGCGCGAGCACGATGATGGCGACGACACCGATGGCCAGGTCCCGGCCGACCGTCTTGGCCACCGCCTCGTAGGACTGCCCGGCCACGAAGCCGAGCACCACGAACGTGGTGCCCCAGACGATTCCGCCGGCGGCATTGAACAGCAGGAAGCGCCGGTAGGGCATGCGCGAGGTGCCCGCCAGCGCGGGCATCATGGCCCGGAAGAACGCGGTGAACCGGCCGAGGAACACCGCCCAGCCGCCGCGCCGGGCCAGATAGTCCTGGGCGCGGTCGAGGCGGCCGCGATGCCGATCCAGCATCGAGGCCTGCAGCAGCCGCGGGCCCACGTGCTTGCCGACCTCGTAGCCGACGCTGTCGCCGAGGATGGCGGCGGCCACCACCAGCAGGATCATCAGCCACAGCAGCACATGTCCCTGGCTGGCGGCCACACCGCCGAGCACCGCCGCCGTCTCACCGGGGATCACGAAGCCGACGAAGATCGCGTCCTCGGCGAACACCAGCAGGGTGACGACCAGGTACACCCAGATCGGCGCGATATCCAATATCCGGTGCAGCAGCGAATTCATGTCCGCCACGGTACCCAGGCCGCTCGACCCGGGTGCTCGGGACGCTCAGCTCGCGGACGCCGCCACCCGAGCCTGTTCGGGACGCCGCCGCAGCAGCGCCCACAGGCCCAGCGCACAGCCCGCCGCGATCGCGAGGGCCGCCCAGCCGGGTGCGAACGAGGTGAAATCGGCTATGGTGCACGGCTTTCCAGGGTCGATCAGCAGGCAGTGCCCGCGCCGGGTGTAGTCGCGCAGCGCGAGCACCGGTGTGGGCACGTAGATCAGGGCGATGCCCAGCACCCGGGTAGAGGCGTAGCGCGGGGTGACTGCGCCGAAGCAGTAGCCGGTCAGCAGGGCGAGCAGCGCGTGTCCGAGCATGGTGAGGGCGACGGGATGCCCGGCCGCGACAGTCAGCACCGCGTAGCCGGACAGGCCGATGATGCCGACCGCGGCGACCCGCACACCGGGCCAGCGGATCCCCGCGACCAGCCCGCCGGCGACCAGCACCACGAGGCCCGGGATCGACCATCCCGGAAGGCCTGCCACGAGGACAGCGCTGCCCGTCCCGACGAGCGCCACCGCGAGCAGCACCTGGACGCCGTCCCGCCTGGGCAGCATGAACGCGGTGAGCAGGGCCCCCACCGCCGTGGCCGCGGCCGTCACCGCGATTGCGAGCGGGCTGTCGCCGTGGCGGGCCAGCACCCCACACCCGACCAGGCTGACGCCGATCATGAACGCGCCCGCGATGATCGGGACGATGGGCAGCTGGACCGTAGGCGTTTCCGCTGGATGCCCGCCCGGCTCGCGCAGGAACCGGAGTCCGATGACGAGCAGGGCCAGCGCGATCAGCCACAGCGGGGGCGCGTCGATGGCGGGCCAGTTCTGTGGGAAATGCGGATCGGCGAGCTTGGCCTGGGCTTGCGGGATGAGGTCATGGGCGACCACGCCGCCGATCGCGCCCAGCAGCCACGCCGGCGTCGCCCAGGTGTACCGGGATTCGACGCGGGAGCGGGACAGCACCCCGGCTCCCGAACCGCCGAGAATGAGCCCGCCGGCAATGGAATCCAGGAAGTTCAGCGTGGCCAGCGAGGTGCCGAGCACGGCGTGTCGTCCCAGCAGGTGGACGACGAACAGCAGCGCCGCCCCGCCCAGCGCCACACCCCAGCGCAGGCTCTGCCCGCCCAGCGCGGTGGACATTACCGCGATCACGATCGCGACCAGCGCCCCCGCCGCAATCGCCTGCGGCATGCTGAAGACCAGCAGTTCCAGGTGCAGCGCCGAACTGCGGGAGGTCCACGCGAAGTCGATGGGCACCATGAGCGACAGCCCGGCGACGAGCGCCGCCAGGAACGCGGTGCCCGCCTCGATGGCGTCGCGGCCGCCCCGGACCCTCATCGGGATCCGGTGGACCGAGATCCGTCCAGCCGCTGACCAGCACTCATGGCGCCAGATTAGCAATCATCACGCTATCGATCCGGGAGGTCTGCGGCCGCGTCCCCCCACCTGCGATTCGCACACTCCGGGCCGGTGAGCATGCTGGATACCATCCGGCGGGCGGAATCCCGTCAGGCCCAGTGCGCGAGGACCATCGCCATCGCGGCGAGCCCCACCGCCGCCACACCCGCGGACACCAGGAGCAGCAGCGGCCCGGTGCCGCGATGCGCGCCGCGGTGCAGACTTCGGCTGCGCGCCATGGCGATTGCCGCCACCAGCATCATGACCACGGCCGCGCTCAGCGGCAGCAGACCGGTCGGCTGCCAGTCGATCCCGCCCTCGGCGGCCACCTTCGTGAACAGTGCGGCATTGGCGATGGCGGAGATGGCGGTGCGCCGCCAGGCCAGCGCGGTGCGCTCGGTCGCCAATCCGGGATCGCGGGCGATCGCCGGCGTACTCACAGGCTGAGCACGCCGACCACGGCGATCGCGGAGATCAGCGCGACACCGGCCGCGAGTACCGGGATCAGCGCATTGCCCGGCAGCCGTTCGCCCGCCCGCATGGCCCGTTCCACCTTTCGCCACTGCGCGTACGCCCCGACCGCGAGCACCACCGCCAGCACGATGGCCGACATGGCGATGGCCGCGCGTACGCCGTGGATGCGGAAGCCTTCGACCAGCGTGTGGACGGCGACGCCGCCCGCGAGCAGGCCCAGCGCGGTGCGGATCCAGGCCAGGAAGGTGCGTTCGTTCGCGAGGGTGAATCGGTAGTCGAGTTCGGTCTGCTCTTCGGAAGCCACCCCTCCAAGTTATTGCGTAATAACTGCAATAGCAGCACGGTGTGAGCACTCGGACAGGCCGGTGACCGGCCATGGCCGGCGCGAGTCAGCGCACTCGGCTCGCCGGATCCTCCGCAAGGAAGGCGTCGAGAACCTTCGCGGTGGCCTCGGCGGGGATGCCGTGATCCGCGCCGCCCGGCACCTCCACATAGCGGGCGCGGGCGAGTTCGGCGGGCAGCGCCCGGGCAGCGGAGCGGACGCCGGGCCAGGATTCGGGGCTGCTGATCACGAGGGTCGCGAGGTCGAGGCGGGCCATGGCGGGGGTCGGCAGGTTGGGCGGGCGGCAGATGGCGGCGTCGTAGACCACCGTCTGGGCGATGGCTTCCAGGTGCGGCCAGACCGGTGAGTGATTCACCTGCTCGACCACGTCCGGCGGCAGGCCGATGCCCCCGAGCTGCATCAGTTCCACGGCCGCGCCGGGTTCACCGCGTGCGATGAGGTCGGCGAGGCGTTCCGGCAGCCGCCTCATCGCGGCCCGCGAATAACGGGCCGTGCTCGATCTCACCGCGAACGAGGCCGAGCGCGCCTACCTGCGCCGCCGGCTCGGCGAGGTCGGAGGCTGATTCAGCCGGCCGGGTCGGCGGGCGCCTGTTCGATCGGAAAAAGGATGGGGCTCAACAGGTATTGGTCGCGCCCGGAGCCGGGCTGGTTGGCCAGGCGCGGCAGGATCGCCGCGCGCAGCTCCGCGATCAGCTGCTCGAGTTCGTCACGGCTCAGCCAGAGCGCGTGCTGGCGGAAGCCGACGAGATCGGCTGCCGGATCCGCGTTCTCGCCGTCGAGGTAGGCATTGAATTCGGCGACGAGCACGGCCATCGCGAGGGCGAAGACCGGACGGTAGCCGTCGGCGGGCAGTGCGGCGGCGGCCTCGGCGTTGATGGCCGCGTTCTCCTGACGCAGCCGGTAGCGACGCTCGACCGCGCCGCGCACCCGCCGCTCCTCCGCGACCTCGAGAATGCCGGCGGCGGTGAGGGCGTCGACATGGCGGTACACGGTCGCTTTCGAGGTGTCCGGCAGGCGGGCGCAGAGGTCGCCGGTGGTCAGGGTGCGGTCGCCGCGCAGGGCGTGCACGATACGCAGCCGCGCCGGATGCGCCAGCAGCTCGAAGGTCTCCACTTCCCAACCTTCTCATAGCCTGCTACCTTTCTCAATCATAAGAATGGTTGCACTGATTGAGAGAGGTTCGGGGACATGACCGTTGACATCGATCCCGAGACCGTGGCCGCCACCGTGGCCGACCTGCTGCGGAACGAACGATTCGACGAGCTGGCGGAGCTGTTCGCGCCGCGACTGGCGGCCGTGGTGTCCGCGGAGACCGTCCGGGCCGGGTGGACCGGTGAGACCGCCAGGATCGGCGCGGTCCGGTCGCTCGGCGCCGCGGTCACCCGGCCCGCTGCCGACGGGCTGACGTCGGTGCAGGTGCCGGTCACCTGCGAGCGGGGTGCGCTCGCGGTACACCTGGCGGTGGACGCGGCGGGCCGGCTGCACGGGCTCCGGCTCGCCGCACCGGCCGAATCCGGCTGGACGCCACCGGATTACGCGGCACCGCGCCGATTCCGCGAACGGGACGTCACCCTCGGTGCGGGCGCTACCGCGGTATCCGCCACGCTGACCCTGCCGGTCGGGAGCGGAACCGGGCCCGCCGTGGTGCTGGTGGCCTCCGGGCCTGCCGACCGGGACCTCACCACCGGACCCAACAAACCGTTCAAGGACCTGGCGTGGGGACTCGCCAGTCGCGGTGTCGCCGTGCTGCGCTTCGACAAATTGACCCACGCGCACAGCGAATTCGAGAGTGCGGCGGGGTTCACCATGGTCGAGGAGTACCTGCCGCATGCCCTGGCGGCGGTCGAGGTGCTGCGCCGGGAGCCCGGGGTCGACTCGGCCCGGATCTTCGTGGCCGGGCACAGCGGCGGCGGCAAGGCCGCGCCGCGCATCGCGGCCGCCGACCAGGGCATTGCCGGGGTGGCGGTGCTGGCCGGGGATACCGTGCCACTGCCGCGGTCGATCCTGCGCGCGCTGCGGCACATCGCGACGGTCGAGCCCGAGCAGGACATCGGCGAGTTGCTGGAGAGCATGCGTGCCCGGGCGGCTCGGACCGAAAGTCCCACGCTGTCAACCGAAACCCCGGCCGCGGAGCTGTTGTTCAACTGGCCCGCATCGTATTGGCTGGACCTGCGGGACTACGACCAGGTCGCCACCGCCGCCGCCTTGGACAGACCCATCCTGCTCATCCAGGGTGGCCGCGACTATCAGGTCACCGCCGACGAGGACCTGGCGCTGTGGGAGGCCGGGCTGGCCGGGCGACCCGACGTCACCATTCGTGTCCACCCCACGGTCGACCACATGCTCTGCTCCGGTACCGGACCATCCACACCCAGCGGCTACCTGCGACCGCACCATGTCGATCCGGCGGTGATCAGCGATATCGCCGACTGGCTCGGCGCGGAACCCGTCCGGCCGCGCCTGGGCGAGCGCTGGAAACGCTTGCGCGGCACCGCCTCTCGAGCCACCATCAGCGGATGAAAATGAGACATGTTGCAGTGTTGACGGCGAGCGCGGCGGCCGCGCTCGGTATCGCCTCCGGAAGCGCGGGCGCGGCACCCATGTACACCCGCGACACCGCCATCGCGCTCGCCTATCTCGACGCGCTGGTCAGCCACGACGCGTCGGCGGTGCCGTTCGCGCCGGATGCGACCCGGGTCGAAGCGGGCCTGCAGACCGGCTTCTCGGGGCCGCAGCTCACCTACGACCTCGAGCACGGGCCGCAGTATTCGCTCGTGCAGCGCTTCTACAACCTGCGCCTGACCGAGGCGGACGGTGTGGTGACGGCGCGGTATCTGCTGGATTCCGGCGTCGCGCGGGTGCGGCTGGTGACGGTGGACATCACCGAAACCTTCGCGATCAGTGACGGTCTCATCCACACCATCGACGCCACCATCGTGCCGGTCGGCTAGCTCACCCGGGGGCGGCGCATGAGCAGCAGCGGCCGTCCCGTCGACACCAGCCAGTACTCGAAGGCGTTGAGGCCGGCCAGGATCGCGGTCGTCGCGGCCAGCGTCGCGATCTGCGGTAGCAGCGGCGCGGCGGCGGTCAGGACCGCCAGCGCCAGCGCGGTGACGAACCGGCCGAGGGTGGCCGCGCCGAACATGCGCCAGCGGGTGAACAGGAAGGTGGTCACGTACAGGGTGGCGCCCAGCGGCAGCAGATATCCGGTCACGCTGTGCGCCACCGCGGTCGGATGCTCGACCATGGTGCGCGCGCCCACCGCCACCAGCACCAGGCCGATCACCAGCAGCAGGTGCCCGTAGCTGAGCACATCCCGCACGACCGTGCCGCGCACCTGGTTGGTGCGCAGCGAATGCTCGACCGCGGCGAAGCCGTAGGCGAAGTATAGCCACCACAGACCGCAGCCGAGCACGAAGATCAGCACCACCGCGATCCAGGCCACCACGCCCAGATGTGCGTCCGCCGCTTGGGAACCCACCGAGGCGACAGTCTCGCCGAGCGCGATGATGACGAAGGTGGCGAAGCGTTCGGGCAGATGGGTCGCACCGAACTGGACCTTCTCCAGGCGGCGCGCCAGCAGCGCCGGACCGCCGAAGGCCAGTGCCACCGCGATGATCCAGAGCCCGTTGCGCATTCCGCCCGCGGGCGCGAGTGCGGCCGCCACCAGGAGCACCGCCGCCGCCAGGGTCACCGTGAACGGATTGAGCCAGTTCCCGAAGGTCCCCGCCGACGAGAACGCCCGCTTGTGCTGCATCTCGCCCCACAGCAGCAGCCGCAGTGCCAGGTGCGCGCCGGCCAGCAGCAGCGGTTGCGCGTGCCCGGTGAACGCGTGTGGCGCGGTGATCGCGATGACGAACATGCACAATCCGCAGGCGAACAGGAATATCCGCTGCTGGTTGGAATCCTCCACCCCGTGCACGGCCAGCGTGGTCCCCACCCACGACCACCACATGATGCCCAGCAGCAGCACCGTCTGCCCGACCGCGCCCCAGCTCTGCCCCGCCACCGCCACGTGCGCGGCCTGCGTCACCGCGAACACCAGCACCAGATCGAAGAACAACTCGGCCCAACTGGCCCGCTCGTGCGCCTCGTGTAGAGGTTCAGTCACACCCGTAAATCCCTGCCTAGCTCCGCATCCGGCGGGTTCACTCTAGATCGTCTGGGCGGCATCGGCTTCCGTCAGGGCGCGGAGGAAGGCGGGTGGGACCTCGGGCCAGTCGGGGCGCCAGCGGCCGGCGGCCTGGTCCGCGGCGAGGGCGGCGAGGGTGGCGACGACGTGCGGGCCGCCGTCGAGGATGTAGCGGACCGAGCCGTGTTCGGCGCACTGGGCGGTGACGGTGGCGAGCAGGGTCTTGGCGGCGTCGGTGCGGCCGGTGGCGGCCAGGCAGGCGACCAGCAGACGGCGGGCCTTCAGGAGTTCGCGGGGGCGGCGGACGGCTTCGAGCTCGTCGACCCATTCCTGGGCCCAGGTGCGGGCCAGTTCCCGGGATTCGGTGGCGGATTCGGCCAGCAGCAGGCGGATGGCGGTGAATTCCTCGTACAGGACAGTGAATTCGTCGATGGGGTCGATCGGGGTGCGGCGGTGGGCGTGGTCGACCACCGCGAGCGGGCCGAAGTCGGGGTGCGGCGGCAGGCCCAGGCGCAGCCGCTCGTTCTCGACCTCGGCGCGCAGACGGGGCAGCGACATCGAATCGGCCACGCGCGCACCCTCGTTCAGGCGGCGGATGGCGGCGGCGCGGTCGCCGCGCAGCGCCTTCACCCGGGCGCCGACCACATAGCGGGCCAGTTTGAAGTCGACGACACCGGCGTCGGCGCCGAGTTTGTAACCCTCGTCGAGCAGGCGCTCCGCCTCGGCGACCTCGCCACGCTCGTAGAGCAGTTCACCGAGCAGCGATCCGGCCAGGCGAGCCCCGTAGGAGTGGCTGCCACCGGATTGCTTGGCGATCTTCAGGGCGCTGCGGAAGTACTCCTCGGCACGTGGGATGTCGAGTTGCAGACTGGCGGCCAGGCCCAGAAAGCACAGGCCGTGAACATTGTTGTAATAGCCCTTGTTCCGGCGCATGTACGGAGCCGACCACTCCTGGATGCGGATCGCCTCCTCGAAGTCGTAGCGGTAACCCGCGGCCAAACTCGCGCAGTTGGCGCCGATGGCCACCACATACGGTGAGAGCTCGTCGGCCATCGCGAAACACGGTGCGAGCCAATCCTCCACGCCGGTCAGCACATCCGCGCGGACCGTCACCACCGCGTGCACCACACCCGCTTCGGCGCGCAGCCGGGTCGTGGTCCGCGGGTCGAGACCGCCGCGCTCGAGCGTCTGCTCCGCCAGGGACAGCGCGCGTTCGGCCGGACCGGCCCGGTGCAGCAGGATGTTCGCCCACGCCAGATCCAGTTGCAGCCGCGGATGGGATTCGATGACGGCCGGCGGCAGCTTGTTCACCAGGCCGATGAGGCTGGCCATCTGGCCGTATTCGAGCAGCGACATGCCGTCGCGCTCCACGATTTCGACCGCACGCTGCTCGTCACCGGCCAGCAGGGCGTGGTCGACCGCCTCGCTCACGTGCCGGCGCCCGGCGAACCACTCCGAGGCCGCGCGATGCAGGCGGTCGATCTCCGCCGGCCGACCGTGTTCGAGCCGCTGCCGCAGGAAGTCCTGGAACAGCTGGTGGTAGCGGAACCACGGGCCGCCGTCGACCCGGCGCAGGAACAGGTCCTGCTGCTCGATCCGTTCCAGCAGGGCCTGCCCGTCGGGCACGCCGGTGAGCGCGGCGGCCAGCTCGCCGCAGGTGCGTTCGGTGACCGAGGTCGCCACCATGAAGTCGAGTACACCGGGTTCCAGGGCCTCCAGCACGTTCTCGGCGAGGAATTCGCCGATGGCGTGATGACGTCCGGTGAGCTGCCCGATCAGCTGCCCGGGATCGTCACTGCCGCGCAGCGACAGCGCCGCCAGTTGCAGTGCCGCGACCCAGCCGCCGGTGGATTCGGTGAGGTCCGCCACGTCGTCGCGGTCCAGCTCCAGCCCGCCCAGCTCGACCAGCAGGGCATAGGCCTCACCGGCGGTGAATCGCAGTGCGGCGGTGTCGATTTCCACCAGTTCGTCGCGGGCGCGCATGGAGCTCATGGGCAGGCCGGTCTGGTGGCGGCTGGTCACCAGCATGCGCAGCACCGGACTGCAGCTCTCGATCAGGAAGCGCAGCGCGGCCTGGGTATTCGGGTCGCTCACGCGATGCCAGTCGTCGATGACCACGGTCAGCGGCTCACCGCGCTGGTCGATGTCGTTGATGAGCGAGGTCAGGACGAAGCGCCCGGCCTCGTCGCCGTGTTCCTCGAGGAGTTCGCCCAGTTCGCGCGCCAGGGCGGGCCGGACCGCGCGCACCGCCTCGATCAGGTGGGAGAGGAACCACACCACATTGTCGTCGTCGTTGTCGACGGTCAGCCAGGCCACCGATCCCCCAGCGGCGGTGACCGCCGCACACCATTGCGCGGCGAGGGTGGTCTTGCCGAAACCGGTGGGGCCGTGGACGACCGCGAGCCGGCGGTCGCTGCCCGAGCGCAGCGCGTCGAGCAGGCGCGGGCGGTCCACCAGGACCCGGGTGAGGGTGGGCGGGCGCAGCCGGGTGGCCGGGACCGGCGGCGTGGCAGTGGTGATGCGGGAGCGCCGGCGCCCGGCCTGGGGCGGGGTAGTGCGGCCGACGGTCCGGGCCCGGTCCGTCGGCGGTGGCGGTTCCGCGGCGGGCGCCGGAATCGGTATGTCGTCGGGTGGCAGCCCGTGCCGTTGCTGGATATCCCGCAGCGCCGCACCGAATTCGGCGGCGGAGCCGGGGCGTTGGGAGCGCTCGCGCGACATGGCCGCCTCGATCGCCCCGGTGAGGTCGGCGGGCAAGCCCTCCCCGGTCAGGTCCGGCATCGGATGCCTGGTGATCCGCACGAACTGTGCGACCAGCTGTTCCCCGCTGCGCCGTTCGAACACCGCGTGCCCGGTGGCCGCGCAGAACAGGGTCGCCGCCAGGCTGTAGACGTCGGCGGTCACATCCGGGGCCTGCCCCTGCAGCACCTCCGGCGCGGTGTAGGCGGGCGACCCGGTGATCGTGCCCGCCGCCGTCTCGAATCCGCCTGTCAGCCGCGCGATTCCGAAATCGGCGAGCTGCGGCTCCCCGTACTCGGTGAGCAGGATGTTCCCGGGCTTCACATCCCGGTGCAGCAGTCCCCGCCGATGCGCCGTCTCCAACGCCCCCGACAGCCGCACCCCGAGATGCAGCACCTCCGGCCATTCGACCGGACCGCCCTGCTGTATCCGGGTATCGAGCGACCCGTGCGCGTGGAACGGCATCACGATGTACGGCCGCCCGGTGTCGGTGGACCCGACCTCGAACACCGTCACGATGTTCGGATGCCCCGAGAGCTTCCCCATGGCGAGCTGCTCGCGCACAAACCGTTCCAGGCTCTCGGATTCCAGGTCCGCGGTCAGTACCTTGATGGCCACGGTTCGCCCCAGCGCGTGCTGAAAACAGCGGTACACCACGCCGAATCCCCCGCGCCCCACCTCGACCGGCTCCCCGAACCCGGCAGCCGCCAGTTCCGCCGCGAACCCGAGAGTCTCTTCGCGGCGCGTGGAAAACGGATCGGCATGCGGCACAGCGACCCCGATACGAGAACGAGCCAGTCACCCCGAGCATAAGCCGATCACCGCCACCGCGCGCCGATCTCCGCCCGCGTGAATCTGCGCCGCGCATCGGTCAGCCAGTCGGGCCGTTCCCGCCGCAGCCGCAGCACCTCCCCGACGGTCCAGCCGCAACCCAGTTCCGGCAGGTCCCCGACCGCGATGTTCAACCGCGCGGCCGCGGCCGCGCGCTTCAAGGGCGTTGCCGCCGAGGCATTTCGATTCCGCTTCGTTGTCATGGTCGTCCATGCTGGGGACAGTCCATGCGGCACCGCGGCGGTTCGGCGACTTCGCACCCCTCGGTGGTTCAGCGCGCCCGGAAGAAGTCCGCGGAGTCGGGGCCCGAACAGCGTGGCGTACCTTCCGGCCCCACACTCCCCAAATCCCCTTTCCCCGTTCCGATGACGGTCACGGAGTGCGCAGAGCTCCACGGCCATGACACGATTCCGCCCCCGCCGGGAGCTGCCGAGCGGGGGCGGTTGTGCGGATCAGTGGCGACGCGCGTAGTCGGCGGCTGCCGCCCAGTCGACGAGGACGCATGGTTCGTCACCGACGGTCCAGGCGTCGTGTCCGGGTGGGCAGATCATGAAATCGCCCGCGCCGATCTCGCGTTCGGTGCCGTCGTCCATCCGGATGCGCATCCGTCCCGACACGCAGTATCCGACGTGGGTCGCCTGGCAGCTGCCCGTGCCGGCGATCGGCTTGACGTGGGTAAATCAGATCTGCGACAACACTATCCGGTGGCACAGTCGCAGCGGACCGAACCGTCGCTTCCATGCGGACGCGGGATGGCGCGCCGCAGCGCTGCTACCGGCCGACCGCTGGGTATGGTGGTCGCGTCGCTGGTCCTTTCGGGAATTGCAAGGTTTCGGCACTCCCGCTGGACACAAGGTTCGCGAAACAATCCCGAGACAAGGATGGTTCATGGCCGTGAGCGTGAAGACAGTGCCGACGGCTCGGTCTGCCTCGGCCCGACGGAGGCGGATGCGGATGGGCCGGGCCGCGACAGCCACGCTCATGTGTGCGGCACTCGCCTCGACGATGCTCTCCGGCCGAGCGTGCGCCGAAACGGCCGATGGTTCCGAGGGGTGGTCGGCGATGGCGGAGGTATTCTCTCCGAACGATTTCCGTGCGGCGCCGTTTCTGGGCAACGGCCGCATCGGTGCGATGATCCCACCCAGCGGAGCCGGGTACCAAGGCTACGGCGCGGGAGTCGTCACCTCGTATCCATTGCAGGAGCCACGCTACACGGGCACCTATCTGGCCGGGTTCTACGCGGATGCCGCCTCCTTGCAATCCACCCAGGCATTGGCGGCGCTGCCGGCGTGGTCGGGGCTGACCGTGGCCGCGGACGGGAATACCTATCAAGCAGATGTCGATCCGGCGACGGTCGGCACCTATAGTCAGCGTCTGAACTACCGCGACGCGACCGCCACCACCAAGGCGACCTGGTCGCCGAGCCCCGAGCACCACGTGGATCTGGAGTTCGAGACCTTCATCTCCCGGTCCGAACCGAACCTCGCGATTCAAAAGCTCACCGTCACCCCGCGCTACTCCGGGCAGCTCGACATCACCGATCTCATCGACGGCGCCGCAGCCCGCCGAGTCACCCCGGTCACGGCCTCGAGCGACGCAGCGAGCAAACAGAGCACCGTCGGCGTGCGCGCCGAAAACACCGACAGCACAGCCTATCTGGTCTCCACTATCGACACCCCCGACAACCTGATTGCCACCTCGATCCCGGCGGCGGCCAACACCGCCGGACTGGGGTTCACCGCCTCGATGACCGCCGGTCACCCCTACACCTTCACCAAGTACGTCGGCATCGCCTCCTCCGACGACGGCCCCGACCCTCGGGCGATCGCCACCGCGGCATCCCAGCGCGGCCTCGAACGCGGCTACGCGGCCGAGCACACTGATCATGTCGCCGCATGGAACACCCTGTGGCAGCCCGCGATCGAGGTTCCCGGACGCGAGGATTACCGCCTCTGGCTCCGGGCCGCGCTGTACTCGGTGTTGTCCAGCGTGCGCGAAGGCGAACACTGGTCGGTGCAACCGGCGGGCCTGTCCTCCACCGATTACGCGGGCATGACTTTCTGGGACGCCGACACCTTCGTCTTTCCCATGCTGCTTGCCCTCTACCCGGCGTTGGCGCGCACCATTGTCGACTTCCGGGTCGCCGCGCTACCGCAGGCCCGCGCCAACGCACACGCCTACGGGCTGCCCGGTGCGGTGTATCCGTGGAACGATGGTCCCGCACAGCGCTGCGGGAGCCCGGTGGTGTGCGGGCTGAGCGAAGAACATCTGGCCAACGACATCGTGCTCGCCCAATGGCAGTACTACCTGGCCACCGCGGATCTGGCATGGCTGTGCACCGGTGGCGCGCCGGTGATCACCGCGATCGCCGACTACCTCACCGTGCGCGTCGGCCCGAAACTGCTCGACGGTCACTACCATTACGCACCAGTCGGTGGGCCCGACGAGTATGCCGCCGTCTCCATCGACAATGCCGTTACGAACGCCGGTGTGGTCAACACCATGCGTACTGCCGCTGCTGCCGCACAACTGTCCGGGCTTCCCGTGGACCCGCGCTGGGCCGACATCGCCGCGAACATGGCCATGCCTCCCGACATCGCTCCCGGCGTTCCTGCGGAATACCTCGGATATCAAGGCACACAGATCAAACAAGCCGACACCGTGCTGCTGAGCTACCCGTTCTCCTACACCGCACCGGGATACTCGGCGGTCGATACCTACCGCTACTACTTCGACCGCACCGATCCCGACGGCCCGAACATGAGCAACAGCATCGGAGCCATCATCGCCGCACAATATGATCCGGGCCGCACTCAGGAATTCCTCGACCGGTCTGTCCAGCCGTATGTCCGCGATCCCTACCATTTCCAATCCGAGGCGCGCGGGGACCGCTCCGGCGCCAACACCATCGGACAACCCGCGTGGATCTTCGTCACCGGCGCAGCGGGATTCCTGCAAGCAATGCTGTACGCCCCCTCCGGATTACGCTGGACCGACACCGGCCCTCGCCTGGACCCCATGCTGCCCAGCGGATTCCCGGACGGTCTCACCATCAGGAACCTCTCCATCCGAGGCAGCACCCTCACCCTGCGGATCCAACCCGAAATCTCCACTGTCGAAGTGACCGCCGGTGATCCGATCACTCTCGAAACACCTACCGGCACATACACTGTCACCTCGGCGGCGCCGTTGACCCTGCCAACACGACGAGCCGACCAATAGCACTCGAACAGCCGCCTCGAACCGGGCAACGCGCCCCCGCAGAGACAGCAGGCGGAATACCCGTGCAGGGCTGCCACTATGCCTGTTGTCTCTCGGGGTCCCTTCCTGGCAGGACGGACAGTGCCGCCGAGCGCGCGGCGATTCCACTGCCGAGACCCGGGCGATCTACCACCCACCCGGGCGCACGATCGACCAATTGCCGGTCCGGCATGTCTTGCCCGCCGCGATCTCACAAGCCTTGATTGCCACCCCTCGGCGGCCATCCCACTTGCTCCCCGGTGTTGCTCGACAGCTTACGAAAGGTCAGGTCCCAGCCACCGCAAACAGCTCGAGCTGCAGGCCGTCGGGGTCGCGGAAGCACAGAACCTTGCCGAACGGAGTGTCGGCCACCGGTGACCAGGTGACGCCGCGTTCGTCCAGGAAGGTGGACCACTCCTCCAGCGCAGCCGAGCTGTTCACCCCGAAGGCCAGGTGATCGAGCCCGCTCCGGCTGGGGTCGAAGCCCGAGCCGCCCGCGAGATGCTGCTGGAACGCGAGAATGGTGCCATTGGAGTCCATGCAGATGGTCTCCAGGAAGTCGTCGCAGTCGAGCGTGGTGAGCGGCTGGAATCCGAGGAGGTCGCCGTACCAGGCGACGCTGGCGTCGCGGTCACGGACCGACAGCGACAGGTGGGAAATACCGGTGATCTGAGGGGACAAGACTCACTCCAATACTCCGAAACGGAGCATTAGAATACTCCGGAACGGAGTATCGTGACAAGGTATGACGCTGACTACCACGTCGTATGCGATCCTGTCCCTGCTGGCCGTCCGTCCGTGGACAACCTACGAGCTCAAACAGCAGATGGACCGGAGCCTGCGCGCCATGTGGCCACGCGCGGGCAGCGTCCTCTACGAGGAACCCAAGAAGCTGGTGGAGCACGGCCTTGCGGTGAGCCGCGCCGAGTTCACCGGCCGCCGCAAGAGCACGGTGTACGAGATCACCGAGGCGGGGCGGCAGACGTTGCGGGAGTGGTTGGACGTGCCGGGAGCCGGTCCGGTCCTGGAGTTCGAAGGGCTGCTCAAGGTGGCGTTCGCCGACCACGGCAACCTCGACCAGCTCCGCGCCAACATCGCCCAGATCAGGGCCGAGGCCGAGTTCCGGATGGCAGCCGTCGCCGACCGGATGGCCGAATACCAGGAGAGCGGCGGTCCCTACCCCGAGCGGCTCCCGGTCATCGCGTTGAGCGCCCGCTTCCTGCGCGAACAGAACGAATTCATGCTCCGCTGGGCCCGGTGGGCGGAACAGGAGACCGCCCACTGGACCGGCACGACCCTCGAGGCCGGCGCCCGGGTCCCGCCGGACGCGTTCTCGGATTCGGTGTGACGAACCGGCCGCACCGCCGAGACCATCCTTCGGCCACCAACTGTCCCGCCGGAAACTTTGGAGCGGGGCTATCCCTCGGCGGCAAGCTGGCCGCACGCCGCTGCGATCTCCTGCCCCCGCGCATCCCTGTCCGCGTAATACCGTGCGGCATCCAGGACTTCGGCAACCGGCCAGCGGTTGTTGGCCGGCACCAAGGTGTCTCGGAGTTCGTCGTCGGGAGTGTGCGGGGAGACAGCCAAAGTCACCGAGAGGTCCTCGTCGGCGAGCTTGCGCATGGCCGGGGCCAGGCCGACGGTCGAGACCACCACATTGCGAGGGGAGATGCCGAGGCCGTCGGGGGCAGGAGAGGTGATGCGGCGGACCGCGTTCACCGCGCGCTTGTAGTTGGCCAGCGGCTCGCCCATGCCCACCTTCTTACAAGGGAGGACCAGCGGCGACGCGCCACGTCCGCTGAGGCTGCGCTGATCAGTCCAAGCGGGGCAGCGGCGCCCTTCGACCTGTCAGCCCTCGGCTGCGAGTTGGCCGCAGGCGGCGGCGATTTCCTGGCCGCGGGTGTCGCGGACGGTGCAGGTTACGCCCTGGGCATGGACGCGGCGGACGAACTCGTCCTGGGTCGGCTTCGGGCTGGCGTCCCACTTGCTGCCCGGGGTCGGGTTCAGGGGGATCAGGTTGACGTGGACCAGGGGGCCCAGGGCCTTGTGGAGTTTCTTGCCCAGCATGTCGGCTCGCCAACCCTGATCGTTGATGTCGCGGATCAAGGCGTATTCGATGGAGACTCGGCGGCCGGACTTGTCGGCGTAATAGCGGGCGGCGTCCAGGACTTCGGCGACCGGCCAGCGGTTGTTGACCGGTACCAAGGTGTCTCGCAACTCGTCGTCCGGAGTGTGGAGGGAGACAGCGAGTCTCACCGACATGTTCTCGTCGGCGAGCTTGCGGATGGCGGGGGCCAGGCCGACCGTGGAGACGGTGACCGAGCGCTGGGAGATGCCGAAACCCTCGGGTGAGGGGGAAGTGATGCGGCGGACCGCGTTCACCACGCGCTTGTAGTTGGCCAGCGGCTCGCCCATGCCCATGAACACGATGTTGGACAGGCGGCCGGGGCCGCCGGCGACCTCGCCGTCGCGCAGGGCGGACGCGGCGGCGCGGACCTGGTCGACGATTTCGGCGGTGGACAGGTTGCGGTTCAGGCCGCCCTGGCCGGTGGCGCAGAAGGGGCACGCCATGCCGCAACCCGCCTGCGAGGAGATGCACAGGGTGTTGCGGTCGGGATAGCGCATCAGCACCGACTCGAGCAGCGTGCCGTCGTTCGCCCGCCACAGGGATTTGCGGGTGGTCCCCTCGTCACATTCGATGTGCCGGACCTCGGTGAGCAGCGGCGGGAACAGCGCCTCGGCGACGGTGGCCCGCATGGCCTCCGGCAGATCGGTCATCTGGGCCGGGTCGGCGACCAGCCGTCCGTAGTACTGCCGTGCGATCTGATCGGCGCGGAACTTCGGCAGGCCGAGCTCCTCGACCACCGTCTTGCGCTCCTGCGAATCGAGGTCGGCGAGATGCCGCGGCGGCATACCGCGACGAGGGGCGTCGAAAACGAGGGGCAAGGGGGTAGTCATAACCGTTCCAGTGTCCCATCCCCCGGCGGGCCGACGCCGTCCGGGGGAATCGCGTTCCTCACAGTGAGCGCGATCACATGGGCGGCGGCTCCACGTCACAGGTGCCCCGGATCCGGGCGGCGGCCGCCCGCGATTCCGGATGATCGGGGCCGAGGGTGGCCGCGTAGGCCTCCAGGGTGTCCTGTTCCAGGTCGTCAGCGGCCTCGATGCGGCCCAGCGCACGCCAATCCAGGCTGAGGTTGAGCGCGCACTGCAGGGTGTAGGGATGCCAGCCGCCGCGCGCCCGCCGCAGCCGCGCCAGGGTGTCTGCCCCGAGTTCGGCGGCCTCGGCCGTGCGTCCCAGTCCGGCCAGATCCGAGGCCACGTCGGTCTGGGCGGCGAGGGTGTACGGATGATCGGGCCCCAGCCGGTCCAGGAAGATCCGCACCCCTTCCAGATCCGCCTGCAGCGCTTCGTCGTACCGCCCGAGCGTCCGCAGCGCCGCCGCGTGGTTGACCGCGCACGCGGCGGTGTACGGATGATCCGGCCGCACCGCCCGGCAGATCCGGTACGCCTCGGCCGCGTACCGCAGCGCCGCACCGGGATCCCCGGTCATCCGGTAGTCATTGGCGACATTCGTTCGGGCGGCGACGGATTCGGGATGCTCCTCCCCGTACACCTCGACATGGTCGGCCAGCACCGCGCACTGCATCTCCAGCGCCTGCGCGTACCGCCCGGACTTGCGGTAGGACACGGCGAGGTTCTTGCGAGCCCGCAGAATGTGCTGCTGCCGCGGATTCTCGAACAGCTGGACGAAATCCCGCAGCACCTGCTCCTGCAGCACCACGGACGCCTCGACGTCACCCAGCTCGCGGTGGTTGCGCGCAACATTGTTGACGCAGTGCAACTTCAGGACCGCTTCGGAGGCCAGCAGCGGATCGTTGCGGAACCGGTCGTAGTTCGCGACATCGGCGTCCATGGCATCGGCGAAGCGGCCGACCATCCGGTAGGCCACGGCGAGGTTGTGCTCGGCGCGAATGGTCTCGATATGACTGTCGCCCAGATGATCTCGCGCCCACCGGAACGACTCCTCGTTGACCTCGACCGCTCCGGCCCAGTCCCCGGACGTGCGCATGCAGGCGGCCAGCAGATCGCTGGACCACACGTGTTCCTCCGGATACCGCTCGCGCTGCCGTTCCACACCGGCCCGGGCAGCCGCCGCCACATCGCGGGCCTCGGCCGAACGGCCCAGCTGCCACAGCGCATTTCCGGTGACGACCCGGATGCGGACCACGCCGATGTGGTCGGGACCCAGCAGCTCCGAGTAGCTTTCCGCGGCCCGCAGGCCGAGCCCCGCGGCGGCGGTCAATTCGCCCTGCACACCGAGCGCGTCCACCACGTGCTGGATCAGCGCGGGCAGCTGCGCACAGGTGCCCTGCGGATCCGCCACCTGCCGGCAGGTCAGCGCCTCGGAGCAATCGAGCTGCTGCCACAGCCACAGGTACCGCTGCCAGAGCGCGGGCAGATCCGTGCGCTGCGGGTCGGCATCGCACAGCATGCCGTGCACGACGTGCCGGTTCTCCTCGACGACGGGCGCGCTCAGATAGTCCCGGATACCGTGCCACGGCACGGCGTGGATCTTCAACGCCTGGCCGCGATCGGTGAACGGATCGCGGCAGACGTCGGCCACCGAATCCCGCGTCGCGAGGGTGAGCACGTTCCGGCGGCGGTGTTCGGTGATCAGCGCGTCCCGCAGTGGCGCGGGCAGCCGGCGTCCCGGTCGCCGCTCGGTCCCGGGTAGCTGGGAGATCAACAGCGCCAACGGGATCGGCTGCCCCTCCTGGAACGCGGTGAGCAATTGCAGCAGCCGGCCGGCGGCCCATTCGTCACTGCCCACCGGGGATCCGATCAGCGGTTGCACCACGCCGCCGAAGATCAGCGCGGCCTGCCGGTACAACCCGCCCGCCAGCACCGGGAACGGCTTGTCGGCCACCGAGCGCACGAAGGTCTCGTCGATGACGTCGGCGCCGCCCGCCCCGCGGTGCGCGAGCGCGTTCAGCAGCACCGGGCTGCCGTCGACGGCCGCGCTCAATCCCTTGGCCAGATCATCCGGGAGCGCCCGGACGTGCCGCTGCAGGAAGTCGATGCCCTCCTGCTCCGAGAAGCGCGGCACCGTGATCGGCCGCGGCTCGTCCCAATCGCGGGCCTTCGACGTCAGCAGCACATGGCCGGGACCGTCCCACGGGATCACCTCGGACAGGCGTGCGGGCTTGCGCGGCAAGGGAAACCGCTCGCCCGCGGCCCGGTACCGGTCCGGCGTCACATTGTCGTAGATGATCAGGTAGCGCTTGCCGAGGGTCCGCAGCGCCTGCACCACATCCAGGTGCAGGGTCTCCCGCGGCAGCGAGTCCGGCAGGCCGAGCGGCTCGGCCAGCTTGCCCAGCTCGGCGCGCAGCACCGCGCCGTTCTCACCGGGGATCCAGGCGATCAGATCGTATTGTGACCGGAAGCGGTGCACGTACGCGGCGGCCAGCCAGGTCTTGCCGCTGCCGGGCCGGCCGGTCAGCACCACGACGTTCTCGGCGTCCAGCCGGGCGCGGATGTCCTCCATCTCCTGTTCGCGGCCGAAGAACCAATCCGCCTGGTACTGGGGCATGGTCATGGATTGATACCCGGGGTACATCTGCTCCCGCGGGTAGCGCACCTGCAATCGGCCGGCCTGCCGCAGGGTCTCCGGCACGGTCTCGGACGCCGTGTGGCCGAGCGCGTTCAGGACTCGCGCCCGCGCCTGCTGCGCACTGGGCAGCACGCGGAGGTTGACCACCGGTATGCGGTCCGAGTCGGCGGGTACGTCGGCGGCGCCGACCAGGACGGCGAGCACGCCCGCCCGATCGGCCAGCCGTGCCCAATCCTGCTGCGAGAACCCGGCCGCCCGGATGAAGTTCACGCTGACCACCAGCACCACCGTGCCGGCCGGCTCGGCGGAATCGGTCCCGTTCAGCCGCCGGGTGCGGACGTCGAGGCCGACGCCCGCGCACACCTGCTGAATCCACAGCCCCCAGACCGCGTCCTCGGGCGCGTGCACAATCACGATCGGCTGGTCGGCCGGAATCGGTTGCGGCGGAATCGATGCCAAGGGTCGCTACTCCGTTCGCCGGTTCGTGGCCGCGGTGCGGCCGTCGTGAAGTGCGGTGTGTCGCATGAGCTGGACGAAGCGGTGACCGGTCGGGGTCAACCGATCCGAGTGCAGCAGGGTGTCGCAGGCGTCGAGGGTCTGCGCGCGCACCAGGACGCCGTCGACGTGGTAGCCCTCCTGCCGGGACGCCCGCGCATGCAGTCGCGCCACCGCCAGATGCGCGTAGATGCCGTGCAGCACAGCGCTGGCCGGCCGCGGCTCCCGCCGCCACGGCGAGGGCAGATCGGCCGCGCCCTCGACGGCGATGAGCGGCACGACCTCCATCAGCGCGCACAGCTTCGAGTGCTGGAATTCGTGCAGCAGTGCGGTCGCGGCGGCCAGCTCGTCCGGCGGCCGCACCATGGCGGCCGCGCCGAAGGAGTCGGCCAGCGTGGAGCTGACGAAGCTGGACGAGCCCTGCGACCACGGCATGATCGCCCGCATGCCCCGGCACAGCGGTCCGGCCAGCTCGGGCACGGTCTGCCAGAGCAGCTCCAGCGCGGGTTCGAACAATCGCTGCCAGCCGTCGAATTCGGACTCCGGGCAGGGCTGCCACCGATGCCGCGGATCGGCGGGCGCGAGGTCCGGCCAGGCGGCGGGTGTCGGCGGCAGGTCGTCGAACTCCACGGTGACCACACCGTCCGGTAGGCGAGCGGCCAACCGCCGCACCGACGTCCACGGCTGTCCGATCTCGGGTGGCGTCGTCGAACCGGTGGCACG
Source organism: Nocardia sp. NPDC004123 (assembly GCF_053603795.1). Classification (NCBI taxonomy): domain Bacteria; kingdom Bacillati; phylum Actinomycetota; class Actinomycetes; order Mycobacteriales; family Nocardiaceae; genus Nocardia; species Nocardia sp. NPDC004123. The sequence goes on from NZ_JBSGGG010000005.1 coordinate 197,612, forward strand.
CACCCGGGCCGGGTCCGCGCCCGGGCCGGTCCAGCAGCCCAGTCCCGGCACCACGACGGCGTCCCCGCTCGCCGGCAACCACAGGTCGAACGGCGTCCCCGTCCGGATCGCGGCCGCCGCGGCGAACGAGGCCAGGTGTGCGGCGGGCACCGCATCGGCGCCCCGGTCCGCCCCGCCGGCCGTGAGCGCCGCGGCGCACACCGCGGCCCAGGCCCCGAATCGCGGGTGCTGCAGGGTATTCCGCACCGCGTCGGGGTGCTTGCGCTGCATCTCGGCCAGCAGCCCGAATGCGGTGCGCACCGCGTCATCGGCCACGGGTGCGCGGACGATGGCGGCCAGGAAGGCCAGGTTCCGGCTGAGCCGGGATCGCTGCAGCAGGCCCAGGGTGCTCGGCTCGTCGGACAGCCGTGCCAGGGCGTCGATCTGGTCCGCCGGTACCGTCAGGGTCGCCAGCTGCTCTGTGCCGCAGCCCAATCGGGACCTCATGACCCGATCCGCCGCGCTGTCATGCGCCACCCGCGCTGCGCCCCTTCATGCGCCACCCGCGCTGTGCCGTTTCATGCGCCACCCGCGCTGTGCCCCGCGAAGATTATCCCGGCGGATGCCCTGCGCGCCAAGGCGATCCGCAGTGCCTGCCCGATATCCGGCCGGTCGGAACGAGCCAGCACATCCAGCGAAATATCGGACAAATCGGGAACACCACGCGCCGTCTCAGGCTCCATCGCACAACCTCCCCCGGGCGGATCCGACCGTTTCCGGTGTCGCGACCAGACCCCGCCGAACATGCGATCCGCCCACCTTCTGTTGACACCGGCGGCTGATTTCAACATAACCGAAACCTCCAATTGCCGGTAGCGCCTGGGAAATTGAGCATTCAACTGACTCGGGAACAGCGTGGCGCCGCCCGCGCACCGGTAGGCCACGGCGACAGCGATGAGCATGCCGAGGGGCGGCAGCAGGTTTCCGCTCGCCTCGGTGGCGAGGAGGAGCGCGGCCCAGGGCGCGCGCACCGCGGGACCGAGGGTGGCCGCCAGACCGGTCAGGGCGAACAGCGCGACCGGGCCCGGGTGCGCGCCGGCGACCACCGCGAGCCGCCAGCACAGCGCCCCGGCCGAAGCGCCGATCACCATCGCCGGTCCGAACACACCGCCCACGCCGCCCGACTGCAACGTCACGGCGGTGGCGGCAATCTTGACCAGCGGCAGTATCGCCAAGACCCACAGGGGAATTGCCGCGACCCGGACCTCCGACAGTTCGGCGGCCACCGAGCCGTAGCCGGTCCCGAGGGTCATGGGAACAACGATGCCAACGGCACCCACTGCCGTGCCGCCCACAGCTGCGGCAATTATCGGCCACCGGCGCAGCGGAGCCAGCACCCGCCCGGTGCTCCCGAAGGTCCACACGTACACACGGGCCAGCAGGCCGCAGCTCAGCCCGGTGGCCGCCAGCAAGGCCAGGGAGGTCCAGCTCCCGGCACCACCGAGTTGCGCGGTGCCGAACAACGGCCGATAGCCGTACACCGAGACGAAGACGCCGAAGGCGACGAAGGCGGCGGGGATCGCGACAATCAGTGCCGTCCAATCGATTCCGCGCCTGCGCAACAGTTCCCCGGCCAGCAGAGCGCCCCCGATCGGCGCCTGGAACAGCGCGGCGACACCCGCCCCCATCGCGGCCGCCACGAGCAGCCCGCTCTCCCCCTCCGATAATCGCAGCCGCCGCGCCACCACCGCTGCCAGCGATGCCGACACCTGCACCACCGGCCCCTCGGTCCCGCCGGACCCGCCCGCGCCCAGCGTGACGGTGGTCCCGGCCAGCTTCACCACCGCGCCACGGGTATCCAGACCTGCCAGATCCCGCCCGTTGATCGCGGCGATCACACCATCGGTGCCATTGACCGGGGTCCGGTCGGTGCCATTGACCGGGGTCCGGTCGGTGCCATTGACCGGGGTCCGGTCGGTGCGATCGACCGGGGTCCGGTCGGTGCGATCGACCGAGGTTCCGTTGCACCGCGAAATCAGCACGGCCAGTGTCATTCCGGCCGCGACCATGACGGGCAGCAGAGCCACTCGGCGGTCATGGGCGAGGACCTGCGTCGGCTCCCACAGCCCACCCTCGACAGGATGCAACGCGAGGACCGCGCCCAGCAGCCGCGGGGTGGCGAATTCGAGCGCCCCGCGCAGCGCGACCGCGCCGAGCCCGGCCGCCACCGCCACCATCAGCAGCGCCGCGATGCGAATGCCCCAGTGTGATCGCCGTCGGGCGCCGACCTCCGTCATCGACCGCTGGACTCCGCTTCCGGCGGTGCCAGTTCCAGCAGTGCCCGCACTGCCGACAGTGCCGATCCGGGCTCGGCTGCCGAGTCCATCAGCTCCGGCAGGGCCGCCCGTACAATCCCGGTCAGTCGGTACATCAAGGTGGCTTCCAACCGCCCGGTGGCCGCGCCCGACTCCACCCGCCGCACGAATTCGTGCGTCGCCTGGTTCAGTTCGGTCCCGGCGTTCGTCAATTCTGGTGCGGCATAACGGAAGTCTTCGAGCAGCTGCTCCGCCACCGCGGGGTCCGGATACGCGGACAGCACCACGACATCCAGCCGTGCGCGCGCCAGTTTGAGCAACAGCACCGGCCCGCGCGACTCGTCGGCGCCCTCGACGGCCACCCGGTATCGATCGATCGCCTCCCATGCGTACAGCGGTTCGGCGGCCACCTCACAGCGCAGCACCAAGGCGTCACCGAGTTGTTCGGAAACCTGGACACCGAGTAGGCCGTACGGGTCCACGGCCTCCGCCACGATGCGGAGCACCCGGGTGGAATCGATCAGGAAGTCCACCCCGCCGACCGCGGAATACCGCCGGAACAGCAACCCGCCGAGTTCGGCCACGAATTCCGGATCGTCCTCCGCGTCGGGCATTTCGGTGAGCGCGGTTTTCGCCACCGCGATCGCCTCGTCCAGATCCGAGGTGTCGCCGAAACGCTCCCAGCGGACGCGCAAGAGCATTGCCATGCTGTGTAGCACCGTGATTCGCGGCGCATATCCCATCGGGACCGACGCCAGCGCGTACCGGCACCGCGTGAGCGCGAGATCCGGATCATCCAGCGCGACCGTTGCCACGGCATCACCGAGCACCGCGTCATAGCGGCGGCGGTCGTCCTCGTCGGGCGGTTCGCTCGGCGGATCGGGAAAGCTCGGGGCAATGCGCCGCAGGGTTTCCGGTGACAGATAGGCGAAAGGCGCGCCACCGCCGGAGGAGGGCTCGGAAACGGTGGCCCGGAAGACCTTTCCGGGCACGTCGTAATGCGTCTCGATGAATTGCGAGACGGCATTCAGCACCCCGGTCGCCTCGCTGCGCGGCAGGGCGTCCCGCAGGATGGCCGCGACCTCCTGCCGGAAGACGAACACGCGGCTGTCCTCGGGAATGGTGTAGGGCGGCGCGGAGGTCTCGGTGGCTTCCTCGATCAGGCCGCCCGCCAGCACCTCGGCCAGCACGCTCGCCCGGGTGCCGGGCAGCACAGCCCGCTGCACCAGCCGCATGATCGGCAGCAGCAGCGGCACCTGCGCCAGGCTGGCGGCCAGGCGGAAGGCGTCCGGTGAGGAGGCCGAACGGAAGCGGCGCACCCGTTCCAGCGGACGATCCCCGAGTTCGGCGTTCTGCCGGGCGGCGAGCGTGCGCGAGCGGTCCGGGTCGCTCGCCGGTCGGCTCAGCAGCGGGAAGCCGGCGGCCCGGCGGCGGCCGGTGAGCAGGTCGGTCCAGGGCGCGATCCAGCCCGGCGTCATCTCCAGCACCGGGACGGGCATCGGGCCGGAACCCGCCGGCGCGACCACGCGCAGCGGCGAGGGACAGTTGGGGATCACCGGAGTTATTCGGCCCTGCTCCCAGTTCAGACCGGTCCTACTCCAGATGCTGCTGGGCAGCGGCTGGATGACCGCCACCGGGGACACCTTGGCCAGCTGCTGCAGTTCGGCAGCGGCCGTGCCCCACTGCCACGCGTCACCCAGGCAGGCGCTGAAGACCATGATCACCCGGCTGCCCGAGGCGTCGTAGAGCTCCGACAGCGCCCGGTCCGCGGGTTCCCGTGCGCCCGTGGCCAATCGGAGCGCGCCCGCGGCGTCCTCGTCCAGGTACCAGACCCGCACCTGGCGAAAACCGACCTTCTCCACCATCTCTCGCACCGCGCGGGCCAGGCCGCCCCAGGCGACCATGGACGGATGCCGGTCGAACACCAGCGCGGCCTCGCGCCGGCGCACCAGCGCCGGGCGGGTGACCGGCCAGGCCACGCCCGTGCTCGCGCTGCGCTGCACCGTCGCTTCCTCGTCGAACTCGCGCTGGTCGGGATCCGGGAGTCGTTGTCCGAGCGGGCGGAATTCGCCCAGCAGCCGCAGTTCCGAATCCAGCGGTGCGGGTGCGGAGACCTCGATCTCCGCGCGGAAGGGCCAGCCGTAGGTGCGGCCGGGTGGCGCGGCGGGCGCGGCCCGGGGCGCCACCGGCAGGTCCGGCGGCGACAGGGCCGCAATCGGCGAGATGGGCTCGGACTCAGGTACTTCGGCCGCCGGCAATAGCGACGGTGTCGCGGCCGCGGGCTGATCCTCGATGTGCTTGGCGAGCCAGAGCGCCTCGGCGACCTGGTCGGGGTCCATCTCCAGCCCGCGCAGAGCCTCCAGCAGTTCGGACAGGCTTCCCACCTCAGCCCCCGCTCTCCGTCGGCTGCATCAGACGCTCCGCCAGCCGTTTCCGTCCCTCCTGGTTCAGATCGTCGCCGGCGGCCCGGGTGAGAACATGCAGAGCGATCAAAAGCCGATCGGTCGGTAGTGTTCCCAGATCATCCCGTCGTCTGATGAAAGTCTCGATAATCTCGTCATATTCCCGCACCACCGAGTCTCCCAGATGCGCGGCGACCACGCGCTCCAATTGCGCGCGTTCGGGTTTCGCCAACTGGAGTTGCAGGCAGCGACGCAGGAAGGCCGGCGGGAATTCGCGCTCCCCATTGCTCGTCAAGATCACGATCGGGAATGCGTTGCACTGCACGAAACCCTCGGAAATCGAGACTTGTTCCCGGCCCTCGTGGGTGAAAACGTCAACTGTCCCGCGCTGCGCCCGAATTCGGCGCAATTCGTCGATCTGGTACTCGCCGTTCTCGAACACGTGCAGCAGGTCGTTGGGCAGATCGACATCGGCCTTGTCGATTTCGTCGATCAGCAGCACCCGCGGCCGCCGGTACGGCAGCAGCGCGGTGCCCAGCGGTCCGAGCGTGATGTAGTCGGCCAGCTCCACCCGCCCCGTGCCCGGCAGCTGCGCCTCCTCGAATCGCCGCAGGGCATCGTAGTGGTAGAGCCCCTCGCGTAGCGTGCTGCGACTGGTGATCGGCCAGGTCAGCACCGGCCCGAGCGCCAGCTCGCGGGCGACGAGATAGGCCAGCGCGGATTTCCCCAATCCCGGTGCGCCCGTGACCAGCAACGGTCTGCGGCACAACAGCGCGGCATTGATGACATCCAGATCGTCGGGCCGCAACTGGTGCGCGCCGATGTCGCCCGCGCCGAGCTTGCGCCGGATCTGATCGGGCTGATCCGCCCGCTCCCGGGGCGGCGGCACCAGCGGCGCGCCGGTGAAGGTGCGCGCGAGCATGGGCGGCGGCACGGCATCCCAGCCGTCGGGCCGCGGCTCCCCCGAACCATGGAACACATGCCAATTGGGTGCTGTCATCCCCACTCCCTCATGCCATCCGCGGACCCGCCAGCGGCGGCCGGCGACGGCTCTCCCCCGGCTTGTCGAACAGGAAAACGATCTTGCGCCAGAACTGATCTCGCTGAGCCGAGGGCTGCGGCCGGCGCTGTTCGCGCCACACCGCGGCGTGCCAGTCCGCCGGCGGTTCGCTCTGCAGCCAGGCGGTCAGCTTCGCGTGGAATCGGAACCCGCCGCACGGCGCGCCCCCCACCGGGTGATCGGGGCAGCGTTCGGTGCGCCAGACCGTCACCGGCAGGGCGTTGCTCCGGGACGCCTCCAGGGCGTGCGCGGTCGGCGGTTCGGTGATCGCGAGACTGTCGTGCGGCTCCAGATCGTCCTCGTCGTAGACGAACAGTTCCTGCAGCAGACCCAGATCCAGGGCGCGCGGGTCGGCGCAGCAGATCCAGACCACCCCGTCGGACGCCTGCCGCAGCAGCCGCCGATAACGCTCCTCGACTTCGACGATCTTCTCGTCGTCCTTTTCCCAGGTAGAACTGCGGCGCAATCGCATCACGTATTTGCTGAACGGACGCGCATCCGGGCGCCGCCATTCATACAGCGGTTCCTCGGTGAGAAATTCATCCGGCAGCGCGACGACGATTTCGACCCCGTGCGTCGCTGCCCGGGTTTTGCTCAACTGGCGATCGAGCGCCGACTTCAATTCCTTTTTGACCAGATCGTATTCGCCCGGCTCATCGGATTGTTCGTCCTCGATCTGCAGGATTTCCTGGTCGTCGAATCTCTGGTGCACCTCGTAGCGAAAGGATGCGGGCCGCCCCTCGACCTTCGGCTCTTCGCTCGGCTGAATCACGCCGAAAAGCGTCGTGCGCACCGCGGCCTCGGGCAGCTGCGCCACCAGATACTGTTCCAGCGCCTCGAGTGCCGCGGGCGTGAGTATGCGCCCCTTGATGCGCTGCAGTCCTTCGAGAACGGCCTTGTCGAGTCCCGGCAGCAGCCGGGAGACCAGGATGCAGAAGCGGGCCAGGGCCTCATTGGGCCGCGGGAACTCGGTGCCCAGGAATTCGACCAGATCGCGCAGTGTCGCAAGGCGATTCACCTCCCGCGGCCGCACGAAGTCGCGGAAGAGGTGGCTGACCAACTCCTCGGGGGCCAGCCGGCCGGGGCCCGCCGGAATCTGCGCGAGCAGGCCGTGCAGATCGATCATCCAGCGGCGCAGCGCCGCGGAACGACCGGACAACCGGTCCGACCACAGCTGATTCGCACTGTGATACCGGTCGTGCGAGGTGATGATCTCCTGATAGAGCTCCGGCGGGCACAGCCGCCGCAGGCCGTCCAGCAGCAGGGCCACCGCGCCGCCCTGGGGTGCGTTGTAGTTCTCGCTCCCCTTCACCAATCCGAACACCCCGCCGTGCCGGACCGACCACACCGGTCCGCCCGACATGCCCTGGATCACCGCACGAGTCCCGTCGATGGTGCAGAACTTCGGCGGATGCGGTTCCCGCACAACGCAATCGCGATAGTTCTCGACGAAGTCCGCAACATAGCCAGGGTTGTAGGCGCAGATGAGCAGCTTGTCCCCGGGCTCCGGCACCGGTTCGGCCATGAGCACGCAGGGGACGGCCCGCACCTCGTCGGGCTCGAGGATGCGCAGCACGGCGATATCGTCGAAGTCCCAGCGAGTGCTGTCCGGTGGAGACGGGTGCGCGACCACGACCTCGGCCGCGCAGGTCCCACCGGTGAAGCGGAGCTCGACCCGCGCCCCCTCGGTGCGAGCCACATGCGCGGCGGTGATCGCGAAGCCGGGAGCCACCCGGAACGCCGTGCCGAGCGACTTCCCATCCCGCCGTCGCGGCACCGGAACCACCTCGGCGGTCGCGCCTTTCAGCAGTTCGGCTGTGTCATCTGGCACCCGGCATCACCCTGCCGCCTGGTCCCCCGCATCGCGCGCGTCCAGCTCCCAGTCGAGCTTGATCTTCACCGACGCCTTCGCACCGCCGGAGGCCAGCACGGCCATCACCCCATGGGCATCGACGGACAGCTCCAGCCCGAATTCGACCGAGACCTTGTCGGCCCGCAGACCGGAAACGCTCTGGCGCACCGAAGCGGCCACACCCTTGACGGTGTCGCCGAACTTCTCGAGTTTGAAGTAGTCGCCGAGGCCGGCGTCACCACCGGCCTGCTCGTCCTCATCGGAGACGACCCGGGCATGGATGATCGTGCCGTCGGGCAGTTCGATCTGCTTGATATCGCCCATGGTCGCCCCCTCGTCACCGCTGCCGCGTCAGCGCCCCTGCATTGAACCACCGAAACATTCTGAGCGGCAACCGTTTCAACGCGTCAGAGCAGCGCGGTGAGCACCAGCCAGGCCACGAAGGCCGAGGGCAGCATGGAATCCAGACGATCCATGATCCCGCCGTGGCCGGGCAGCAGCGTGCCCATGTCCTTGATGCCGAGCTCCCGCTTGACCTGCGATTCGATCAGGTCCCCGCTGGTCGCCACCAGCACCAGACCCACGCCGAGCAGCACGCCGATCATCGAGTTCGCCTGCAGCAGCAGCGTCACCGTGAGCAGGCCGCCGATCACGCAGAACACCAGCGATCCACCGAAGCCCTCCCAGGACTTCTTCGGGCTGATATGCGGCACCATCGGGTGCTTGCCGAACAGCACACCGGCCACATAGCCGCCCACGTCCGAGCAGACCACCAGGATCATGAAGGTGAGCACCCTCAGGTTGCCCTTGTCCTCCTGCAGCATCAGCACCGCGAAGGCCGCCAGCAGCGGAATCCAGGCCAGCACGAACACCGCGATGGCGGTGTCGCGCAGGTAGTTTCGCGGCGTGGCCCGCAGGCCGTGGTCGAACAGCCGCCACACCATGATCGTCAGCGCGGTCGCGCCGAAGGCGCCCAGCACCCCCTGCGGCCCGGACGGCCAGGCCAGCCACACCACCGCCTGCCCGCCGACCAGCAGCGGAATCCGGGGCACCAGCACATCGGCCTCGCGCAGCCGCTTGGCCACCTCCCAGGTGGCCACCGCGATCGCCACCGCGATCACGCCGATCAGCACCTTGGGCGCCCACAGCAGAATCGCGATGAGGGACAACCCCAGCCCGAATCCGACCGCCAGCGCCGCCGGCAGGTTGCGGCCCGCCTTCGACGCGGGCGGCTTCCCCTCGTCATTTCCCGGCCCTGCCGACTCCGCGCCCGCCGCCGGCGGTGTGGCGGCGTCCTCCGGCATCTCGCCGGTGGCGGCAGTCTCTTCGGCCACGATTGTCCCGTCGCTCACTTGTCGTCCGTTCGTCCCTACCCCCGGCCGGCGTCGGCCGTCCTAGACCTCGAGCAGCTCAGCTTCCTTGTGCTTCACCAGTTCGTCGACGTGCGCGACGTACTTCTGCGTGGTCTTGTCGAGTTCCTTCTCGGCGCGGCCGACCTCGTCCTCGCCGGCCTCGCCGTCCTTCTGGATGCGGCCGAGCTCGTCCATCGCCTTGCGACGGACATTGCGGATCGAGATCTTGGCGTCCTCGCCCTTGGACTTGGCCTGCTTGACCATTTCCCGGCGGCGCTCCTCGGTCAGCTGCGGGACGCTGACGCGAATGATGTCGCCATTGTTGGTCGGGTTCACCCCGAGGTCCGAGTTGCGGATCGCGGTCTCGATCGGCTGCAGCTGGGACTGCTCGTAGGGCTTGATGACGAGCATGCGCGGCTCGGGCACCGTGATGGAGGCCATCTGGGTGATCGGCGTCGGCGAACCGTAGTAGTCGACCACTACTCGCGAGAACATGCTGGGATTCGCGCGCCCGGTCCGAATGGAGCCCAGATCGTCCTTCACCACCGAGACGGCCTTCTCCATTTTTTCCTCGGCGTCGAAGAGCGCTTCTTCAATCACGGCGATTCCTCCACTGCGTCATCGTTCTTGTCTCGGTCATGACCGGACCAGCGTGCCGATCTTCTCACCGGCGACCGCACGGGCGATATTTCCCTTGGTCAACAGATTGAACACCAGCATGGGCATCTGGTTGTCCATACACAGGCTGAAAGCGGTGGCATCGGCGACCTTCAGGCCGCGTTCCAACGCCTCCTTGTGGGTGATCTCGGTGAACATGGTGGCGTCGGGGTCCTCCCGCGGATCCGCGGTGAAGACGCCGTCCACGGCCTTGGCCATCAGGACCACCTCGGCACCGATCTCCAGCGCGCGCTGGGCGGCGGTGGTGTCGGTGGAGAAGTAGGGCATGCCCATGCCCGCGCCGAAGATCACGACGCGGCCCTTCTCCAGGTGCCGCTTGGCGCGCAGCGGCAGGTACGGCTCGGCGACCTGACCCATGGTGATGGCGGTCTGCACCCGGGTGTCGATGCCCTGCTTCTGCAGGAAGTCCTGCAGCGCAAGGGAATTCATGACGGTACCGAGCATGCCCATGTAGTCCGAGCGGGCCCGCTCCATGCCGCGCTCCTCGAGCTCGGCGCCACGGAAGAAGTTGCCGCCGCCGATGACGACCGCCACCTGGACACCGGTCTCGACGACCTCGGCGATCTGCTCCGCGACCGCCTGCACCACATCGGGATCGAGACCCACCCGACCACCGCCGAACATCTCGCCACCGAGCTTGAGGAGCACTCGGCGGTAGCCCTTGCGATCGGGGGCGGTATCCGGGTCCGTCATCGGTCTCCTTGTCTCGGCGGTCGAGCGTGCGCACGCACATGAAAAGACCATCCCGGCCGATAGATTGCACGGGACGGCTTGAAAGCTCCATCCATCCTGCCTCACGACCGGTGGCGAGCGTGACCCGACCCTCGATACGGCCTACCGATTCGTGACATTTACCCGATTTGCCCGGCTGCCAGGACCGCGGCGATTCGCCCGGCGGCGACCGGCGTTGCCGGGGCCTGCACCACCATCAGCAGGTTCGGGTACTCGACCGGGCGCAATTGGAATACTTCGAGTTCGATCGGCCCGGCCCGCGGATGACGCACGGTAATGGTGGCGGGCCGGAATCGGCGCACCGGATACTCCGACCACCAGCGCCGGAAGTCCGGGCTCACAACGGACAATTCCGCCACCAAAGCGGCCAGCCGGGGATCGTCGGGGCGACGGCCCACGGCATCGCGCACCTGACTGACCACCGCGCGCGCCGCACGCTCCCAATGCGCCATGCGCATGCGATTCGCGTTCTCGGTGAACATCATCCAGAGCAGATTGCGGCGTTCCGGCGGCAGGGCGAGCGGATCGTCGCGAACCAGCACATAGGCCCGATTCCAGACCAGATAGTCGAATCCGGCGTCGTACACGCTGGCCGGACTGGGCATGACCGCGTCCACCAGGCGCTGCAGCCGAGACCGGTCGGCCTCGGGCTCGGCGTCCTCCGGCTCCGCGAGGCCGGCCAGAAACCGCAGGTGACGATGCTGATCGAGATCCAGCCGGAGAGTGCGGGCCAGGGCATCGATGACCTGCCGGCTGGCCGCCACCTCACGCCCCTGCTCCAGCCAGGTGTACCAGGTCACCCCCACCCCCGACAGCTCGGCGACCTCCTCCCGCCGCAATCCGGGCGTACGCCGCCGCGCGGGATCGCCGTACGGCACCAGGCCCACGTCCCCCGGCTGCAACCGCGCCCGCTGCGCCCGCAGGAACTCGCCCAGCTGCGCGTGCCGGGCGGAGACGTGATGCGAGCCGGAAGTGCCTTTGCCGCTTACCATTCGGCCGTCCCCCTGTACAGAGGCCTGCCTAGCATTATCGCCACCAGGACAGGCGCGCACGCGGCTTCCTATCGTCGAATCGAGATCGACGCGACGGGAGCTGGAGATGAGCGCGGACCTGGCCGCCAAAGTCGGCGTCGCGCACCTGGTCTACAGCTCGCTGCACGGGGTCGGAGCGGGCTCCGGCATCGATGGGAAAGATGTTCGCCTTCTTCAACTCCCGCCCCGGCCATCGACGTGCCCGCCCTGCGCGCGGCTCTCCCCGATCTGTTGACCCTCGACGCCTGGCCGACCGCCACCGACTGGACCCTGTAAGGAGCACACCATGACCGACGGACTACTGGCCGCCGACGGACTGCTGCTGCCACCCGGCGTAGGCGAGAAGGTGCAGCCCACCATGACGCTCAAGGTCGGGGCCGACCACTCCCGAGCCTGGTCCGCCTTCGAGGCCGAGGTTCCGCCCGGTTTCGACGTCGGCGCGCACTGGCACGGGCACGCCGAGGAGATCTTCTACATCGCCGAGGGCGAACTCGACCTGCTGGCCTTCCACCCCGAGGCCGAGGCCGTGGGCGACTGGCTCACCTGGCAGGCCGCCGACGGCACGCCCGTCTACCGCGGCGGCCCGGGCAGCTTCATGTACGTACCCGCGGGCTGCCCCCACGCCTTCCACAATCCCGGAACCACCACCGCCAGAATGCTTTTCATGGTCACGCCGGCCGGGCACGAGAAGTACCTCGCCGAGCTGAGCGACCTGCTACTGTCCGGTTCCGCAACCACGGAGGCTATCTCCGAGCTACGGCTGAAGCACGACATCCACCAGCTGACGGCACTACAGAACCGACCCACCTGACGCCCGGCCCCCGGCGGAAACAGTGCCCAGGAAACCGGGAGCGCTCGATTGTGTCGTAGCGCCGTGGATACGAGAAGGCCCCTCGCTCATCGGAAACCGATGAGCGAGGGGCCTTTTCGATGCTTCAGGCGATCAGGCCTGACCGACCTCGAAGCGGGCGAAGCGGGTGATGGTGACACCGGCGTCGTCCAGCTGCTGCTTGACGGTCTTCTTGGAATCGGTGACCGACGCCTGCTCCAGCAGGACGACGTCCTTGTAGTAGCCGTTGACGCGACCCTCGACGATCTTCGGCAGGGCGGCCTCCGGCTTGCCCTCCTCCTTGGCGGTCGCCTCGGCGATCTCGCGCTCCTTGGCGACGAGCTCGGCCGGGACGTCCTCGCGGGTCAGGTACTTGGCCTTGAGGGCCGCGACCTGCATGCCGGCCGCACGGGCGGCGTCGGCGTCGGCGTCGGTGCCGGTGTACTCGACCAGAACGCCGACGGCGGGCGGCAGGTCGGTGGCGCGCTTGTGCAGGTAGACGGTGGTGGTGCCGTCGAAGGTGGCGACGCGGCGCAGCTCGAGCTTCTCGCCGATCTTGGCGGCCAGCTCCTGCAGCACCTGGTCGGCGGTCTTGCCGTCGACCTCAACGGCCTTCAGGGCGTCCAGGTCGGCCGGGCGGGCCTTCGCGGCGGCGGCCACGATGGCGTTCGCGACGTCCTGGAACTCCTGGTTCTTGGCCACGAAGTCGGTCTCGGAGTTGATCTCGATCAGGACGCCGTCCTGCGCGACGACCAGGCCCTCGGCGGTGGCGCGCTCAGCGCGCTTGCCGACATCCTTGGCGCCCTTGATACGCAGGAACTCGACGGCCTTGTCGAAGTCGCCCGCGTTCTCCTCGAGCGCCTTCTTGCAGTCCATCATGCCGGAGCCGGTGAGCTCGCGGAGCCGCTTCACATCGGCGGCGGTGTAGTTCGCCATCTCGGGCGAGCCTCCCTTTGTGAGTGAAAGTCTGTGGGGGTCACACCTTGCCGACCGTCATGGAACATGAGCGGTCGGCAAGGTGAACAGATGCCTCGCGGCTGGAAATCAGAAGTCGGCCGGGGTCTTGGGGGCCGGCTCTTCCTTCACCTCGGCCTCGGCCGCGGTCTCCGGCTCGGCGGCCGGGGTGGCCTGAGCCAGCAGCTCCTGCTCCCACTCGGCGAGCGGCTCGCCGGCGCCGGCCTCGGGCTTCGCATCGCCGGTGGCACGCGCGGCACGAGCCTGCACGCCCTCGGCGACGGCGGAGGCGACGACCTTGGTCAGCAGCGCGGCCGAGCGGATCGCGTCGTCGTTGCCCGGGATCGGGTAGTCGACCAGGTCCGGGTCGCAGTTGGTGTCCAGGATCGCGATGACCGGGATGTTCAGCTTGCGAGCCTCACCGACGGCGATGTGCTCCTTGTTGGTGTCGACAACCCAGATGGCCGAGGGAACCTTGGCCATGTCCCGGATGCCGCCCAGGGTGCGCTCCAGCTTGTTCTTCTCACGCGTCAGCATGAGGATTTCCTTCTTGGTGCGACCCTCGAAACCGCCGGTCTGCTCCATCGACTCCAGCTCCTTCAGGCGCTGCAGCCGCTTGTGGACGGTCGAGAAGTTGGTGAGCATGCCGCCCAGCCAGCGCTGGTTCACGTAGGGCATGCCGACGCGGGTCGCCTCGGAGGCGATCGACTCCTGGGCCTGCTTCTTGGTGCCGACGAAGAGAACGGTGCCGCCGTGGGCAACGGTCTCCTTGACGAACTCGTAGGCCTTGTCGATGTAGGTCAGCGTCTGCTGCAGGTCGATGATGTAGATGCCGTTGCGGTCGGTGAAGATGAACCGCTTCATCTTCGGGTTCCACCGGCGGGTCTGGTGACCGAAGTGCGCGCCGCTATCGAGCAGCTGCTTCATTGTTACGACAGCCATGGCTCCGTAACTTCCTCTCGTTGCTGGTTGACACAGGAATCGGCGATCCCTGCCCTGGCGCTCACGGCCACCGGAACCCTCCGAAAACGAATCAGTGGGACCAGCCGGCGACACTCACTGTGGGCGCGCGAAGTCGGTCTGCGTTCACGCAAACCGCTGGATCAGTTTACGCAGCGGAGGCGTCAGACCGAAATCGGGCCCGGGGGGTGCGCGTTACTCAGGTGCGCAATCGCAGGTCAGCGGCCTACGGTGGGGCAATGCTGCGAACCGGGCGACTGGCGCTCACACCGGTGCGCGCGAGCGATCGCGACGAACTCGTGGCGCTGTGGCATGACCCGCACGTCCGCGAATTCCTCTTCGACGGCGAAATGCTCTCCGTCGATGAGGTCACGCGGATCATCACGAATTCCGAAAATAGTTTCGCCACCGTGAATTTCGGGCTCTGGGCGCTCCGAGAAAGGAGCGGCGGGCCACTGGTCGGCACGGCTGGATTGCGTGGACTCGACGGCGGCCCCGACCTGGAGATCGTCTACAGCCTGACCCCCGGCCGCTGGGGCCGCGGCCTGGCAGGCGAGGCCGCAGCCGCGGTCCTGGACTACGCCTTCGACACGCTCGGGCTGGATCGAGTCCTCGCCGAAATCGACGAAGGCAACACCGCCTCACGAGCCGTTGTGGAGCGCCTGGGAATGCGTCCTTTCGAAACCGTCCAGGGCGTACTCGGCCCGATGATCCACTACTCCCTGACGCGACCCAGCAACTGACATTCACGTTGTCCACAACCGGTCGTGTCATCCACACTCGCCGTGCACCCTCTCGCCCACCGCCCCCACCGCGGCGCAGGCTGATTCCCATGCCCGAACCACCGCCTCCCACCCAGCACACCGACGTCTCAGCCGTGCCGTCCCTGACGGCTTCGAATGCCGCGGGCGCGGGCGTTTCCCCCGGACTGCACACCAGATTTGGACTCGCATCGCGCGGGCACGGTCCGGGCGGCACGGTCGTCCGGGTCGTGGCCGGTGCGTGCGCGACGAGCCTGATCGGGCTGTGCGCCGCCATGCCTGCTGCCGGCGGTTCACCAGCGCCCGGCGGCGATTTCGACTGGCCGCTGCGGCCGCGGCCCGGGGTCGTGCGTGCCTTCGACAAGCCCGAACACGATTGGCTGCCGGGGCATCGGGGGGTGGATTTGGCGGGCGATCGGGGGCAGGTAGTGCTCGCGGCCGGGGACGGCATCGTCGTCTTCGCGGGAATCGTGGCCGGCAAACCGGTTGTCTCCATCGACCATCCCGGCGGACTCCGGACGACCTACGAGCCAGTCACCGCGGCAATTCCCGTGGGCCGCAGGCTGACTCGCGGCACACCGATCGGGCTGCTGGAGGCCGGACACCCGCCCTGCTCTCCATGCCTGCACTGGGGAGCCCGGCGGGACGGCGAATACCTCGATCCGCTCGGGCTGCTCCACCGCACTCCGATCCGGCTCAAGCCCCTCACCGGCGACATCCCGGCCCCTCCCGGCCGCATGGACGTGAACTTCGAAACCGAGCGAGGATGGTGACCATGTCGCAGAAACCCGCGCCCTTCACGTACTCCGATGTCGGCGCGACCGCGGGTGAATTTCCGCCGGGCTACGACCATTTCCGGCTACGCAGGCATATCGGTTCGGGCCGAGCGCTGTTCGAGCAGGCGGCCGACCACATTCTCGGGTACGGGATGCAGCGCGGTACCGGGATCTTCCGGGACGCGACCACGCCGGTAGCCGAGCCGGGAACCGAGCTGACGGTGCGGCTCGGGCTGGGGCCGATCGGCGTGAGCGCGCCGTGCCGGGTCGTCTACGTCCTCGACGAGCCGGATCGGCGCGGTTTCGCCTATGGGACCCTCCCCGGCCACCCCGAGAGCGGTGAGGAGTTGTTCTGCGTCGAATACGACCCCGCCGACGGCTCGGTCCACGGGCTCATTGCCGCGTTCTCGAAACCGGGCGCCTGGTACACCCGCCTCGGCGGCCCGATCGTGCGACTCATCCAGCGCTGGTTCGCACACCGCTACATCGGAACCGTCCGGCCACGCTGAAGCGCACGGCCTCAGCCATCCGCGAGGTGAGCGGAGAGGGCAGCGGCCTCGGCGCGCAGCGAGGCGGCACGGTCCGCCCCACCGGAGAGCGCATCGTATTCCCCTGCGGCAGTGAGACGGTCGTCGATCTCGGCACGCACGATACCGGCGATATCGGACTCGGTGAGGTCGCGGCGAGCACGTTCAGCCGCGCCCAGCCCCACAGCACTGGACTCGATGGCCCCGGCGCGAACATCGGAACCGTCCACAGCTTCGGCATTGTCGATAGCGCCCAGCGCCGAACGAAGCGCCGCGGTGGCATTGCGATCGCGAGCCTTCATCGCCACGGGCAGCGCGGCGCGCAGACGTTCACGCAGGGAGGATGGGGTCGTCATGATCATCGACGCTACCCGCTGAGCTTTCGGGTATGGCACTGCGGTGGGGGGTGTCCGGGACCGAAACATGTTGTCCGAGGCGGCGCCTGGCACGACGGGGACACATGCACCTGGAGGCGATCCTCACACCACGGCCCCGCCACTCGGTCCGGCAACCACACCTCGACCAACTCGAACACGTGCTGACGCCGTAATCCCCGGCCGCGCCTACGATTTCGTCCCGGAAACCCGGCTACGGCTGCTCCAGCTCGGTCCACTAGCCGAGGCCCAAACCCCGCTCATGTGGATTACCGTGCCCGGAATGTGCGGCGGCTTCAGCATCAAGCCGTCCCAGCCGGGCACGACACCGGAACTGACAGTCGAAAGCTGGTGCCGAGTCGTCGGCGGATCCGGTCAGCGGTATGTGGTCCGCCCCAACGGATTCGACCTCGTCGACATGGGATTCGTCTGACCTATCGCGCAGAGGGCCGCGTCGTCGTGCTGTGCGCCTCGCGACAGCGGCATTGCCGATCTCGGTTATGTGCTGCAGAGAACGCTGGGGATGTGCCCGCGGAGCCCGCCGCACATGCGTGCGGCGGGCCGTAGGGGGCCACCCGAGTCGGGAGGAATGGATCGGCTAAAGGGCTGCGGGGGTGGCCTTTTCGCGTTCGGCGAGTTCGGACTTCCAGCGGCGGAAGCCCTCTTCGGTGCGGCCGCGCCGCCAGTAACCGGAGATGGATGCCCAGTCGGTGGGGACGCCGCGGTCCTTGCGGATGTAGGGGCGGAGGTCGTGCATGACGGCCTGGGCTTCACCGTGGATGAAGACGTGCACCTGGCCCTCACGCCAGGGGGCGGAGTGGACGGCGGTGGCGAGGCGCACTCCCGGTTCGTCCGCGCCGCGGTGAATCCAGGTCAGCTCCACGCCCTCCGGGTGCGCGAAGGCGAGCTCGTCGGCGGGATCCGCAACCTCCACGAACACTTGCCCGACCGCATCGGCGGGCAGCGACTCGCAGGCCGCGGCAATGGCGGGGAGTGCGGATTCGTCGCCGGCCAGCAGATGCCAGTCGGCATCGGAACGCGGGGCGTAGGCGCCGCCCGGGCCCATCAGGTCGATGGTGTCGCCCGGCTGGGCCGCGGCGGCCCACGGTCCGGCGACGCCCTCGTCACCGTGGTAGACGAAGTCGATGGCGAGCTCCTGCGCCGCGCGATCCACCTCGCGCACGGTGTAGGTGCGTACGGTGTCGCCGTCGACACCGGGGAAGACCAGTTTGACGTAGGCGTCGGTGCGGTCGTTGGGCTGGAAGGACGCGAAGCCGGGGCCGCCCAGCCGGACCCGGATCAGGTGATCGGTCAGCCGGATCGTGTTCTGGACCACCAGCGTGATGCGTGTGCGTGCCAAAGGAAGCCTCCATAATTAGGATTACCTAAGTGACGCTAGCATGAATTCCGATAGGTCGTCGATAGTATTTCGATAGGCCGTCGGTCACCGGATATCGGCAATAAGCGCGGCCAGGGCGGCAGCCAGGCGATCGATTCCGGGGCCGGGCGGGCCGCCGGGTTCGGACAGGTACAGGTCGCGGCGGATCTCCACCATCAACGCGGTGACGCGGGGTTCGGTGCCGTAGAAGTCCAGTGGCACATAGGTTCCCGCGAACGGGCTGTTGACGCCGACGCCGCCGCAGTCCACGAAGGCCCCGGCCGCACGGGTGAGCAGTTCGGTCGGCGTGTGAAAGGCGTCCGCGCCCAGGCAGATCGGCGGACGTGGTAGGTCACCGTGCAGCTCATAGGGCAGGGGCTGAGCCGGGTAGGAGTGGACGTCGATGATCACCGCGTGGCCGGTCGCCGACAGACGATCGGCGACCAGATCCGTCATAGCCTGCGCATAGGGGTGGAAGTAGCGGTCCAGCAACGGTGCGGGATCGAAATCGGCCGCCCGCAACGGCATCCGGTCCGTGGTGGCGGTGTACACCGCACCCATGCCGACGGCGAGCATCTCCTCCCGCTCGTCCGGGAACCGCTCCGGGTCGACGACCAGCCGGGACATCCGGTTCACGAATTGCCATGGCCGAGTGGGCGACAGGCGCGCGGCCGCGTCGGCCAGCCGCGCGGTATGGGCGTCGGTGATGGCGTCGAGCTCGCGGTCGAGCGCCCCGTCATCGAGCAGCAGTTCCGTGCGGACAGCGGCGGGAATCGTGCGAGCGGAGTGCGGAATGTGCAGCACCACAGATGAATCGGCGGCGCCGGGCAGCAGTTCGGCCGAGTCGGGGATTCGCATGACGATCAGGCGCGCGGGTGGGCTTGGTCGTGCACCTTCTTGAGCCGATCGATCGACACGTGGGTGTACAGCTGTGTGGTGGCCATGCTGGCGTGGCCCAGGATCTCCTGCACCACCCGCAGATCGGCCCCGCCCTCGAGCAGATGGGTCGCGGCGGTGTGACGGAAACCGTGCGGGCCCATATCGGGTGCGCCCGGAATGGCGGAAACCACCTCGTGCACAACAGTTCTGGCCTGCCGCTGGTCGATGCGTCGCCCGCGCCGACCCAGCAGTAGCGCGCGCCCCGACTCCGCAGTGGCGAAGGCAGCCCGGCCGAACCGCAGCCAGCCGTCCAGCGCCTGCTCGGCGGGCACGCCGAACGGCACCGCCCGCTCCTTGTTCCCCTTGCCCAGCACGCGCACCAGCCGCCGTTCCCGATCCACGTCCTCGATGTCGAGCCCGCACAGCTCGCTCACCCGGATCCCGGTCGCGTACAGCATCTCGACAATCAGCCGATCCCGCAAGGCCATCGGATCATGCTGCGCCGCACCAGATTCCGCCGCTGCCATGGCCGCCTGCGCCTGCTCGCGCCCCAGCACCGACGGCAGCACCCGATGCGCCCGCGCCGACCCCAGCCGCGGCCCCGGATCCACCGCCAGCCGCCCCGTGTGCGTCAGCCAGGCCGTGAACGTCCGAGCCGACGAGGCTCGCCGCGCCATGGTGGTCCGCGCCGCTCCCCCCGCCGACTGCGCCGCCAGCCACGACCGCAGCAACGCCAGATCCACCTCTCCCACACCGGAATCCACCGCCCGCCCCAGCAAATGCTCCAGCAACCCGCGCGCATCGCCCACATACGCCCGCACCGTATGCTCCGACCGATTCCGCCCCAACCGCAAGTGCCGCCCGTACTCGGCCAGCAATGCCTCCACATCCTCGGGCAGCTCACTCATCCGTCCACGCTGACCCGAATCCCGCCACATATCAAGCTCCCCCGCCGCCGCGCCCATCACACGTCCCGGCCACCAGCGGTTGTCCATACCCGGCACCACATTGCTGTGCAGGCGGGCCGGTTGGTCAACGATGGCGGTCATGGGCGGCGACTATGGCGGCGGTGGCCGAGGTCGGGTGAGTGGTGCGGTACCAGCCGTTGCCGTCGCAGGCGACCAGGCCGGCGATCTCCAAGGCGGACAATGTTGCCCGCACGGCGGGCAGTGGGAGGCCGGTGTCGGTGGCCAGGCCACGAGGCAGGCGGGAACCGGTGTTGGGGAGGGCGGCGAAGACCAGGGCCTCGTCGCCGGAGAGGTCGTCCTCGGGGCTGGGTGGGACCGCGCCCGGCAGGGACAGGCGCAGCGGCCCGGCTTCGTCGAGGATGTCCTCGGCGCGGGTGACGATGAAGGCTTCGCCCTCGCGGATCATGCGGTGGCAGCCGACCGAGGCGGCCGAGGTGACCGGGCCGGGAACGGCCATCGCGGGCCGGCCCAGCCGACGGCACCATTTCACCGTGTTGCGTGCCCCGCTGCGCATCCCGGCCTCCACCACTACCACACCGTCCGCGAAGGCCGCTATCAGCCGATTGCGGGCCAGGAAATGGTGTTTGTGCGCGGAGGTGCCGGGTGGGTACTCGGTGACGACCAGACCCGTATCGACGATCTCGGCCAGCAGCTGATCGTGCTGCACCGGATACGGCCGATCCGGACCGCAGGCGAGCACGGCGATCGTCATACCGCCGACGGCCAGCGCGGCCCGGTGTGCCATCCCGTCGATCCCGAATGCCGCCCCGGACACGATCGTCCACCCGCGCGCCGCGAGCGCACCGGCAATCTCGCCGGTCGCATGATTTCCGTACCCGGTGCTGCACCGCGCCCCCACCACCGCGATCGCCCGCTCGGTGGTCTCCAGCAGCGACCGCGGCCCCCGCACCCACAGCACCAGCGGCACAGCCGCATCCGCATCCTGCGCCGGATCCAACTGCCCCAGTCCGAGCATCCGCCAGGCCGGCCACTCCGCATCGTCCGGCGTCACCACCCGCCCACCCAACCGCTCGATATACGCCAAATCCCTTTCCGCCCGGTCGATCCCCCGCCGCAGCTCGGTAGGCCCCCGCAACACCTCGGGCAATGCACACTCCCGCACCGCCCGCGCCGCCTCCACCACCCCCACCGACCCGATCAACGCCGACAACGCCGCACAGGGCCCCTCCACCACCCGCGACAAATACACCCAAGCCAACCGCCTCTCATCGGCATCCCCACCCGCAACTGCCCCGCCCACAGCGCCTTTCGCGCCGTGCTTCGCCCCCGTCCACCCGGAGCCCCGGCCGAATTCGCTGACGTGACCGGGTGCGCGTGACCCGGAATCGGTGATGCAGACCGAACCAGACCGACCAAGCCCGGTGCCGGTCGCACTGGCAGCACTTCGAGAGGACGGCGCGACCGGTGCTCCCGCCGCCACATCCTCTGCGGCCGAATTGGATTCGTGGCACACGCCAGTGCGCCCCATCGAATCGGAGTTGTCCGACGTCTCGCTCATGCTCCACCTCGCTGTCGAAAGCTCAATGCCTGCAGGACGTCCTGTGCGCTGGGCACATCACCGCCACGCAAGTCACAGACGGTCCAGGCAACTCTGATCGCGCGGTCGGCGCCGCGGGCGGACATGCGGCCGTGCTGGAGGGCGTTCTCGACCGGGGCGAGCGCCTCACGGGGCAACCGGAAGCGCTGGCGGAGTGTGTGACCGGGCACCTCCGCATTGGTGGTCATGCCGAGTTCGACCCATCGTCGGGCGGCCGCGTTCCGTGCCGCCGTCACGCGGGCACGCACCTGTTCGCTGCTCTCGACCTCGTCGCCGGTGAAGGCTCCGGCGGCCTGGGCGTGCATCTGCACCGCGAGATCGATGCGATCCATCAGCGGGCCGGAGAGTTTGCCGAGGTAGCGACGGCGGGCCAGGGGCGCGCAGATGCAGTCGATATCGCGGGCGGGTGCGCACGGGCACGGGTTGGCCGCGAGGACGAGTTGGAATCGGGCCGGGAAACGCGACACCCCGTCCCGGCGCGCGATGCGAACCTCGCCCTCCTCCAAGGGAGTTCGCAGCGCCTCGAGAACCTTGCTGCCGATCTCGGCACACTCGTCCAGGAACAGGACGCCGCGATGGGCGCAACTGACCGCCCCGGGCCGGGCGGAGCCCGAACCGCCGCCGATCATCGCCGTGACCGACGACGAGTGATGGGGTGCCACGAAGGGCGGCGCGGTGATCAGCGGGGCATCGTCGGACAGTGTGCCCGCCACTGAGTGAATCGCGGTCACCTCCAGGGAATCCCGCTCGCGCAGCGGCGGCAGCAAGCCTGGAAGCCGTTGCGCCAACATGGTTTTCCCGATGCCGGGCGGGCCCGTCAGCAGCAGGTGATGCCCGCCCGCCGCGGCCACTTCCAGGGCCCAGCGCGCCTCGTCCTGGCCCACCACCTCGCGCAGGTCCCCGATCGATGTCTCGGCCGTCGGCTGGACCGGATCGGGAAGCGCGAGCTCACCGCCGCCACGCAGCCAATCCAGTAATTCGAGCAGGGTCGACGCCCCGAGGACGCGAATGCCGTCGACCAGGCCCGCCTCGGGCAGGGCGGCCGTCGGGACGATGACGGTGCGCCGCCCGGCGTTCCGCGCCGCCAGTACCGCCGGAAGAATGCCGCGCACCCGGCGCACGCGGCCGTCCAGTGCCAGTTCACCCAGTAGTACCGACTCCGAGAGACGATTCGACGGAATCGCTCCGGCCGCGTCCAGCACGGCACCGGCCAGAGCGACGTCGTACACGCTGCCGACCTTCGGCAGCGTGGCCGGGGACAGGGCGAGGATGACGCGGCCGTCGGGCCACTTCTCGCCCGTATTGGTGACGGCGGCGCGGACGCGGTCGCGGGATTCCTGGAGGGTGGTGTCGGGGCGGCCGACCAGGTGGACCGAGGGGAGGCCCTGGCCTATGTCGGCTTCTATTTCTACGAGTTGGCCCTCCACGCCGTTGACGGCGACGGAATAGGCTCTGCCCAAAGGCATTTCAGAACACCGCCTTCAGGTGGCGGATTTCCGGGGTGCGGCCCGGACGCAGGAGGACGGCGACCACGTCGAAGCGGATACGCAGGTATGGGCCGTTCTGTTCGTGGAGCCAGCGGGCGGCGAGTTCGCGAATACGGCGCTGTTTGAGGTAGGTGACGGCTTCCTCGGGTGGGCCGCAGGTCAGGGTGCGGCGGGTTTTGACCTCGACGAAGGCCGTCACCTCGCCCTCGCGGGCGATGACATCGAGTTCGCCGAAGCGGCATCGCCAATTGCGGGCGACGATCTCCATGCCGGCGGCGCGGAGAAAGTCCGCGGCCAGTTCCTCCCCCTGCGCTCCCAGCGCCAGATGCTGTGCCATTCAGCCAGCATGGCCGGGCCCGTGACGGACCCGGCCATGCCGAACTGGGAAAACAGTGAGCCTGTGGATAACCTGCGGCCTGTGGACTAGTCGGGAAGCCGCAGGTCGGTCTTCTCCAGCTCCTCGATGTTCACGTCTTTGAAGGTGATCACGCGAACGTGCTTCACGAAGCGCGCCGGCCGGTACATGTCCCACACCCATGCATCCGACATCCGTACCTCGAAGTACACCTCGCCATCGGCGTTCTGCGGCCGCAGTTCGACGGAATTGGCGAGGTAGAAGCGACGTTCGGTCTCCACCACGTACGAGAATTGCCCGACGATGTCCTTGTACTCGCGGTACAGGGATAGCTCCATCTCGGTTTCGTACTTCTCGAGGTCCTCGGCGCTCATCGGGTGGAACGTCCTCCTTGTCGCCCAACTGGGTGTAGAGACATCATCCCGCATACGCCGTGTCGGTAGCCACTCGGCCGGTCTCCCGGACGTTTCGCCACGAACGGCGGTGCTCGGGGGTGATGCCGAGACGGGTCAGCGCCTCATTGTGCTCGGGGGTGTTGTAGCCCTTGTGGGCGGCGAATCCGTAGCCTGGGTATTGCTCGTCCATCTCCACCATGATGCGGTCACGGGTCACCTTGGCCAGCACGCTGGCCGCGGCGATGCAGGCCGCCGAGGCGTCGCCGCCGATCACCGGCAGCGACGGCACCGGGATGCCGGGCACCCGGAAGCCATCGGTGAGCACGTAGCCGGGTACCGGATCCAGCCCGGCCACCGCACGCCGCATGCCCTCGATATTGGCCACGTGGATGCCGATGGCGTCGATCTCCCAGGCCGGGACGACCACCACCTTCCAGGCCAGCGCGAGCCGCTTGATGATGGGGAACAGCTGTTCGCGGGCGTTCTCGGTGAGCTTCTTCGAGTCGTCGAGGCCGGCGAGGGAGGCGTATGCCTTGGGTGGCAGCAGACAGGAGGCCACCACCAGCGGGCCCGCCGCGCAGCCGCGCCCGGCCTCGTCGACGCCCGCGACCGGACCGAGGCCACTGCGGATCAGCGCGGCTTCCAGGGTGCGTAGCCCGCCCGCCTGCCGCATGACCACGCGCGGCGGCCAGTCACCGCGGTCGATCCGCTGAATCTTCTTGCCGCCGCTCGCCTTCCGGCTCACACCGGGCCCGGCGGCCCTCGCCATCTTCCCCACCGGTCGATTATCCCGCGATTCTCGCTTCTACTGCGGGTCCTGCGCCCGGACCGGACCCATCCGGCTCGGCGGCCAGATCTTGAACACCGCCTTGCCGCGCACATCCTTCACCGGCACGGTGCCCTGCAGCTCGTCCTTCATGTGGTAGCGGGAGTCGGCGGACTCGGCGCGGTTGTCACCCATCACCCACAGATTGCCGGCGGGCACCTTGATCTCGGGGAAGGCCCGGCCGCCCGCGTTGAACTGCACGTCCGGGTGCTGAGGGTCGAAGGGGTTGTTGAACTTCACGTACGGCTCGTCGAGCGGCTTCCAGTCGGCGCCGGGGCTGTCGTCCTTGACGAGGATCCGGCCTTGCGCGTCACAGCATTTGACCGATTGCCCACCCGTGGCGATCACCCGCTTCACCAGATCGTTCTCGTCCGGCGGCACCAGGCCGAAGAAGGACAGGAAGTTCTGCACCCCGCGCACCACGGTGTTGGAGGAGCGGATCGACTTGTAGTGGCTGTTCCACGAGCTGGTCGGGCCGACGAACACCACCACGTCACCCGGCTCGGGATCGCCGAAGTAGTAGCTCAGCTTCTCGACATAGATGCGGTCGCCGGTGCAGCCCGCGCAGCCGTGCAGGGTGGGTTCCATGGACTGCGAGGGAATGACGTAGGGCCGGCCGATGAAGGTCACCAGCAGCGCCACGATCAGCGCCGCGAACCCGATCAGGATGGGCAGCTCCTGCCAGAACGGGCGTTGCTTCTTCTTCGACTTCGGCTGGGGTGTCTCGGGCGCCTCGGGCGTCTTCGCCCCATTGCCGTTGCCGGACCCGGACTTCGTCACCGACTCGCTCTCGTCTGCCACCGGAACAGAGTAGCCCGGCACCGCGAAGAACCATGCGGTGCCGGGCTACTCGTTGTCGGCGAGCCGACTGTCGATCCTGCGCCGAGCCGTTCCTCCGGCTCAGCGGGAGCTGCGACTACTTCAGCGCTTTTCCTTGATCTTGGCGGCCTTGCCGCGCAGATCGCGCAGGTAGTACAGCTTGGCGCGACGCACGTCACCGCGGGTCACGACCTCGATCTTGTCCAGGTTGGGGCTGTGCACCGGGAAGGTGCGCTCCACGCCGACACCGAACGAAACCTTGCGCACGGTGAAGGTCTCGCGGATGCCACCGTTCTGGCGGCGGATGACGACGCCCTTGAAGACCTGGATGCGCTCCTTGTTGCCTTCGATAACCTTCACGTGCACGTTGACCGTGTCACCCGGGCGGAAGTCCGGGATGTCGCTGCGCAGCGAGCTTGCGTCGACGAAGTCGAGGGTGTTCATGTCCGTCCTTATTGGAGTTCGCGCGAACAGAGGAACCTGGCGGCTACCCGGGGAGGGCGCTCTACCGGTTCGTGCTCCGGATATTTGGGCGGTGCCCGGGCACAGTGCGCCCAAAGCAACCTGAGCATTGTGCCAGACGCCGGGATCGCGCGGTTAATCGGCCCCTACGTGCGGGTATTCGCGCGGGTGAGGGCGGAGGCAATGTCCGAGACCAGCGGCGGGTAGTCGGTGGCGCCGGTGATCACCTGCAGGAAGACCAGCCGGTCCTGCTCGTCCGTCGCGGCTTTCAGACAGTGTTGCAGCTCGCCGACCGTGGTCGCGCGGAGGGTGAGGACGGACTCGGCGTCGCCACCGAAGGCGTGCGGGAGTTCGGGCCAGCGCCACGGGGCGATGTCGTTGTACGGGGCGGCCGGACCGTGGATGGCGCGTTCGATGGCGTAGCCGTCGTTGTCGACCAGGATGATCACGCCGTTCAGCTGCTCGCGGATCCAGGTGCCCAGCTCCTGGATCGAAAGCTGGGCCGCGCCATCGCCGATGACGAGGACCGCGCGACGGCCGGGGCAGGCGATGCCCGCGCCGAGGGCGGCCGGGAGGGCATAGCCGATCGAGCCCCACAG
Organism: Nocardia sp. NPDC004123; assembly: GCF_053603795.1. Classification (NCBI taxonomy): domain Bacteria; kingdom Bacillati; phylum Actinomycetota; class Actinomycetes; order Mycobacteriales; family Nocardiaceae; genus Nocardia; species Nocardia sp. NPDC004123. The sequence goes on from NZ_JBSGGG010000005.1 coordinate 223,920, forward strand.
CGGCTGGCCGAGAAAGGTGATGCCGGTCGGCATGCGCAGCGTGGCCAAGCCGAAGAAGGCCGAGCCCTGGTCGGCCACCACAATGTTGTTGTTGCCCAGCGCTGCCGCGACCAGGGGCCACAGGGCGGCCTGGGTGAGCGGGGCATCCCCGGCGGGCGGGGCGGCCGGGGCGGCGGCCGCCGGGGCGGGAATCGGTGCGGGAGCGGCGAATTCGGGGGCGAGCTCGGTGAGGATCTCCAGGGCCGCGGTGAGCGACAGCGGCGCGAAGGCGTCGACTCCCCCGATCACCGTGCGCTCGGGACCGATATCGATGGTGCGGTGCGGGTCGATGCGGTGGCTGAAACCCGCGGTGATGCTGTCGGTGTACTGGACTCCGATGGTCACCAGGCGGTCGGCGTCCTCGACGGCGGCACGTACCGGCGGCGGGGAGGCCGCGCCGGTGTAGACGCCGAGGAAGTTCGGGGCGGATTCGTCGACCACGGTCTTGCCCCAGGCCAGGGTGGCGTGCGGGAGTCCGTGCGGTTGTCCCCCGGTCGGGCCGACCAGGGTGCGCAACCGGTCGGTCGCTCCGACCCGGTCGACGAAGATGTCCGCGAGGACGGTCACCCGCCGGCCGCCGAGGAATTCGCGTGCCGCCTGCGCGAAGGCTGCCCGCGCGCCCGCACTCGAGAAGTCGGCGGGCGGCGCCAGCGGCGCCGCGGGCGGGGCCACCCCCACCCGCGCGGTATCGGTGGCCAGCATGAGATACCCCGGACGGCGGTGCACGCGAACCGAATTCAGCACCCGGTCGATTTCCTGGCAGGCGTCGGCCGCGCCGAGATCGGCTTGCGCACAGGTGACTTCGGCGGCGATGCGGCGGAAGTGGTGGAAGTCGCCGTCGCCGAGGGTGTGGTGGATGACGCGGTGACCGGCCTGGATGTCCTTGGCGGGGACGCCGACGACGTGCACCACGGGCACATGCTCGGCGTAGCTGCCCGCGATGGCGTTGACCGCGCTCAGCTCGCCCACGCCGTAGGTGGTGACGACCGCGCCGATGCCGCGCAGCCGCGCGTAGCCGTCGGCGGCGTAGCCGGCGTTCAGCTCGTTGGCGCTGCCGATCCAGCGAATGTCGGGGTGGGCGATGACATGGTCGAGGAACTGCAGATTGAAATCACCGGGAACGCCGAAGATTTCGGTGACGCCGAGTTCCCGGAGCCGATCGAGCAGATAGTCGCCGACAACGTAGCCCATGGCTCAACACTGGCACGCCGACCGAGAGTCAGCAACTCATTGGCTATCGACCGATTCCGGGGGACGCTCGGCGGACTTGGGCTCGAGGGGCCGATCCACGTGCTTGCGCCCGTGCATGAGGTGCAGGTGGGCCGAGGGCGGCGCGTGCGGGGCCGGGACCACGGTCCGGGCCAGCTCCTCCTCGGCGGCGCGGAGTACGTGCGCGGCATCGGGCTTGCCCGCCAGCAGGTCCTGCACGAAGATCTTGGCCCGGATCACCGGGCGGCGATAGCGGCGCTCGCGCCGCACCGCACGCCGCATGAGGCCCGAGCCGGCGGCATAGCGCCAGCGCGCCCAGGGTGCACCCGGGCGGCTCAGCCGCAGCGCGCCGATGACCAGCAGCGGCGGGAAGAACATCCCGAACAGACCGGTCCAAATCTTGCCCTTGGCAATGACAATGGCCGCCAGCAGCAGATTCCCGAACGCGAACCCGACCGTGAACAGCCGCTCGGGCACATTCTGATCGGTCCGGAGATCACGGATATTGCCGATGTTCAGCAACCACAGCGGATGGAAACCGAGCAGCAGCAGCCCGGTCACGGCAAGGGCCACGAACACCGCATCGACCGAGGTGCGGCCCTGCTCCTCCCAGTACACGTCGCGCAGGTAGTAGATGAGCGCGAACTCGTCGAGCACCAGCGCCGCGCCGAGCCCGAACACGGCGGCCAGCGCACTGGTGACGCCGACGCTGCTCTGATACAGCGTCACGAAACCGACGCCGGCGCCGAGCACCAGGATCACTCCGAACACCATGTGGTGGATGTGCACGTCTCCCGCCCGCACGTTGCCCGGCCACCAGCGCACCTGTTTGCGAATGAGCCGCACGCTGATTCGGATCAGCAGGAACCCCACGATGAACCCCAGAAGCAGGCATGCCAATGGCAATCTGCCGTGTGCCACCACGACATCTTCCCACCACCGATGTACGTGCATGCCCGTGTCGCCTCCGAAACCCTCGTGCGAACGTCGACCCCCGCCACGCTACCCGCGCCGCCGACCCGCACGGCAAGATCACCTGCGGTCGCGACGCGATTGAGCAACCTTCCAGACACCATCGAAATGGCGGCCACCGGTGACTAGGCTCACCACCATGCGACTGAGTACACGAAACCAACTCGATGGAACAGTCACCCAGGTCACCCGCGGCGAGGCCATGGCGGTGGTGCGCATCCGCCTCACAGGTGGTGACGAGATCACCTCCTCCATCACCCGCGACGCCGCCGACGACCTGGGTCTCGCCGACGGCAAACCCGTCAAGGTCCTCATCAAATCCACCGAGGTCTCCCTCGGCGTCGAATAACCCACCACGAGCACGCCGAGGCGCCCCCGAACCGGGACCGCCTCGGCGTCTTCATTTTTCGGAGCTTCCATGCCGGACGACATCACCTTCGATCGCGTCGCCCCCGTGATTCCGGTCCTCGACCTCGACGCCGCCCTGGCCCGCTATCGCCGCCTCGGGTTCAGCGTCCACGCCTACGAGGGCGACGCCCGCTACGGCTTCGCCGACCGCGGCCGCGTATCCCTGCACCTCACCGAGTGGGACGAACACGACTCGATACGAACCGCAGCGGCCGTCTACCTCTACGTCTCCGACGCCGACGCGCTGCACGCGGAGTGGGCTGCCGCAGACCCGCCCGGCCGCCTCACCACCCCGATCGACACCGATTACGGCCTAAGGGAATTCGGCTACGTCGACCCCGACGGCACCCTGCACCGGGTCGGCTCCCCACTGAGTTAGCCGTGCCGGTCCGAGTTCGGAAACGGCCGTCCGGCCGGACCCGGGTGTGGGTGCGGCCGGACGGGTGATTCGGGATCGGCTGCTCAGCGGCCGAAGCCGGCGCGGCGGAGAGCGTCGGCCATCGAACCGCTGGGGGCGGGCTGATTGCGGTTGCCGCCGCCCTGACGCTGTCCGCCCTGGCGCTGGCCACCTTGGCCGCCCTGCCGGTTGTCGCGGTTGCCGCCGCGCTGGCCGCCGCCCTGGTTGTTGCGCGGGCCGCGGTCGGCGCGGTCGGGCTTGGCGTTTCCGGGCTCGTCGTCGAGGCGCAGGGACAGGCCGATGCGCTGACGCTGGACGTCGACCTCGAGGACCTTGACCTTCACGACGTCGCCGGACTTCACGACCTCGCGAGGGTCCTTGACGAAGTTGTGGGACATGGCCGAGACGTGGACCAGGCCGTCCTGGTGGACGCCGATGTCGACGAAGGCGCCGAAGGCGGCCACATTGGTGACGACGCCCTCGAGCACCATGCCGGGCTTCAGGTCGGCGACCTTCTCGATGCCCGCGGCGAATTCGGCGGTCTTGAATTCGGGCCGAGGGTCGCGGCCGGGCTTCTCGAGTTCGGCGATGATGTCGGTGACGGTCGGGACACCGAACCGCTCATCGGTGAAGTCGGCCGGCCGCAGGGCGCGCAGGGCGGAGGTGTTGCCGATGATCTCCTTCACACCCTTACCGCTGGCATCGAGGATGCGCCGTACCACGGGGTACGCCTCGGGGTGCACGCCGGAGGTGTCCAGCGGGTCGTCGCCCTCGCGGATGCGGAGGAAGCCCGCGCACTGTTCGAACGCCTTGGGGCCCAGGCGCGGGACATTCTTGAGTGCGGCGCGACTGCGGAACGGCCCGTTGGCATCGCGGTGCGCCACGATGCTTTCCGCGATCGAGTTGGAAATGCCCGAGACCCGGGACAGGAGCGGGACGGAGGCGATGTTCACGTCGACGCCGACGGCGTTCACCGCGTCCTCGACGACCGCGCCCAGCGAGCGGGCCAGCAGGGTTTCGGAGACATCGTGCTGGTACTGACCGACGCCGATGGACTTCGGGTCGATCTTCACCAATTCGGCCAGCGGGTCCTGGAGCCGGCGGGCGATGGAGACGGCACCGCGCAGCGACACGTCCATGTCGGGCAGTTCCTGCGAGGCGTATGCGGAGGCCGAGTACACCGACGCGCCCGCCTCGGAGACCACGATCTTGGTGGGCTTGTTCTCGGGGATGCGCGAGATCAGTTCGGCGGCAAGGGCGTCGGTCTCGCGGGAGGCGGTGCCGTTGCCGATGGCGATGAGCTCGACATTGAAGCGGACGACCAGTGCACCCAGCACGGCCAGGGACTTCTCGGTCTGCCCCTGCGGCTTGTGCGGGTAGATGACCTCGGTGGCGACCACCTTGCCGGTGGCGTCCACGACCGCGACCTTCACACCGGTGCGGTAGCCCGGGTCCAGGCCCATGGTCGAGCGGGTGCCGGCGGGCGCCGCGAGCAGCAGGTCGCGCAGGTTGGCCGCGAATACGTCGACGGCATCGCGTTCGGCGGACTGCCGCAACCGCATTCGGGTGTCGATGCCCATGCTGACCTGCAGCTTGGTCCGCCACGCCCAGCGCACGGTGTCCAGCAGCCAGGAGTCGGCGGCGCGGCCCTGATCGGCGATGCCGAACTTGACGGCGATGCGGCCCTCGTAGATCGAGCGCTGCCCGTCCTCGCCACGGGCGGAGCCTGCGGAGCCCGCATCGGACGCCGTCTCGGTGTCGGGTTCGAGGTGCAGGTTGAGCACCTCTTCCTTCTCGCCGCGCAGCAGCGCCAGGATGCGGTGCGAGGGCAGCTTGCTGAAGGGCTCGGAGAATTCGAAGTAGTCGGCGAACTTCGCGCCCGCCTCCTCCTTGCCCGCGCGCACCGTCGAGCTCATCTGCCCGCGTTCCCACATCAGCTCGCGCAGTTCACCGACCAGGTCGGCGTCCTCGGCAAAACGCTCCACCAGGATGGCCCGCGCGCCGTCGAGCTGCTCGGCGTTGTACTGCGCGGGATCGGTGGTCGGGTCGGTCAGCAGCGCGTCGGCCACGGGCTCGTGCCCGGCCTCGCGCGCGATCTGCGCCTTGGTGCGCCGCTTGGGCTTGTAGGGCAGGTAGATGTCCTCGAGGCGGGCCTTGGTGTCGGCGAGCATGATCTGCGCGTGCAGCGCCTCGTCCAATTTGCCCTGGCCGCGGATGGATTCGATGATCGAGCCCCGGCGCTCGTCGAGTTCACGCAGGTAGCTCAGGCGCTCGTCGAGGGTGCGTAGCTGGGCGTCGTCGAGTCCGCCGGTGACTTCCTTGCGGTAGCGGGCGATGAACGGCACGGTCGACCCGGCGTCCAGGAGTTCGACGGCGGAGCGCACCTGTTCCTCGCGCACCCCCAGCTCGTCGGCGATACGCCGGCCGACGCTGGCGAGGCGGACGGTGCTCTCGGTGCTCGCTGCACCCGTGGATGCGGCACCTGCGGATGCTGCGCTGACGGTTTCGGAGGCTGTCGTCACGCCCGCAGACACTACCGCCGCCACCCGACAGTGCGTGCAAGGCCCACACAGGATTCGGTCACTGCCCCGCCTCGCCGAGACTTCAGCGCCTCGCCGAGAGCCGTCACCCGTGACGCATGCGTGCCTGCGCCGGGTGCCGAATCAAGTCCGGGCGCACCCGGCGAGCTATCCCAATCCTCGCGAAATCAGTTGTTACGTGCCGAATTTCACCGTCAGCCGAAATCTCTTGGGGACGCCCTGAATTCGGGGCAGTACACCGAGACGGCCGCGCGGGCGAGCTTTTCCCCGAATCCCCACTGGTCGGTCGCTACAACCGGGGTGCCCGCGCGCAGGTGTGCGCAGATGTCCTTGCCCTCGGCGATCAGGCGTTGCCCGTCCGCGGTGTCCTCGTAGCCGGGCGACGCGACCGTCTGGTCGCCCAGGTGACTCAGGAAGAGCACATCGAGGTTGTCCGCGACCGCCTTGCCGCCGCCGAACATCGCGGCGAACAGGGCCAGCCCGGCCAGCGTCGCGCTGAGAAATCCTCTGGTTTCACGCATGATCGACTCTCCTTCACGCATGGCCCAGGTTATCCGGTAGGAGGTCGGGCCTGCGTTCGGCCGTGCGGCGCAACGACTGTTCGTGCCGCCACCCGGCGATCTTGGCATGGTTGCCGGACAACAGGATTTCGGGGACGTCGAGGCCGCGCCAGGACACCGGCCGGGTGTAGGAGGGGCCTTCCAATAGACCGTCGGAGAACGAATCCTGTTCGTGGGATTGCTGATTGCCGAGGACGCCCGGGATCAGCCGGACGAACGCCTCGGTCATGACCAGCACGGCCGCCTCGCCGCCGATGAGCACGTAGTCGCCGATGCTGACCTCTTCGACGCGCACCCGGCGCGCGGCATCGTCGAAGACGCGCTGGTCGATGCCCTCGTAGCGCCCGCAGGCGAACACGATGTGCTGTTCGGCGGACCACCGTTGCGCGGTCTCCTGCGTGAACGGCACGCCCGCCGGAGTCGGCACCACCAGGAGCGCGTCGTCCGGGCACACCTCGTCGAGGGCGTCGCCCCACACGGTCGGCTTCATGACCATGCCCGGCCCGCCGCCGTACGGGGTGTCGTCCACCGACTTGTGGACGTCGTGGGTCCAGCGGCGCAGGTCGTGCACCTCCACCTCGAGCAGACCCTTGTCGATCGCCTTGCCCAGCAAGGCCGCTCGCATCGGCTCGAGGTATTCGGGGAAGATCGTGACTACGTCGATTCGCACGCCGCTACTCCGGGTCCAGCAGGCCCTCGGGCGGGTCGATGACGATCAGGCCGTCGGCGACCGACACCGTCGGCACCATGGCCAGCACGAACGGCACCAGGATCTCCCGGCCCGCCGGCGGGAACGCGTCCCCGGCCTTGATCGAAAGCAGTTCTCCCGCAGCGGAATGCAGCACCTCGTTCACGGTGCCGACCCGGGTGCCGTCGCCGAGTTCGACGCGCAGGCCCTCGAGTTCGTGATCGTAGTACTCGTCCGGATCCTCCGACGGCGGCAGATCCGCGGAGTCCACCACGAAGAGCATGCCCCGCAACGCATCCGCGGCCGTGCGGTCGGCGACGCCGTCCAAACGCAGGAGAAGCCGGCCCGAGTGCTCCCGGACCGACTCCACTTCGAATTCCTGCGTCTGCTTCGCGCGCGGCAGCTTCCCCTTCAGGACGCTGCCGGGCGCGAACCGCAGTTCCGGCTCGTCGGTGCGGACTTCTACGACGAGTTCGCCACGCACACCGTGTGACTTGGCGACCCGCCCGACGACCAGTTCCATCTACTGATCCGTGTCGACCACGTCGACGCGGATGCCCTTACCGCCGATCCCGGCGACCAGGGTGCGCAGGGCGGTCGCGGTACGACCGCCACGACCGATCACCTTGCCCAGATCATCCGGGTGCACGTGCACCTCGACGGTCCGGCCACGACGGCTGGTGATCAGCTCGACGTGGACGTCGTCGGGATTGGCGACGATGCCGCGTACCAGGTGCTCGACGGCATCCGCGACAACGGCACTCATTACTCGGCGGCTTCGGTGGTGGCCTCGGCCTCGGCGGCCTCGTCCTTCTTGGCGGCCTTCTTCTTCGGGGTGACGGCCTCGGCGACCGGCTCGTTCTCGGCGGCGGCCAGCGCGGCGTTGAACAGGTCCAGCTTGGACGGCTTCGGGGCCTTGGTCTTCAGGGTGCCCTCGGCGCCCGGCAGGCCCTTGAACTTCTGCCAGTCGCCGGTGATCTCCAGCAGACGCTTCACCGGCTCGGTCGGCTGCGCGCCGACACCCAGCCAGTACTGAGCGCGCTCCGAGTCGATCTCGATGAGCGACGGCTCTTCCTTCGGGTGGTACTTGCCGATGGACTCGATAGCGCGGCCGTCACGACGGGTACGGGCGTCGGCGATGACGACGCGGTACTGCGGGTTGCGGATCTTGCCCATACGGGTCAGCTTGATACGAACAGCCATGAGCTGATGCCTTTCAAATGGTTGGTCACGTCGCAATTCAGCAGCCCACACGAGGTGGACCCGGTTTTGCGTCAAGTGCTGTGACCGCCGCGCGGTACGGAACCGGAGACGGGCTGACACTGTCCTCGATGAGGACGGTCGTCCATTCTGCCAGAGCACCGGCGGCCCGGAGAAATCGCCCCGACCCGGCCAGGAAACACCCGCGACCCGGCCCGGAAACACCACAGCCCACCGGGTACGACCCCGATGGGCTGCGTCTCACGTAGAGCCTACGGCTGAACCGGGCCGGGCCCGGAGCTCCCGGACGTCAGCAGCTTCACGATCAAACCGGCCAACACGCCAATGGCCAGGGTTTCGATAGACCCCACGGTCATCTCCTCATCGAGTCGAAACAACAAACGTCTGAAGCATGACCGATTCACTTTAAATGCGCAGCCGAATCGCCAGACCCGCCCGAGCGGCCCCGCACCTGCGCGCACCCAGATCGCGGTGCCGGAGTGACGGATTCGGTTACCGATTCCGAGGGAATGGGCGAGTCTTCAGCGCAACTCGGCGGTTGCCACCTCGACCGGGACGGGGGAGGGAGCCGACACCGTCTCCCCCGCAGCCGCATGGATCTCCTGGCGATACCCGGATTCACCCAACCGGTAGCCGCAGAACTTGGCGGGTTTGCCGTCGGGCAGTTCGACAATCCAGAGGAAAGGGACTCGGGCAGCGGCATATCCCGCGATCTTCGTATCGCGTTCCTCACGGGTATTGCCGGACGACCAGACTTCGACGGCGAGCACCAGTTCATGCGACTCGAAGCACTTGTGGTGTGCCTCCGCCGCGACGACCGCGACATCGGGGATGACAGCTGTCCTGAACGCCGTACTGATCCGCACACCGACACCGGGAAGCACCTGCAGGTCCGATCGCCCCGCAGCTCGGACCGCACCTCGCAGTGCCACGAACAACTCACCGGTCGCGTACTGGTACGACCCTGTGGGTGGAGGTGTCATGTAGAGGTAGCCCAGGATGAGCTCGAGACGAGATCCATCGGACGGCTGCTCCGCAGCCAGCCACTCTTCCACGGTTGTTGGCCCAAGTGGGTGGAACGTCGAAACCTCAGCGGTCATCGTCATTTCCCGTCCGATCAATCCGCTTCGAACGCAGTCGGTGCCGTACCGGTCCGAATCGTGTCTCCGGCTGTATCGGATTCAATCCAATCGACATTGTTCCATGTGCGGGATATGCACGTTCCATACGCTGAACAAGCAATTCTCGTCGCCTCAGCAGCCGGAGTTCAGCGGTGGCTGGTGACCGGGTCGCGGCGGTTGTAGACGCGGCCGCGTAATACCACCCAGGCGGGGGTGGCGAGCGCGGCCAGGTTTTCTCGTGGGTCTTCTTGGTACACAACGAAATCGGCGGGGGCGCCGGGTTCGATGCCTGGGCGGCCGAGCCAGGTGCGGGCGTGCCAGGACGAGGCGCCGAGGGCGTTGTGGGGGGTGAAGCCGGCGCCGGCGAGGGCGGCGATCTCGTCGGCGACGCGGCCGTGGCGGATGGATCCGCCGGCGTCGGTGCCGGTATAGATGGGGACGCCGGCCTCGTGGGCCTTGGCGACGGTGGCGCGGGAGCGGCGGTGCAGGTCGCGCATGTGGGCGGCGTAGCTGGGGAATTTGGTTGCGCCGTCGGCGATTCCGGGGAAAGTGTCGATATTGATGAGGGTGGGGACGAGGGCGGTGCCGTGGGCGGCCATCAGGGCGATGGTGTCGTCGGTGAGGCCGGTGCCGTGCTCGATGCAGTCGATGCCGGCGTTCAGCAGGCCGGGCAGGGCGTCCTCGCCGAAGACGTGGGCGGTGACCCGGGCGCCCTCGCCATGGGCGGCGTCGATGGCGGCCTTCAGGATGTCGTCGGACCACAGTGGGGCGAGGTCGCCGATCGCGCGGTCGATCCAGTCGCCGATGATCTTGACCCACCCGTCGCCGCGGCGGGCCTGCTCGGCGACGATCTCGGGCAGGTCGCGCTCGTCGTCGAGTTCGATGCCGAGTTCGCGGATGTAGCGCCGGGGGCGGGCGATGTGTCGGCCCGCGCGGATGATGCGCGGGAGATCCTCGCGCTCGTCGATGAAACGGGTGTCGATGGGCGAGCCCGCATCGCGCAGCAGCAGGGCGCCCGCGGCCCGCTCGACCTCGGCCTGGGCGATCGCGCCCGCCGAATCCTCGTGTCCGCCGCCGTATTTGATGCCGACATGGCAGTGGGCGTCGACCAGGCCGGGCACGATCCAACCGGAGGCCTGCACGGTGTCGGCGTCGGGAATCGGCTCCGCGGAGATCCGGCCGTCGCGCACCCAGAGGTCGCGGACTTCGTCATCGGGCAGGACCACGCCGCGGAAATGCAGCCGCATGCCGACCTCCTCGCCTGGACGGTATGTCTCGACACGAATCCGGGTCCACTATCGCATCAGTCGTCGAGCACGGTGATATCGGTGCGCTCCCGGCAAAGCCCGCGAATGGCGTCCAGCCCGGCCGCGATCACCGGATGCTCGGCGCTGCCCCGCCGCACCGCGGACAGGTGACGGCGGACCGGGACCGGATCGTCGTGCAGCGGGACGCGCACCACCGCCAGCTCCGGCGGCAGGAACGCGAGCCGGGGCACCAGGCTCACCCCGAATCCGTGCGCCACCATGGCCGCTACACCCGGGAAATCAACCGCCTGCCCAGCGATCCGGGGTGTGAACCCGGCCGTGGCGCAGGCGGCCGACACCACCAGGTGATGGGTGATGCGCGCACGCCCGGTGATCCACGGCTCGGTCGCCGCCTCGGTCAGGGCGACGCTGTCGCGCCCGGCGAGTGAATGATCCACGGGCACAAGCAGATCCAACGGCTCGGCCAGCAGCGTGCGCTGCTCGAAGCGCAGGTCGTCGGGCGCGGGGCTGCCGGGCGCGGGCAGCACTATCCCGATATCGCTGTCGCCGACCAGCAGGGTTTCGAAGCAGTGCGCGCTCTCGTCCTCGATCAGTTCCACGGTCAGCCCCGGATTCGCGTCCCGCAGCCGGGCGGCGGCCGGCGCCACCAGGGCCGCGAGGGCGGTCGGCATCGCACTGATCCGCAGCACCCCCGCGATGCCCGCCCGGTGCGCCGCCAGCTCCGCCCGTGCGCTCTCCGCCTGTGCCGCAAGCAGATCCGCGTGCCGCACCAGCGCGTGCCCCGCGGCCGTCAACTGCACCCTGCGCCCCACCTGCTCGAGCAGTTCGACATCCAGCTCCCGGGCCAGGCCACGCAGCTGCTGCGACACCGTGGACGGCGTCAGATGCAGCGCCGCCGCGGCCGCGGTCACCGTGCCGTGCTCACGCAGTACCCGCAGGGCCTGCAACCGAGGATCGATCATGTGGCAATTCCGAACGATTCGCTACGAAAACTTTCGATGGACCGAGACTACCGCCCCCGCGAAGACTGGCCGCATGACCGAATCGGACCGACAGTGTCGCCATTGCGGCTGGCCCACATCCCAACCCTTCCAAGTCCTTTCGCGCCACCGCACCTCCGAGGGCATCGTCAGCTACACCCGCTGCGCCTGTGGCGCCCTGCGTATGCACTTGTCCCCCGCGGCATTCAAGTTTTGAAGCACGCGAGTTTCAATATCCGTTTAGGATCGGGCCACACATCACTTTGCAGGAGGCCCACCCATGTCATTGCTGTTCGCCCGCAACCGAATCCGCCTGACCGTCGCCGCGTTGGCGATCGGTGCGACCGTCACCGCAGTCGGCGCCACCGCACAGGCCGCGCCGGTCTCCCTCGACCAGCCGTCCCCGGACACCACCGCCGCCCCCGTAGCGACCAACTCGGGGTCCAGTGCCTTCGGAGTGAACTGGGATCCGGGCATGATCACCGCCTCGGCCGCGGCACCCATCTCGATCGTGGCCGTGATCCTCTGCAGTATCGGGTTGAGCACCGGCAGCACCAAGGTCACGCCCGGCAGCGACAACCCCTGCCTGCCGATCTGACCCCACCGCGGCGATCACGGCCGGGCGAAATCACCCAGCAGGCTCGACAGGTCGTGCCGGACCGGCAGCCCATGCCCGGGAACCAGAATCCCGGCCTCCAGCGTGCAGAGCGCGCGGGCGCTCGCGAGCGTCCCCGCCTCATCGTGGTTGAACACGCTCGGAAGAAGTTGCAGACCGGTCTCGAGCAGCAGGGGGTGGCCGGTGACCAGGGCGTCGCCGGAGAACAACACGCCCTCGGACGGCATCAGATACGCGGTGTGACCGTTGGTGTGACCGGGCGTCGGCACCTCGACGAAACCGCCGGGTAGCGCCGCCAGGGTGTCGGCGTCGGCGGTTCGAGCGGTCGGCACGGTCATCCCGATATGACCGACGCAGGCGCGCAGGGTCTGCGCGACCCAGACCGCCCCGCGCCGAGTCCGCAGCTGCCGCACCATGTCCACGGGCGTGATCTGTTGCAGGTATTCACGTTTGGCGTGCCGGACCTCCTCGGCGCCGGTGTAGACCGGCACGCCCAGGCGTTCGACCAGGGTCGGAATCGCACCGATGTGATCGAGGTGCGCATGGGTCAGCAGGACCGCGGCGATATCGCCGAGCTCGTGCCCGATCTGGCGCACCGAGCTCAGCACCGACTCGGTGTCTGCGGGATATCCGGCGTCGACGACGGTCACACCGCGCTCGCCACTGACCAACGCCCAGTTGACGTTCGTGCCCGCGACGACGTAGACGGAATCGGAAACCTGGTCGATTTTCACGTACCCCTCCTCAGTGTCGGATTCGGTGGTCGATCACGGCTGGATTCGATGTTCGATGACGCCGATGCCGTCGATCTCCAGGCGGAGCTCGTCGCCGGGAGCCAGCCAGCGGCCCACTTCCATACCGCTGCCACCCGGCAGGGTGCCGGTGGCCAGCAGCTCACCCGGATACAGCTGCTCGGAGCGCGAGACATGCGCGATGGCCTCACCGAGCGAGAAGCGCATGCCCCCGGTCCCGGTGCGGGACACCGTCTCCCCATTGATCGCCACCGTGGCCGTGAGCCGATCGAGCCGGTCGGCCACCGCCGCACCGGCGACCGCCGTCCCGGACATCGAGCTGACGAAGTGCTTGGACTTCTGCGGACCGAAACCCGACCGCATTTCCGCCAATTGCACATCCCGCGCCGAGAAGTCGTTGACGACCACCACCGCCGCGATCGCGGCCAGCGCCTGCTCCGGCGACGCGTCACGCAGCGGAGCGCCCAGCACCACCCCGAGTTCGAGCTCGAAATCCAGTGCGCGAATGTAGGCGGGCGGCGCGATCGGGACACCCGAGGGCACGATGGTCAGCGCATTGGACAGGTAGTAGATGGGCTGGGCGTACCAGAGCCGGTGCGGCCGGTAGGCCGGGAACGTCCGGCGGGTCAGCGTCTCGAACGCCTGCCCGAGCCGGTAGCCGGCGGGCAGGAACCGGCGGGCCATCCCGCGCGCGGCGTCCACGGCATGCTTCTCGTAGAGCATGAAGTCCCGGAACGAGGCCGGGCAGACCGGCAGCACCGTGGCCCCGTCGGCGAGGTCCAGGCGCTCGTAGCGGGCCAGCTCGAACTCCTCGGTCCAGGCCGAGGGTACGAGATCGGCTGCACCGCCATCGGATTCGCCGACCGTCGTCCACCCGCCGCCGGTGTCGAGCTGGCGGAGGATGCGCCGCCGGCCGCGGTCGAGGGTGCGGCGCAGGCGCGGGAGCGGGGTGGGTTCGGTCATCGCATCACCGGTTCTGCCGCGTCGGAGGACACCAAGTGGTCACGCAGGAACCGTACCGATAATTCCGACCATTGCACGGCATGACCCATGGCGCAGTGGTCGTCGTCGGCGTACAGGACCAGTTGGGCGTTGGGGGCGCCGATGGCGATGTCGATCGAATCCCGGGTGCTGATCAGGGTGTCATTGGCGCCGTTGACCACCAGCAGCGGAATCTCGATGCGCCGGTAATGGTCTTCCAGGGACATGCCGCGCAACCTGCGGGACAGATCCGCGAGACCGGTGGCGCCGGTGGCGTGGCGCAGCGTGGACACGATGACCTCCGGCACGCCGAGGGAGCCGCCCGGGCCGAAGGAGTGGTGCGCCGGAGCGCCATTGGCGACCGCCACCCGCAGCCGGGGCTCGACCGCCGCCATCCGCGTCGCCCAGTACGCCCCGAAGCTGAAGCCCAGCATGCCGATTCGATCGGCGTCCACCCGCGGATCGGCGGCCAGCACGTCGAGCACGGTCGAGTAGACGCGCTCCGCGGCCGGGGACAAGGGTTCGCGATAGGAGTACGTACCGGGCATCTCCATGATGAAGAACCCCACGCCCGCATGGCGATTCGCGAGCAGCGGGAGCGTCACCTCCGCCAGCGTGCCCTCGAGCCCATTGGTGACCAGCACCAGCGGCACGGTCGTGACACCCTGCGGGAGGATGAGGTAACCGCGCACCGCGTCCCCGTCGCCGAGCGGGATCCGCACCGATTCGATGGTCACCCCCATCGCGGGAGCCAGTGCGGTGAGCAGGATTTCGGTCAGCCGGTGCGACCGCTCGTAGGCTTCCAGCCGACACGGGCTCCAGCCCGGCCAGGCGGCGACGAACTCGTACACCATCGCCTTGATCAGCGCGTCCAGTGCGGTCGCGGCGTCGGCGTCCTCGGGGTTGCCGGAGCGGAAATGTTGCACCGCATCGGGATTCGCGATCGGACCGCGGTCGGCGAGAATCGTCACGGCCGGTGCCAGCAGCTTGCCGAGTTCGTCCGAGGCGACCGTGACGGTGGGATCGAACAGTTCCGAGGTGGCGGGGCCGCCGAGGCGGGCGAGCACGGTATCGGCGCGCTCCAGGTGCTGCCGGGCGAAGCCCTGCCAGTAACCGGCCCAGCGACCGTCCTCGAAGGAGCGGCATCCGGCCAGCTGGGCGCGGAATTCCGCGTCCGGCATCCCGCCCAGATGGGTGAACCGGTCGGCGAACAGCGCGGGAAGAAAGGGGGCGGGACCGAAGCGGCGAGTCATCCGTTCGGTGGTGTGGGTGAGCGCGCATGCGCTGATGAAGATCCGCTCGGCGAGTTCCGGCAACGACGTCATTGGAGAGCCTTCCATCCAGCTGCCTTGGTAACGCAGAAGTATCTGCATTAGCGAGGATAGGGAGACCGGCATCACAAAAGCAAGAACTTCTGCTTTAGCATGTGGGAGTGACCAGCAACGAGGACCGCGACACGCCAGCCGACGCGCCGCAACGCCGACCGGGCGGGCGCTCGGCCCGGGTGAAGGAGGCCGTCCACCGGGCAGTCCTCGACGCGGTCGCCGAACACGGGGTCGACCAGATCGGCATCCCTGACATCGCCCGCCGCGCCGGAATCCGCGACAGCTCCCTCTACCGTCGCTGGGGCACCCGCGAAAACCTGGTCCTGGACGCCCTGCTCGGCTACAGCGAGCAGGTCCTGCCGATCCCCGACACCGGCACCCTGCGCGGCGACCTGACGGCCTTCGCCACCGAACTGGCCGCCTACCTCGCCACGCCCCTGGGCCACGGCGTCGCCCGCGCCCTCGCGTACGTCACCGACACCGACTCCATCACCGAGGCGCGACATGCCTTCTGGGCCGAGCGCTATCGCCTCGTGGAACCGATCCTCGCCCGCGCCGCCGACCGCGGCGAACTCCCGCCCGGCACCGACGCGCGCATGGCCCTGGAACTGCTCATCGCACCGATCCACTTCCGCGCCATGCTCACCCGCGAACCCGCCGACACCGACTACATCGACCGCCTGGCCGGATACGTGACCCGAGCCCTCGGACCCGATCCCGCGCCCGGCTGAGCACCCACCCGCACCACCCCGGGCCGGAAACGCACGATGGCCCGTGGCCGGAAACGCACGATGGCCCGTGGCCGAGAATGCAATTCGGCCCCGCCCGGGTGGGGCGGGGCCGAATCAGGTTCGCGCGGATCAGTTCTTGGGGAAGTTCAGCTTCGAGAGGTCGAAACCTTCCAGGCCCGGCGGCAGCTCGTTGAGACCGGCGGGAAGGTTGGAGAGGTCGGGCATACCGGCGGGCATGCCGCCCGGGAGGCCGGGCATGCCGGGGAAGCCGCCGCGCACCTTCGGCGGGGTCGGGCCGCGCCCGCCCTTCTTGCCCTTCTTGCCCTTCTTGGTGTTCTTGCCGCCACGGCCCGCGCCCGGCAGTCCGAACTGCCGGGACATCGCGCCCATCATCTTCCTGGCCTCGAAGAACCGGTCGACCAGCTGGTTGACGTCGGACACCGCGACACCCGAGCCATTGGCGATGCGCAGGCGGCGAGAGGCATTGATGATCTTGGGGTTGGCGCGCTCGGCGGGAGTCATGCCGCGGATGATGGCCTGCACCCGGTCGAGCTGCTTGTCGTCGACCTGGGCCAGCACGTCCTTCATCTGCCCCGCGCCCGGCAGCATGCCCAGCAGATTGCCGATCGGGCCCATCTTGCGGATGGCCAGCATCTGCTCGAGGAAGTCCTCGAGGGTGAGCTCACCCGAGCCGATCTTGCGGGCGGCCTCCTCGGCCTGCTTGGCGTCGTAGACCTGTTCGGCCTGCTCGATCAGGGTGAGCAGGTCGCCCATGCCGAGGATGCGGCTGGCCATGCGGTCGGGGTGGAAGACGTCGAAGTCCTCGAGCTTCTCGCCGGTGGAGGCGAAAAGGATGGGCTGGCCGGTGATTTCACGCACCGACAGCGCCGCACCACCGCGGGCGTCGCCGTCGAGCTTGGTGAGCACGACACCGGTGAAGCCGACGCCGTCGCGGAAGGCCTCGGCGGTGGCGACCGCGTCCTGACCGATCATGGCGTCGAGGACGAACAGGGTCTCGTCGGGGTTGACGGCGTCGCGGATACCCGCGGCCTGCCGCATGAGCTCCTCGTCGATACCGAGGCGACCGGCGGTGTCGACGATGACCACGTCGTACTGCTTGGTCTTCGCCTCTTCGATACCGGCGCGCGCCACATCGATCGGATCGGAGGCCGAGACGCCCAGCGGGTTCTCACCGCCGCCGATGGAGGTGCCCGGATGCGGCGCGAAGACCGGCACCCCGGCCCGCTCGCCGACCACCTGCAGCTGGGTGACCGCGCCGGGACGCTGGAGGTCACAGGCCACCAGCATCGGCGTATGACCCTGCGCCTTCAGCCATTTGGCGAGCTTGCCGGCGAGGGTGGTCTTACCGGCACCCTGCAGACCGGCCAGCATGATGACGGTCGGCGGGTTCTTGGCCAGCCGCACCCGCCGGGTCTCGCCGCCGAGGATATTGATGAGTTCCTCGTTGACGATCTTGACGACCTGCTGCGCCGGATTCAGCGCGGCGGAGACCTCGGAGCCCTTGGCCCGCTCCTTGATCCTGGCGATGAAGCCGCGCACCACGGGCAGCGCCACGTCGGCCTCGAGCAGCGCCAGCCGGATCTCACGGGCGGTCGCGTCGATATCCGCCGGCGACAGGCGTCCCTTGCCACGCAGATCCTTGAGGGCACCGGCCAACCGGTCGGAAAGGGATTCGAACACCGATGCTCCTGATCTCGAGGGACGTCACTCGAGATACCAGGGTAGTGGGATCCGCGTGATGCCGTTGCGCCAGGCTCGGACCTGCGCGAACGGGGCGGCGCGGCAAGCGGTTCCGGTGGCTATTCCAGCGAGCGGGGACGCGGGCCGGGCCGCCGCAGATCGTGGTTCTCGGTGGCGACCATACCGACCGCCTCGCGGGCGGTGAGGCCCAGTTCCAGGGCGAGCCCGTCCAGCAACGCCCATTCGGCGTCGGAGGGCGCCTGGTCGGCGACGGTGGACGCGATGGTCATCGCGGTCACCGCCTGCTGGCCGCTCAGGGTGCGCCCCGGCAGCCAGGAGACCACCCAGCGATCACCACCGACGCAGCGGGCGATGTGTGCGGTCAAATCGCTGGTCATCATCGACGCGGATACGACTTCGATTGCCACCGACCTGCTCCCCTCATGCTCGCGACAGCTTGGGACCTCCGGATCGACCTTGCACGCGAATACTAGGGTGTGACTCCGATCACCAGATCGGTATTACAGCAAATCTCCTGCAACATTCTTATTAACAGGCAAACGCGCGGTTTGTCCGCTAATCCCGGTTCCTGGCGAACAATTGGGAAACCGTCGGGAGATCCGATTCAGCTGTCCGGTTCGAGAGGTTTCTTCGGTTGTTGTGGCGGCACCACCGTCAGCACCGCCGCCTCGATCTCCGCCCGCCGCCCGGGCGTGTCGGTAGCGCCCAGATCCAGGCAGAACGAGTCGATGACCGCCGAACCCATGGTCACCACCTTCGCCCAGCAGACATTCACCCCGGCCTCGGCCAGCGCCGCGGCCAACCGGCTCAGCAACCCGATGCGATCCTCGGCACGCAATTCCAGCAGTACCCGGCCCGGATCGGCGGTCTCGTGCCAGAACACCCGCGGCTGCGCCTGCGCGAACGGCCTCGGCTGGGCGCCGCCCGCATCGCGCTCCTTGCGGGCCAGCACCGAGGCCAGATCCAGATCGCCGTTGATGGCGCGGATCAGTTCCTGGCGCAGCAGGCCCGGGTCCGGTGGATCACCGAACCGCGGTGCCACGACGAAGGTATCGATGGCCGAGGCGCCCACACTGGCGAGTTCGGCCGACAGCACCCGCAGCGAGTGCACGGCCAGCACACCCGCCGCGTCGGAGAGCAGACCCGGATTGTCGGGCGCGACCACGGTGACCACATGCTGGTAGCGGCTCTCCCCCGGCTTCAGATCCACGTGCACGCCACCGGATTCCGCGCGGGTGCGCAGCTCGTCGGGAATCGGGGTCGGCTCGGGCAGGGCGTAGCCCGCCATGGCCGTGCGGCAGTTGCGCACGAGATCGCCGATGAGCGAGGCCTTCCAGTCGTTCCACACGCCGGGCCCGGTGGCCAGCGCATCGGCCTCGGCCAGGGCGTGCAGCAGCTCCAGCAGCTGCGGGTCACCGTCGAGGGCGTCGATCACCATCTTCACGGTGTCGGAATCGGTGATGTCGCGCCGCGTGGCCGTGTCGGGCAGCAGCAGGTGGTGGCGCACCACACCCGCGAGCGTCTGCACGTCGGAGGGCCACAGCCCCAGGCGATTTCCGATGGAGACGGCCAGCTCCGCACCGACCACGCTGTGATCCTCGGTGCGCCCCTTGCCGATATCGTGCAGCAGCGCGCCCAGCAGCAGCAGGTCCGGGCGGGCGACCCGGGTGGACAGCGCCCCGGCCTGGGCGACGGTCTCCATGAGGTGACGGTCCACGGTCCAGGTGTGCATGGCATCGCGCGGCGGCAGGTCACGCACCACGCCCCATTCCGGAAAGAGCCTGCCCCACAGGCCCGTCCGGTCCAGCGCCTCCACGGCATCGACGGCGCCGCGGCCCGTGCCCAGCAGGACCAGCAGGTCGTTGAGGGCTTCCTTGGGCCACGGCTCGCGTAGCTCGGGCGCGTCCTCGCCGAGCCGGTTGAGCGTGGTCGCCGACATCGGCAGCCCGGTCTGCGCCGAGGCCGCGGCCACCCGCAGGATCAGCCCGGGATCGCGCTGCGGCCGGGCATCACGGGCGAGCACCACCTCCCCGGAGTGTTCGACCACCCCCTCATCGAGTGGTCGGCGTACCGGGGCGCGGCGCAAGCGCGCGAGCCCGCGCCGAGGCAGCGCGTTCCCTGCGGTCCGCACCCCGACGTCGGTGGAGTAGCTCACCGTGCGGGCCGCATCACTGAGCGTGCGGGCCAGATCGAAGCGATCCCCGATGCGCAGGGCCGCCCCGATCTCGTCGGCGTCCTGGGCCCGCAACTGGTCGCGGGCCCGGCCCGCCACCCGGTGCAGTTCGGTGCGGACATCCAGCAGGCGGCGATGCGCCTGCTGCAACCCGCCGCCGGGCACATCCGGACCGAGCCCCGGCATGGCGTCGGTCAGTTGTGCGATGGCGAGCGCGTCCAGCAGCTGGATGTCGCGCAGCCCGCCGCGCCCGTTCTTGATATCGGGCTCGGCGCGGTGCGCGACGTCTCCGCTTCTGCGCCAGCGGGTTTGGGCCTGTTCGATCAGGGCGTCGAAACGGGACCGGATTCCGGCGCGCCAGTCCCGGCGCACGCCGCTGATGAGCAGGTTGCTCAGACCGTCGTCGCCCACGATGTGCCGGGCCTCGAGCATGCCGAGGGCGGCGGTGAGATCGTCGGCGGCCACGCGCAGCGCCTGCGGGACGGTGCGCACGCTGTGATCGAGCTTGATGTGGGCGTCCCACAGCGGATACCAGAGCTGATCGGCGACCTCGGCGACCCGCTGCGGATCGACGTCGTCGTAGAGCAGCACCAGATCCAGGTCGGAGTAGGGCAGCATTTCCCGGCGGCCCAGTCCGCCCACGGCGACGAGGGCGAGCCCGCTGTCGGCGGTGATGCCGACCTCGTGGCCCTTGGTGGTCAGCCACAGCTCGTAGAGATCCACCAGCGCTTCCCGCAGCGCCTCGGGGTCCAGACGGGCCGCGCGGCCGTTGGCGCTGTGCTCCGCGAGCAGTTGGTTGCGAGCCCGGACCAGGTCCGAGGCTCCGCCGGAAACCTGCTCGGCCTCGGTTCTGTCGTCGTGTTCCTGCTGGAAACCCACAACCCACCACCCGTCTGAATTCAGTTCTTCGCCGCACATGGGGGCGGCCCCGCCACCGCCGGTTCGACACCGACGGCGGCCAGGGCCGCCACTGGTTCCGCTGCTCTGGTTACCGCTTACAGAGCGTCGGAACCGCGTTCGCCGGTGCGAACCCGGACGATGGCGTCGACCGGGGTCACCCAGACCTTGCCGTCGCCGATCTTGCCGGTGCGGGCGGCCTCCACGATGACCTCGACGACCTTGTCGACGGAGGCGTCGTCCACGACCACCTCGACCCGAACCTTCGGGACGAAGTCGACGGAGTACTCGGCACCGCGGTAGACCTCGGTGTGGCCCTTCTGGCGACCGTAACCCTGAACCTCGCTGACGGTCATGCCGAGCACACCCGCCTGCTCCAGGCCGGTCTTCACGTCCTCCAGGGTGAACGGCTTCACGATCGCAGTGATCAGTTTCATTTTCGTCATGCCTCCTTGACGGCGGCGGTGCGCGCCGCACCACCCACAGCAGCGAAATCGTATGCCGTTTCAGCGTGATCCGACTCGTCCATGCCGACGAACTCCTCTTCCTCGCTCGCGCGGAGGCCGATGGTGAACTTGATGGCGAAGGCGATGATCAGCGTCACGATGAACGAGAAGGCAAGCACCACACCGGCTCCCACGGCCTGACGCCACAGCTGGTTGAAGCCGCCGCCGTAGAACAGACCCGCGACACCGGCCGGCGCCTCCTTGGTGGCCACCAGGCCGACCATCAGGGTGCCGATGATGCCGCCGACCAGGTGGACGCCCACCACGTCGAGCGAGTCGTCGAAGCCCAGCTTGAACTTCAGGCCCACGGCCAGGGCACAGGCCACACCGGCGACCGCGCCGATGGCCAGCGCGCCGAGGACGTTCACCGAGGAGCAGGACGGGGTGATGGCGACCAGACCCGCGACGACGCCGGACGCGGCGCCCAGCGAGGTGGCGTGACCGTCACGCAGCTTCTCCACGAGCAGCCAGCCGAGCATGGCCGAGCAGGTGGCGAAGGTGGTGGTCAGGAAGGTGGAACCCGCGGTGCCGTTGGAGGACAGCGCCGAACCGGCGTTGAATCCGAACCAGCCGAACCACAGCAGACCGGCGCCGAGCATGACGAAGGGCAGGTTGTGCGGACGCATCGGGGTCTTCGGCCAGCCCTTGCGCTTGCCCAGGACGAGGCAGAGGGCCAGGCCCGCGGCACCGGCGTTGATGTGGACCGCGGTACCACCGGCGAAGTCGATCACGTGCAGCTTGTTGGCGATCCAGCCGCCCTCGTGAATGACATTGCCGTCGGAGTCGGTGGCGTTGAAGTCGAAGACCCAGTGCGCGACCGGGAAGTAGACGATCGTGGCCCACACCGCGGCGAACAGCGCCCAGGCGCCGAACTTCAGGCGGTCCGCGACCGCGCCCGAGATCAGGGCGACGGTGATGATCGCGAACATCAGCTGGAACGCCACGAACACGGTCATCGGAATGTGGGTGTTACCGGCCAGCGGGATCCCGACGACCTTGGTCGGATCGGAATCCGCGACCGCGTCGGGACCGATCAGGCCCTTGAGGCCGAAGAACTGCTTCGGGTTGCCGATCAGTCCGAACTTGTTGTTGCCGAACGCTGCCGAGAATCCGAAGATTGCCCATAGCACGCCGACGATGCCCATGGCACTGATGCTCATCATGATCATGTTGAGCACGTTCTTGCTACGGACCATGCCGCCGTAGAAGAACGCGAGCCCCGGGGTCATTAAAAGCACCAATGCCGAACTCGCCAACATCCAGGCTGTGTCGCCGGTGTTCGGCAAATCAACGATGGGGTACGCCACCTTTGTCCTCCTCATCTCTGGCCCCGCAGCACCCTGCGAATAAGCCTGCAATGAGATTCACCAGTCGGTGTTTCAGCCGTGATCCTGCGGCGTTTCGCGTAGGTGAACGGGTGAGCTTGCAGTGTTGCGGTCACGTTTCCGAAACCGCACCGCTGTTATGACGACCGGGTGAGGATGATGTTGATTTCGGTATCGATGCAGTTCAGGAGCGGTTAACCGAGCAGGGCGTCGACGAAGGCGCCCGGCTCGAAGGGTGCGAGGTCGTCGGCGCCCTCTCCCAAACCGACCAGTTTGACCGGAACGCCCAGCTCATGCTGCACCTGGAAGACGATGCCGCCCTTGGCGGTTCCGTCCAGCTTGGTCAGCGCGACGCCGGTGATGTCCACGACGTCGGCGAAGACCCGCGCCTGCATCAGGCCGTTCTGGCCGACCGTGGAGTCGAGCACCAGGATGACCTCGTCCACCGCGGCCTTCTTCTCCACCACCCGCTTGACCTTGCCCAGCTCGTCCATCAGGCCGGTCTTGGTGTGCAGGCGACCGGCGGTGTCGATGAGCACCACGTCCACGCCGCGATCGATGCCGGCCGACACCGCGTCGAAGGCCACGGCCGCGGGATCCGCGCCCTCCTTGCCGCGCACGGTCTCCGCGCCCACGCGCTCACCCCAGGTCTGCAGCTGATCGGCGGCCGCGGCACGGAAGGTGTCGGCCGCGCCCAGCAGCACCCGGCGGCCGTCGGCCACCAGCACACGCGCCAACTTGCCGGTGGTGGTGGTCTTTCCGGTGCCGTTCACGCCCACGACCAGCAGGATCGACGGGTGATCGGCGTGCGGTAGGGCCCGGATGGAGCGATCCAGCTCGGGTCGTAGCGCGTCGACGAGCACCTCGCGCAGCAGGGCGCGCGCGTCGGCGGCGGTGCGAACGCTGCGGGCGGCCATCTCCTGGCGCAGTCGCTCCACGATGGCGGCGGTGCTGGCGGTACCCAGGTCGGCCATGACCAGGGTGTCCTCGATCTCCTCCCAGGAGTCCTCGTCCAGATCGCCACCGCCCAGCAGGCCGAGCAGCGACTTGCCGACGGCGTTCTGGGAGCGGGACAGGCGACCGCGCAGCCGGGTCAGCCGGCCCGCGGTGGGCTCGATCTCGGCGATGGCCGGGGCGGCCGCCTCGGCGGGGGGCGCGGTTTCGGGCGCGGCGGCGGGCGCGCCCGCGTGCGCGGCGATGGCGGCCTCGGCGGCAGCGGCCACCTCGGCGGCGGCGACGGCGGCCTCGGCGGCCTCCTCGGCGGCGGCCTCTTCCGAGGCGGGGCGCTCGACGACATCCCCGGCGGCGGTGCCGGCCGCGGTCTCACCGGCCTGCTCGGCGGCCTCGACCGCCGCGGCTCGGGCGCTGTCCTCGGCGTTCTCGGGTGACTGCGTGGCCGCGTCACCCGCGTCGGCGGCAGGGGCGGACTCGGTGGCGACGGGCTCGGTCGGCGTGACGGGCTCGGCGGGCGTGACGGGCTCGGCGGGCGTGACGGGCTCGGCGGCCGGAGCGAGCTCGGGGCCCTGGACCGGGTCGGGGAGGCGGACATTGGTGATGCTGCGCTTGGCGGCGTCGCGCGGGACGGCCGCGTCGTCGCCGACGTGCGGCTGACCCTCGTCGTCGGTGCGCTCGGGCGGGAGCGGCAGCGGTTGCGGCTTGGGTTTGGCGGCGGGCGCCTGCTCGCGCTCCGCAGTGCCGCTGCCCTGGCTGAAGTTGAATCCGCTCGAGGCCTGATATCCGCCCGACCGGTCGGTCACCTCCTTGGTCTCGGTGACCTCCGGGGTCAGCGAGATCCGGCGGCGCTTGTTCAGGGCGTAGCCGGCAACCAGCGCCACGAGCAGCACCGCCGCGATCGCGGCGATGAGAATCCACAGTTCAGCAGTCGTCACGCCCCCATCCTTTCAGAGGCACCTGCATTGCCGGATTCACATACCTACCGACGCGTCGCAGGGCAGTGTCGTCTATCACGCAGGGCAGTGTCGTCTATCACACAGCCATGCCGTGTGATGCGGAGACACGCCGGGTAGGGGCCTGGAAATCCCAGCAACTACCAACCGGTCTGCTCGAGAACGTGCCACAGTGCGGAAGGAGCGGCGAATGCGACACCGAGACAATAGGATCGGCGACGTGACCGATCGAAATGTGCTTGGGGGACCGCTGGAGGAGTGTGGCACCGATCCTCTCACCGGCTTCTACCGGGACGGATGCTGCAGCACCGGTCCCGAGGATTTGGGCAGCCACACCGTCTGCACCGTGGTGACGGCGGAATTCCTGGAGCACCAGAAGTCGATCGGCAACGATCTCGTCACTCCGCGGCCCGAGAACAACTTCCCGGGCCTGCAACCGGGCGACAGGTGGTGTGTGGTGGCCGTGCGCTGGCTGCACGCCCACGAGGACGGGGTGGCCGCGCCGGTGGTGCTGGCCGCCACCCACGAGAACGCCCTCGAGGTGGTGCCCATGGAAACCCTGCGCAAGTACGCCGTCGACGTCCCCGACGACGTCAGCGACCTGCTCTGAGACCCTGCCGCAGCCGGCTCAGCCGCCGGTGTGCAGCTCGTTGTCGCTACCCCTGCGCAGCAATGCCTCTGTGGCGCTGCGCAATTCGACGCGGGCCGCGCACAGCTGCGGGTCCGAGGCGAAGGCCACGCGGTCGGCGCCGGCGTGCAGGGGGCCGTGGAGGACCTGCAGGGCGATGGAGCCGGCGACGGCGCCGAAGAACAAGGCGATCAGGGCGGGGCGCTCACCGGCCAGGGTGAGGGCGAGCGCGGCCTGACCGCCGAACACGGCCGCGGTGGCCGCCGAGAGCACCAGCGAGTGGGTCATGTCGGCGCGCAGACCCTCGCCCTCGTCGTAGGCGTCCACCACGGCGATGCCCAGGCCCAGCACCACCAGGTCGGCCGCGATCACCGACAGCATGGCCGTGCGCGGCAGGACGTTGAGCCCCAACAGGATCAGGGCCGCGCTGAGCCCGAGCAGCAGCGCGCCGATGGTGAGCAGGCCGGCCGCCGACCGCCGCGAATCCTCGGACCATTCGGCGTGCTGTCCCAGCATCCCGAGCATGGTGCCGAGCAGCGCCAGCAGGGTGAGCGCGCCGAGCAGGTACCCGGCGGGCAGGAAGCCGCCGGCGGCGGGCATGGCCAGCAGGGCGCACAGCGGCAGCAGCCCGACCCGCCACCAGCGGTCCACGCGCTCGACGGCGCCGAGGGGCAGCAGCCGCACGAAGACTCCGCTGAAGGCCAGCACCGGCGCGCACACCAGCACGATCCGCGGACCGTCGAACCAGGAGTTGCCGCCGGCCAGCCGATCCGCCACCACGGCCGCGGCGAACGCCAGCAGCCCGATGGCAGCCCTGCGTAACAACGGCTTTCGCGGATCCCGCGCCAGTAGATACAAACCGAGCCACCATGCGACACCGAACGTCGCGGCCGACACCCAAACCACGCAGGGAGCGTACTTCCCCACTGCCCCGTTGCGGGTCCATACGAATACGCCAAATATGGCCTTCTACCAGTATTTTTCGCCTCCGCACCCGCCTCGTCACACCTTCGCATCCGTTCGGACACACCCAGGTCACGAAGTGCCCCAACGGCTTTCAGGGCGGGGCCGATTAGGGGCTCATGCGGGGGTGGCGTGGCGACGGCGATGTGCCTTCTGACGGCAGGCGGCGGAGCAGTAGCGGGCCGGGCGGCCGGTGCCGGGCGGGTGGATCGGGGTCGCGCAGATCGGGCAGTGCGGCGTTTCGTCACGCGCCGCGGTTTCGTCACGGGGCGCGGGCGGGTTCCGGGGTTTCGTTACGGTGCCGGACCCGGGCCGGGCCCGCATGGAGTCCAGGACCAGGGCGGCGGGTCGGGACAGTTCGCGACCCGGGCTGAGGCGTTGGATGGCAACACATCCCGTGAACAGGGCCAGCACGTCGGAGAGCGCGAGGTCCGGGCGGACCGCGCCGGCGCGCTGCGCGGCGACCAGCAGATCATCGAGGGCGGCGTGGAAGCGGGCGCCCGCGTCCTGCACCAGTTCGCGGGGCCAGCCGTCATTGGCGGCCAGGTCGCAGACGGCCTGGTTGCGATGGGACGAGACGATGACCTCGGTACAGAAGACGAAGAAGGCCCGGCCCGGGTCGGGCGCGTCCCGCAGGCGGCGCGCGAGAGCGGTGAGGCGGTCGATGCGCTGCTGCATGACCGCCTCCAGCAGTGCGGTTTTGGTGGGGAAATGCCGGTAGACGGTGCCCGCGCCGACGCCCGCGCGGCGGGCCACCTCGGCCAGTGACACGGCGACGCCGCCCTCGGCGAGGGCTCGCTGCGCCGCGGCCAGCACCAGCGCGCGATTGCGGCGCGCATCGGACCGGGTGTTCGGGGCGGGCTTGTCGCGGAGCCGGGTCGGCTCTACGCGGGACAGGGTGTGCTCTACGTGGGACAGGCGGGGCGCGGACATTTCGTTACGCGGGTCCTTTCCGGTCGTGGTCAACGGAAACGGGCGGTTCTAGCGTCCATATTCGGGTTGACCGACCCGAATACTACCGAACGAACGGCTGACGATGTCTTCTCGAAATGATCCGACCGAGCCTTCTCGCGATGATCCGGTGCTGGTGACCGGGGCGACCGGCAAGCAGGGCGGGGCCACCGCGCGCCGGCTGCTCGCCGCCGGCCGGGCGGTGCGGGCGCTGGTGCGTGATCCGGAATCGCCTGCGGCACAGGAACTCGCGGCCGCGGGTGCGCAACTGGCCGTCGGGGACTTCGACGCTCCCGAGTCCCTCGCCCCGGCGCTGTCCGGCGTGGGCGCGGCCTTCCTGGTGCCGCCCGCGACCTTCGGCCCGAACGGCTGGGACACCGAGCTGGAGGTCGAGCGCGGCACGCGGTTCATCGCGGCGGCGCGCACCGCCGGGGTGGAGTTCATCGTGTTCACCACCGTCGCCTCCTACACCGAGGACGGCAAGTGGGGTGCGCAGGGCAAGCGGCGGGTGGAGGAGGTGTTGCAGTCCAGTGGTCTGCACTGGACGATCCTGCGCCCGGCCCGTTTCATGGAGAACTACTTCATGCAGGGCTTCCCGGTGGACGGCATCAACGATGGCGTGCACAAGCATCTGTTCCCGGCGGACCGGCCGGTGCAGTCCATCGCCCTCGACGATATTGCCGTGTTCGCGCACCTGGCCTTCGAGGATCCGGCCCGATTCCACGGCCGGGTGCTGGAATTGGCCGGTGACGATCCGACCATGCCCGCCGCGGCCGCCGCCGTCACGGCCGCCACCGGGCACGCGGTGCGCTACCTGGAGGGCACCGAGGCCGAGGCCGAGGCCATGGGACCCGAGGTCGGGGCGGTCTGGCGCTTGTCGCGGCAGGGCCAGGGCTGGCACGCCGACATTCCCGCGCTGCGCGAAATCCATCCCGGCTTGCGGACTTTCGACATGTGGCTGGCCGAAACCGGTGCGGCGCGGTTGAAGTCGCTGCTGGACGGGTGAGGACCGCGGGCGAGGAGGACCCGAGCCTCCTCGCCCGCGTTCACGGGACTCGGTAGGTCACGCCAGGGCGCCGTTGTAGTCCGGCAGCTTGAAGGTCTTCAGGGCGTGGCCGCCGGACAGATCGGAGGCGCTGTTGCCGATATTGGCGACGATGGTGTAACCCTGGGCCTCGATGGAGGCGCGGGTTGCGGTCTTGTAGTCGGCGAGGGCGCCCGCGCCGCTGGAGCCGGTGGTGAGGCCGCCGCCGTAGAGCCCGTCCACCGGGTAGCCGACGGTGGTCAGGTTGATCTGGGTGTAGAAGTTCATGAGCGCGGGCCGGCCGGTCACGAAGATGATGGACGCGCCTTGGCTTTTCGCCCACTGCGCCAGCTTCAGGATCGGCTGGATGGCGGGGGTGATCGGGCCCGGATGGTAGGTCGTCTCGAGTACGGTGTTGTCGACGTCGAAGACGATGGCGGGCTTGGTGGTTCCGGGCAGCGCGGTGGTGAGGTAGGTCTGCGCGTCGGCGGCGATCGGGGTGATGTCGCCGATCCACTGGCTGTAGGGCGGCAGGTTGCTGTTGCCGCCGCCGGAACCGGACAGGGAGCCGGTGCCCGAGCCGGAGGCCGATCCGGATCCGAGTGCGGAGGATCCGGAGTCGGCCAGGGCGACCGGGAGCGGGGCGACCAGGCCGACGGCGATGCCGGCGGCCAGTACTGCGAGGGAGCGTCTCATGGGGCCGGACGCTAATGCCTCGCCCATGCGACGCGCAGGCGTTTCACTTTGCCCCGCACCGCAATCCCGCTCACCGGTACGGCGGCGCCGGGGTCGTCACCGGGTCACGGTGTCGCGCCGACCAGATTCTCCCCGCGCATGCGCTGCGAGATCACCTGCGTGATGCCGTCACCGCGCATGCTGACGCCGTAGAGCGCGTCGGCGATCTCCATGGTCGGCTTCTGGTGGGTGATGACGATGAGCTGGCTCTTCTCGCGCAGCTGCTCGAACAGGCCGATGAGCCGGCGCAGATTGGTGTCGTCCAGCGCCGCCTCGACCTCGTCCATGACATAGAACGGGGAGGGGCGAGCCCGGAAGATCGACACCAGGAATGCCACTGCCGCAAGGGATTTCTCGCCACCGGAGAGCAGCGACAACCGCTTGACCTTCTTGCCCGGCGGGCGGGCCTCGACCTCGACGCCGGTGGTGAGCATGTCGCTGGGATCGGTGAGCAGCAGCCGCCCCTCACCGCCGGGGAACAGGCGCCCGAAGACGCCGGTGAATTCGCGTTCGACGTCCTCGTAGGCCTCGGTGAAGACCTGCAGGATGCGCTCGTCCACCTCGGCGACCACGTCGAGCAGATCCTGGCGGGCCTTCTTGACGTCCTCGAGCTGGGTATTGAGGAAGGTGTAGCGCTCCTCGAGGGCCGCGAACTCCTCCAGCGCCAGGGGATTCACCTTGCCGAGGGTGGTGAGGTCCTTCTCGGCGCGCTTGGCGCGGCGCTCCTGAGTGGCGCGGTCATAGGGCATGGGCTGGGGTGCGCTGACTGCTTCGCCGCGGTCGCGGGCCTGCTCGTACTCCATCAGCTCCAGCGCGGTGGGCGGCATGGGGACGTCCGGGCCGTATTCGGCGATGAGGTCGTCGAGGCTGATGCCGAACTGTTCGGAGATGGTGGTCTCGACCTGTTCGATGCGCAGTGCGGCCTGGGCGCGGGCCACCTCGTCGCGGTGCACGGCGTCGGTGAGCTGGGTGAGCTGGGTGGTGAGGGCGCGGGAGCGTTCCTTGGTCTGCTCCACCTGGGCCGCGAATTCGCTACGGCGGCACACCAATTCGTCACGGCGGGTGGCGGCCTGGCCGACCACCTGCTCGAGTTCGGCGGCCACCCGTTCCGCGGACTCGGCGACCACGGCCGCGACGGCGGCGGCCTGGCGGCGGGCGGCCTGGGCGCGTTCGGCGCGGGCGCGGGTCTCGCGTTCGGCGCGGGCCGCGCGGCGCAGCGAATCCGCTTTGCCGCGTACCGATTCCGCGCGTTCCTCGGCGGTGCGGACGGCCAGGCGGGCCTCGACCTCCATCGAGCGGGCCTCGGCGAGGGCGGCGGCGGCCTCCTCGCGGGCGTACCCCGCGGTCTCGGTGCCGGCGGCCTCCGGATCCATTTCGGCCTGTTCGAGTTCGGCATGGCGCAGCCGGTCCTCGAGGTCGGCCAGTTTGGAAAGCGTGTCCTCGCGGCCGGTTTCGGCTTCGTCGCGCTGGGCCAGCAGGCGGTCGCATTCGCGCTGGGCGGTGCGGGCGCCGTGACCGAGGCGGCCCAGGCGGTCGTAGATGGCGACCAGGGCCTGATCGGATTCGTGCAGGGCGAGCAGGGCGTGGTCGACCGCCTCCTTGCGGTCGGACTGCTCGGCGAGCGCGCCCGCGAGCGCGGCCTCGAGTTCCTCGGCCGTGCGCTGCCAGGAGGCCAATTCGTCCTTGGCGGAATCGATGTCGGCCTGCACCTCGAGCTGGCTGGGGGCGCGGTCGGAGCCGCCGAGCAGCCAGCCGCTGCCGGTGAGGTCGCCGTCGCGGGTGACCACGCGCAGTTCCGGGCGCTCGGCGAGGACCCGGGCGGCGGTGGCGAGATCGTCGGTGACGGCGATCCCGGCGGTGAGGGCGGCGATGGCGCCACGCAGGTCGGCGGGGCAGTCCACCACCTCGGTGAGCCAGCGCGCGGCGGCCGGTAGTCGCGAATCCGCCGGTGCCACCGGCTGATCGGTGGCGTCGGCGTAGACGATGGCGGCGCGGCCGCCGTCGGATTCCTTGAGGGCGCGCACGGCGGCGTGGGCCGAGTGCCCGGTGTCGGCGGCGACGGCGTCGGCCAGCGGGCCCAGTGCGGCGGCGACCGCGGACTCGAAACCGCCGTGCACCCGGATCAGCCCGGACAGCGGGCCGAGCAGGCCGTCGGTGCGGTGCTCGAGCAGCCAGGCCGCGCCGTCCTTGCGGCGCAGGCCCATGGTGAGGGCCTCGATCCGGGCGGTCAGCGAGGCGACGCGTTTACCGGCCTCGCGGTCCTTCTCGCGCAGTTCGGTGACGCGCTGGTCGGCCAGGGCGAGCGCCTGGGCGGCGTGCTCGTAGGAGGTGTCGAGGCCCTCCTCGCCCGCGTCGAGTTCGCTCAATTCGCCCTGGACTGCCTCGAATTCGGCGTTCGCGTCCTCGCCGCGGCGGCGGGCCTCGGCGATGCCGGTGGACATGCGCGCGATCTCGCCGTCCACGGACTGGGCGCGGATGCGCAGGGTGTCGACCTGGCCGGACAGGCGGGCCAGGCCCTCGCGGCGGTCGGCGATGGCGCGGACGGCGGCCAGGTGGGCCTGTTCGGCGGCCTTGGCGGCCTGCTCGCGTTCGTGCAGTTGCTCGCGGGCGGCTTCCAAGGTTTCGGTGGCCATTTCGACCGCTTCGCGTAGTTCGGCCTCTTCGGCTTCGACCCGATCCGCCTCGCGCTCCAGCTGTTCCGGGTCGCGGCCGGCGCCGGCGGGTTGCTCGATGGTGAGGTTGCGCGCGCGATCGCGGGCAATGCGGATAGTGGCATTGACGCGTTCGGTCAGGGCGGACAGCTGGAACCAGGTCTGGGCGGCGGCCTCGGCGCTGGGGGTGAGCTTGGAGAGCTCGAATTCCTGCTGGGCCAGGGCGGCATTGGCGGCGTCCAGCTCGGCCTGCACGTTGACCTGCTGCTCGCGGGCGTAGGCCTCCTTGCTCTGCTGGCTCTCCAGTTCGCGGCGGCGGCTCACCAGATCGTCGGCGGCCAGGCGCAAACGGGCATCGCGGAGCTCGGACTGGACGGTCGCGGCGCGGCGGGCCACCTCGGCCTGCCGGCCCAGCGGCTTCAACTGCCTGCGCAATTCGGTGGTGAGGTCGGTGAGGCGGGCCAGGTTGGCCTGCATGGCGTCCAGCTTGCGGACCGCCTTCTCCTTGCGCCGCCGGTGCTTGAGCACGCCCGCGGCCTCCTCGATGAAGGCCCGCCGATCCTCCGGCCGCGATTCCAGAATCGCCGACAGCTGGCCCTGACCGACGATGACGTGCATTTCCCGGCCGATGCCGGAGTCGCTGAGCAGCTCCTGGACATCCATGAGCCGGCAGGAGTTTCCATTGATCTCGTACTCGCCCGCGCCGTCGCGGAACATGCGGCGGGTAATGGACACTTCGGAGTACTCGATGGGCAGCACGCCGTCGGAGTTGTCGATGGTCAGCGTGACTTCGGCACGACCGAGCGGGGCGCGGCCCGCGGTACCGGCGAAGATGACGTCCTGCATCTTCCCACCCCGCAGGGCTTTCGCGCCCTGCTCACCCATCACCCAGGTGAGCGCGTCGACGACATTGGATTTCCCCGACCCGTTGGGCCCGACCACGCAGGTGATCCCCGGTTCGAATCGCAACGTCGTCGCGGACGCGAAGGACTTGAACCCCTTCAGCGTCAGACTCTTCAGGTGCACAGCGGCTCAGACTACCCGCTCCGCCGGGATTGCCCCGAGTATGCCGGACACCAGGACTTGAGTCTCCACCAAGGGGAAGCACCAAGGTTGACGCATGGACGACGAAACGCTCTACACGATCGGGGCGCTGGCCGAACGCACCGGCCTGACGGTCAAGACCATTCGGTTCTACTCCGACAAGGGGATCGTTCCGGCGACCATGTACAGCCCCGGCGGCTACCGGCTGTACGACATCGAGGCCGTGGCGCGCCTGGAACTGGTACGCACCCTGCGCGAACTGGGCATGGACCTGGCGACCGTGCGGCGCGTGCTGTCCCGCGAAACCTCCCTGACCGAGGTCGCGACCGCGCACGCCGAGGCGGTGGACGTACAGATCCGCGTACTGCGGCTCCGGCGCGCGGTGCTCCGCGCGGTGGCCAACCGGGGATCGGATGACAAGGAGATGGGATTCATGCACAAACTGGTGCAATTGTCCGAAGCCGAACGCGCCCGCATCATTCACGACTTCGTCGACGACACCTTCGGCGCCGTGGACGGCAACCCCGCCGTGCTGGAACTGCTCCGTTCCACCATGCCGGAACTCCCCGACGACCCCACCCCCGACCAGGTCGGCGCCTGGATGGACCTGGTGGAACTGGTGCAGGACAAAGAATTTCGCGCCGCGGTCCGCCGCATGGCGGACTACCAGGCCGAGGAACGCGCCGCCGGCGACCACACCGGCCTCCACCACGACCTCACCGAGGCCGTCCGCACCGAAGTCGCCCGAGCCCTGACCGACGGCATCGCCCCCGAAAGCCCAACCGCAGCACCCGTCCTCGACACCCTCACAGCCCGCTACGCCGAAACCTTCACCAAGCCGGACGACCACAATCTCCGAGAATGGATCCTGACCCGCCTGGAAATCGCCAACGACCCACGCGTAGAACGTTATTGGCGCCTGGTAGCCACCATCAACGCCTGGCCCCCACTCCCCGACCTGACCCCAACCTTCGACTGGTTCGCCACCGCGCTGCGCACCCAACTCGCCCAGTAGTCAAGGCACCGGAAGCCCGTGCCGAGAACCGATCAGTGTGCAGCAAATCCCAGATGGGAAGTGCTGCACACTGATCCTCGAACACCTCGTCGAGACTTACTGCGGTGAGTAGCACCCGTCCACACCGGACTCGCAGCCGGTCCGGATTCGCAGTCCAGACGATGCCGAAAGCCTCCTGGCCGATGTGCCGGACTTGATCGGCAACCACTCGGCCAGAGCCTCGGCACAGCCCCCGAAGTGGCCTCGGACACGCGGCGATGTCACGCCCTAGCGAGCACTCGGGGTCAGCGGGGGCGGGAGCGGTTCCAGGCGGCGGATTCCCAGCCCATGACGACGCGGAAGACGAGGACTGCGCCCCAGGGGCCGATGACCCAGATGGGCCAGGGGTAGGTGAATTCGCCTGTGGTGAGGGAGATTGCGGCCCAGATGACGAGGCAGAGGAGGCTGACGCCGAGCCAGGCGCTGCCCTCGATCCGCTGCCAGATGGGGAAGCGGGTGCGGGAGATGGACTGGGGTGCAACGGTCTTGGGCAGTTTGGGGAGGTCCTGGAGGACCAGTTGGAGGTCTTCGCGGGTGGCGGTGGCGTAGACCCGGGTGAGGCGCTCGTTGTATTCGGCCAGGTCGAGGCGGCCGTCGGAGAGGTGGCGGCCGAGGAGGTCGGCGATCTGGGCGCGCTCGGCGTCGGAGGCGCGGGTGCCGGTGGTGATGTCCATGTCGATCCTCTCGGTCGGACGCTGCCATATGTTCCACAGTGGAATATGAATCCAGGATAAACCTCCATAATGGAATGTCAAGACCATTCAACTGAAGGCGGGTGCCAGCACATTTGCCAGCAGGGGTGATGCGATGAGATGGTTACTTCCAGTTCTCGGACAAGGAGTCATCGTGGACCTCGACTGGTCGCCTGCCGATCTGGCATTTCGTGATGAAGTGCGCAGCTTCCTCGACGAAAAGTTAACCGGCGATCTTCGCCGTGCGGGACGGTTGGCGACCAGCGTCTACCCGGACCACGAGGCCAGCATGCAGTGGCAGGCCATCCTGCACGAACGCGGCTGGGCCGCCCCGGCATGGCCGGTGCAGTACGGCGGCTGCAACTGGAGCCTGACCCAGCACTACATCTTCGGCCGCGAATGCACCCTGGCCGGCGCACCGAACCTGTCCCCCATGGGAATTCGCATGGTCGCGCACGCCATCATGGCCTTCGGCACCCCGGAGCAGCAGGACTTCTTCCTGCCCCGCATCCTCACCGGCGAGGTCTTCTTCTGCCAGGGCTATTCGGAGCCCGAGGCGGGCTCGGATCTGGCCTCGCTGACCATGGCCGCGGTGCCCGACGGCGAGGACCTGGTCGTCACCGGCTCCAAGATCTGGACCACGCACGCCACCGAGGCCAACTGGATCTTCGCCCTGGTCCGCACCTCCCGGCAGGCCAAGAAGCAGCAGGGCATCACCTTCGTGCTCATCGACATGCGCACCCCCGGCATCGAGATCCGCCCGCTGGTCATGACCTCCGGCGAGCAGGTACAGAACCAGGTGTTCTTCGATCAGGTGCGGGTGCCGCAGGCGAACGTGCTGGGCGCCATCGACGAAGGCTGGACCGTCGCCAAGTACCTGCTCAACTTCGAGCGCGGCGGCGGCGCGGCGGCCCCGGCCCTGCAGGTCATGGCCGAGGAGCTCGCCCAGGCGGCCACGGAGCAGGTCGCCCCGAACGGCGGCGTGCTCATCGACGATCCCGCCTTCGCCGCCAAACTGGCCGATGCCCGCCTGCGCGCGGACGTGCTGGAGATCCTCGAATACCGCACCCTCGCACTGGTTTCCAGCGGAAAGGATCCCGGCCCCGCCGCATCCACCATCAAGATCCTGGGCACCGAGCTGAGCCAGACACTCACCGAGCTCGCGCTGGAGGCCGCCGGTCCGCGCGGTCGCGCCTATCAGCCGCACGCCACCATGCCGGGCGGGCCGATCGCCGATTTCACCCCGCCCGCAGACGGTTTCGTCGCCGGCGCCGACTGGCAGGCGGTCGCCCCGCTGCGGTACTTCAACGACCGCGCCGGCTCGATCTACGCCGGCAGCAACGAGATTCAGCGCAACATCATCGCCAAAGCCACCTTGGGACTGTAGCCATGGACTTCTCCTTCACCGCCGAACAAGAACTGCTCCGCGACACCGTCACCGAGTTCCTGGCGGCGCGCTATCCGCTCGAGCCCAGCCGCGCGGCGGCGCGCACCGGGGCCGGCTGGCAGCCGGAGGTGTGGCGCGGGCTGGCCGAGGAGGTCGGGATTCTCGGGGCGAGCCTGCCGGAGTCGGTGGGCGGCATCGGGGGCGGCCCGGTCGAGACCATGATCATCGCCGAGGCGCTGGGCGCGGCACTCGTGCTGGAACCGTACGTGGACACCGTGGTGGTCGGCGGCGGCCTGCTGCGGCGCGCCGGCGGCAAGCGGGCCGAGGATCTGCTGACGGGCATCGCCGCCGGCGAGGTGGTCACCGGGTTCGCCGCGCTGGAACCGCGATCCGGCTACGACTACACCGCTGTCGCGACCACCGCGGTCCGCGACGGTGACGGCTGGGTGCTGACCGGTGAGAAGACGGTGGTGATCGCCGCACCGCTGGCCACCCACCTGCTGGTGACCGCGCGACTGGACGGCGACATCGCGCTGTTCGTGGTCGATTTCGACGCCGCCCATTCCCCGGCCGGGCTCGTCGCGCGCCCGTACCGCACCATCGACGAGCGCCAGGCCGCGGACCTGACCTTCGAGGCCCTGCGCGTGCCCGCCGACGCCCTGCTGCTCGCGGACGCGGGCGAGGCCATTGCCGCCACCCTGGACGAGGCCATCGCGGCGGTGTGCGCCGAGGCGGTCGGAGCCATGCGCAAGGTGGTCGCCGACACCGTCGCCTACAGCAAGCAGCGTCAGCAGTTCGGCGTCCCGATCGCCAGCTTCCAGGCGCTGCAGCACCGTATGGTGGACATGCTGCTGGAGCTCGAACAGGCCGTGGCCGCAACGTATCTGGTGACGCTGAAGCTGGATGCCCCCGCACCCGAGCGGGCCCGCGCCGCCTCGGCCGCCAAGGCCACCATCGGCCGCGCCGCCCGGCGCATCGGCCAGGAGTCGGTGCAGTTGCACGGCGCCATGGGCATGACCGAGGAGCTGGCCATCGGCCACTTCTTCAAGCGCCTGACCGCTGTGCAGTACGAGTTCGGCACCACCGACCAGCACATCGCCCGCTATGCCGCACTGACGCGGCCGTAGCGGTTCCCGCGCACCGGTTCAGGGGTGATCCGGTGTCCGGCCGGGTTCCGGTGGATCGCCTGGGGGATCCACCGGAACCTGGCCGTCGCGCGGGCGATCCCGTGGCTACCGGCGATGGCCCTGGTCGGCACCGACGGGTATCCGTCCGGCATCACGGCGTCCGGACCGGGGCGCGGCGGCGGCGCCCCGCGCCGACCCTCGCACGGCGAGCACGATAACCAGCGCCAATGCGGGTCCGGTGACGAAGCACAGCAGACCCAGCGCGATCAGCAGAACTGTTCCCACGTGCGGATTATTGTCCGCCGCGCCGCATTTCGCACAATTACGGCAAACGCCACCCTCCGGACCGAACGAGCCGACCGGTCCAGCTGGGACGCGGCCCGGGAACCCACCGGCAACTGCGGCCGCGACCAGCGCCATGCTGGTGTGATGGAGGCCACAGCGGCCCACCCGTCACGTCCGCGGGCCCTGTCTCGTCCTTGGTGTGGAAACGAACCGGAGGAAGGACGACACCATGTCGCGATTGAACATGCAGCAGGCGGCCCCCGAGGTCTACCAGGCCTGGATCGCCGCCGAGACCGCGATCCGTCGCGGCCCCCTCGACGCCACCGTGCGGGAACTGGTCAAGATCCGGGTCTCACAGGTCAACGGTTGCCTGTTCTGCATCGACATGCACTCCACCGAGGCCCGCAAGGAGGGCGAGACCGAGCGACGGCTCTGGCACCTCAACGCCTGGCGGGAGTCCGAGCTCTTCACCCCGGCCGAGCAGGCGGCGCTGGAATACGCCGAGGCCACAACGCAACTCGGCCCGCACGGGGTGAGCGACGAGATCTGGGCGGGCGTGGAGAAGCACTTCGACGAGGGCCAGCGGGCGGGTCTGGTCGCGGTGACCGCGCAGATCAACCTGTGGAACCGCCTCGGCGTCCCGCTACGGCTGGAGCCCCTGGGCGAGTAGGCCCGCACCGGCCACGGCCCGAATAGCGTTGACAGCCAGGATGGTTCTGTGGCTGGCTGACGGTATGGGCCGTGGTGAGACCGATTCCGGACGCGTCCGGATCGCGGCAGTGGGCGATCTGCACATGCGCGAGAGCATGCGCGGCCGATTCCGGCCCGCCCTGCTGGAACTGGGCGAACGCGCGGATGTGCTGCTGCTGGCCGGTGATCTGACCAATGGCGGCACCCTGCGCGACACCGACGCGCTGTGCGCCGAGATCGAGGAGCTGCCGGTCCCGGTGGTCGCCGTCCTGGGCAATCACGATCACGACCGCCGACTCGGTTTCCGAATCTCGGTGCGGCTCAGCGAGATCGGCGTGCACATGCTCGACGGCACCGCGATCACCCTGCCCGTCAACGGGATTCGCCTGGGCATCGCCGGGGTGATGGGCGGCAGCGGCGGATTTCCCGGCCACCCCGGCAATCCCGCCGAGGGCAGTGTCGAACACCGCGCCCGCTTCCGCCGCGGCCCCGCCGACGCTACCCGCCTGCGCGCCGCCCTGGAATCCCTCGACACCGATCTCCGCATCGCCCTCATGCACTTCTCCCCCGTCGTCGGCACCCTGGCCGGCGAACCCCCGAAGATCTACCCGGGCCTGGGCTGTCACGATCTCGCCGAGGCGGTGGACGCGGCCGGCGCCGCCCTCGCCATCCACGGCCACGCCCACGGCGGCACCGAATTCGGCCGCACCGCGGGCGGCGTCGAGGTGCGCAACGTCTCCTATCCAGTCATCCGCGCAGCCTGCCGGGTGTACGAGCTCAGCCACCCGAGCGACAGGTAAACCCGTTCGCGGTACCGTTGACGAAATCTCTACACACGGTGTGCCGGGAAGTCTGGTCGGCCGGTCCGAAACCTCGGGCCGCACGGTCCGACCTGGGAGTTTCGATGCGGCATCCGTTTTCGATCTTGACGTATTCTGCTGCCGTGAACGCCCGGCTCTTCGTCGTATCCTGCAGTTATGCATGCCGCTCAGATGGCCGAGGATTATCCCGTGATCGATCTGGACTCCGACGCGATCGACGCGGCGAAGTTGCTGGCCGAGCATCGGCTACCCGGGATTCTGGTGACCGATGCCAAGGGGGAGCCGCATTCGGTGCTGCCGGCGTCGCAGGTCGCGCTGTTCATCGTGCCGAAGTACGTGCAGGACGATCCGTCGCTGGCGGGGGTGCTGAACGAGTCCATGTGCGGGCAGGTGGTGAAGCGGTTGCGGGGCAAGAAGGTTCGGGATGTGATTCCGGAGCGGCTCACCAAGATTCCGGCCGCGAAGGCCGACGACAATATCGTCGAGGTGGCCGCGCTGATGGCGAAGTACAAGTCGCCGCTGGTGGCGGTGCAGGACGGGACGACGTTGCTCGGCGTGATCACATCCGCGCGGCTGCTCGAGGTCGCGCTGGCCAACTGAGCCCGCCGGGGCGGCAGTCGTGACCGCCGTCGCCATCGCCGTCTTCGTCGTCGCGTATGTGCTCATCGCGACGGAGCGCGTGCACAAGACCATTGCGGCGCTGGTCGGCGGGGGCGTGGTCATCGGTATCGGCATCCTCGACTCCGACGACGTCTTCTACTCGCACGAGACCGGCATCGACTGGAACGTCATCTACCTGCTGCTCGGCATGATGATCATCGTCGGGGTACTGCGGCAGACCGGCATCTTCGAGTATGTCGCGATCTGGGCGGCCAAGCGCGCCAAGGGATCCGCGCTGCGGGTGATGGTCCTGCTGGTGCTCATCACCGCCACCGCGTCCGGCTTCCTGGACAATGTCACCACCGTGCTGCTCATCGCCCCGGTCACCCTGCTGGTGTGCGAGCGCCTCGAGGTGCCGCCGGCGCCCTTCCTCATCGCCGAGGTGCTGGCCTCCAATATCGGCGGCGCGGCGACCCTCATCGGCGACCCGCCCAACATCATCATCGGCAGCCGGGCGGGGCTGTCGTTCAACGACTTCTTCCTGAATCTGACACCGATCGTGCTGATCACCCTGGCCGTGTTCGCCCTGCTGCTGCCGCGCCTGTTCAAGGGCTCCTTCGACGTCGATCCCGAACGCGCCGCCGACATCATGCAGCTGAACGAGCGCGAGGCGATTCGCGATCCGAAGCTGTTGATCAAGTGCGGAATTGTGCTCGCCGCCGTGTTCGCGGGATTCTTCGGCCATCCGATTCTCCACCTCGAACCGTCGCTGGTGGCATTGCTCGGCGCGGGCGCGCTGGTGCTGATTTCCGGTCTGCCGCAACGGGATTACCTGTCCGCGGTGGAATGGGAAACGCTGCTGTTCTTCGCCGGCCTGTTCGTGATGATCGGGGCGCTGGTGAAAACCGGCGTGATCGCCCGGCTGGCGAAATCCGCGACCGAACTCACCGGCGGTGACGCGCTCGTGGCAACCATGCTGATACTCGTGGTCTCGGCGGTGCTGTCGGGCGTCATCGACAACATCCCGTACGTGGCGACCATGAGTCCACTGGTGGCCCAGCTGGTGGAGCACGTCGATCACCCGGCCCAGGCGAACGCCCTGTGGTGGGCGCTGACACTGGGCGCGGATTTCGGTGGCAATCTCACAGCAGTCGGGGCCAGCGCGAATGTGGTGATGCTCGGCATTGCGCGGCGTTCGGACCATCCGATCTCGTTCTGGGAATTCACCCGGAAGGGCATTCCGGTGACTGCGGTCACGATTGCGGTGGCCGCGCCATATCTGTGGCTGCGCTATTTCGTATTCGCCTGACCAGCGACAATCGGCACAACACGGACCTCTTCTGTGTGGCGATTGGTAATTTCCGCGACCCCTGACCGACAATGGCAGCCGCCATGTCCATATCCAGCACCGATCACCCGACCGCGCCGGGCAGCGACCGACAGGACGCACCGGACGCACCCACCAGGCCCGGGGCCTACCGACGCGATCTGGACGGATTGCGCGGCGTAGCTATCGCGCTGGTGGTCGCCTTCCACATCTGGGCCGGACGCGTATCCGGCGGTGTGGACGTGTTCCTGGTGCTGTCCGGCTTCTTCTTCACCGGCATGCTGGTGCGCCGCGCCGACAGCGGATCGGTGGGTGTGCTGACCACCATCCGGCGCACGCTGCGCCGGCTGCTGCCCGCCATGGTGGTGGTGCTGGCGGCGGTGGTCGCCGCCACGGTGGTGCTGCTCCCCCACACCCGCTGGTCGAATATCGCGGGCCAGACGCTGGCCTCGCTGTTCTACTACCAGAACTGGTACCTGGCGCTGTCCTGGTCGGACTATCTGGCCGCGGATCCCTCGGTGAGCCCGCTGCAGCATCTGTGGTCGATGTCGGTCCAGGGCCAGATGTATCTCGTACTGCTGCTGACGGTCGCCGCCGTGGCCTGGGTGTTGCGCCGCGTGGTCCGGGCGGGGGCGTGGAAACTGGCCGCCGAGTACCCGCTGCTGCGCCGCACCGGACAGGACGGCGTGCTGCGGCTGACGCTCGCGGTGATATTCGCCGCCGCCGCCATCATCTCGTTCCGCCATGCCGGTGCAGGCGTTTCGACCCAGCAGGGCTGGAACTACTACGACACCTTCGCCCGTGCCTGGGAACCGCTGGTGGGCGGTCTGCTCGCCCTGGCCGCGCCGCTGATCCGGCTGCCCAGGCCGACGCGGGAAGTGTTCGCCTGGACCGGAATCGCGGCCATCGCCTGCTGCGGCTGGATGGTGAACGGCTCCCTGGTCTTCCCCGGCCCGGCCGCGCTGATTCCGGTCCTGGCCACGGCCGCACTGATTCTCGCGGGTGCGGGCCGCGACACCGCCGATCAGCCGGTGGTGAATCGCCTGCTGGCCACCGGACCGGTGGTGCAGCTCGGCGGGTTCGCCTACGCGCTGTACCTGTGGCACTGGCCGATGCTCATCTTCTATCTGGGTGAACAGCATCAGCGCCGGGCCGGGTGGCTGGGCGGGCTGGTCATCATCTTGATCTCGCTGCTGCTGGCCTTCGTGACCCATCATCTGATCGAGGAGCCGCTGCGGCTGCGCTCGCGGCCCGCCGCGACCCCCGCGTTCGGCCGCGTGCTCGCCGGGGTGGCGGTGTCCACGGTCGGGGTGCTGCTGGTCGGCTCGACCCTCGCCTGGCAGTGGAGCATGGGTGCGAAGGCGCACGCGGTCGGCGAGCTGGATCCCGCCAAATACCCGGGCGCGGAGGCGCTCACCGATCACGCGCTGGTGCCGCGCGCCCCGATGCGCCCCACCACCGAGGAAGCCCCCGCCGATATCCCCTACCCCACGCGCGACGGCTGCATCTCCGACTTCGACACTCGCGCGGTCACCACCTGCACCTACGGTGATCGCGACGCGCACCGGACCCTCGCGGTGGTGGGCAATTCGCATGCCGAGCACTGGATTCCGGCATTGCAGATCCTGGGCGAGCAGTACCGTTTCCGGGTCGTCGTCTACTTGAAGATGGGCTGCCCGCTCACGGTCGCCGAGGAGCCCGTGTACAAGGGCCAGCAGAATCCGGACTGCCGCGACTGGTCGTCGGAGGTGATCGACCGGCTCGGCGTGGAGCGCCCCGACTACGTCTTCACCACCGCCACCCGCCCCAGCGACAATGGCGGCGACGAGACCCCGCAGGACTACGTCGACGTCTGGTCGGCGCTCTCCGACCGCGGCCTCCAGCTCATCGGCATCCGCGACACTCCGTGGCTGCGCCGCAACGGCATTCGCTACCGCGCCATCGACTGCCTGGCCGGCGGCGGCGATCGCCTCAGCTGCGGCATCCCGCGCGCCGAGGCCCTCAATGCGGAGAACCCGGCCGCCACACCCGCCGCCGCCTTCCCGAACATGCACCTCATCGACCCCAACGACGCGGTCTGCGAACACGACATCTGCCCCGTCGTGGAGGGCAACATCCTCATCTACCACGACGAACACCATTTGACCGCAAGCTATTCGCGGTCCATGGCCCCCGAACTGGCCCGCGAACTCCAGCCCATCCTGGACTGGTGGTAGCCCGCGAAGCGGTGTCCGGAAACCTGGCGAGTGCCCGGTGGATCGAGCTGCTCAGCACAGCTGGTCGAGAGCCGACGCGGTCTCGCGGATGGCCTCGGCGACGGCGTGGAAGTCCTTGGCGAGGATCTTGGAGTGGTTGCTGCCGACCCGCGCGCTGATCGTCAGATTGGGGTTGACCGCCAGCAGCGGTTCCAGGGAGGCCCGCACCGCTTCGATCTCCTCTTCGGCCGCACCGAGATTGGCGCCGGTGGCCACGACATAGCGGACCGGGCAGCGCAGTCGTTCCAGGACCGGGGCGAGGGCGGCGCAGAGCTGGTTGAGCTCGACATTGACCTCGGCGTGCTGCTCGGCGCTCATCCGTGCGGCCAGGCCCAGCGGGCGCAGCACCGGCATCATCGGCCCCATCTTGCGGAACATCGCCCGGATCCGCTCCAGGTTCTCCGCGTCGGTGAATCCCCAGGGCATCGCGCCGTCGGCCGACACGACGCCCGCGATGCGGTCCGGGTTCCGGTCGGCCCAGTGCACCGCGACCAGCGCACCGTAGGACCAGCCCACCAGAATCGGCCGCTGCTCCACACCCCGCGCCGCGAGCACGGCATCGACATCCCGCACGCAGGCGTCGAACGAGTAGTCCGCCGAGGTCTGCGACTTGCCGCGCGCCCGCTCGTCGAAGGTGATGTGCCGGAACCCGGGACCGAGATCGGCGATCACCTTCTTCCAGTTCTTCTGCGTGGCGTAGGAACCGTTCAGGTAGACGACCGGAACGCCGCTCCCGCCGGTGTCGGTGACCGCGAGGGCCGTGTCCTCCACCGTCACCAGGCCGGTCCAGGTCGAGGTGGCCGGGAAAGTGCTGTTGTTCGTCATGACAGGTTGCTCCTTGATCCGCGTCGGGCGATGTCCGCAACTGTCGTCGCCCCCGCTGCCACACACCTGACACGGACCTGACACGCCCCCTGACACGACGATTCCGGGCCCGATGCTGCGCGGACCCGCCTG
Organism: Nocardia sp. NPDC004123; assembly: GCF_053603795.1. Lineage (NCBI taxonomy): Bacteria > Bacillati > Actinomycetota > Actinomycetes > Mycobacteriales > Nocardiaceae > Nocardia > Nocardia sp. NPDC004123. The sequence goes on from NZ_JBSGGG010000005.1 coordinate 267,449, forward strand.
GTGATCAGCGGTCGCGGGCCGAATGCGGCTCTGGCGGAGCGCTTCCCAGACCGCGAAGCTGCTGAGCAATTCGACGGTGCGCCAGCCGCTTTCGCTCAGGTGGACGGGGCCGGTGGAGTCGAGGGGGTCGTCCCAGGGGCCTCGCAGGTGCTCGGCACCAGCCCCCTGCGCCGGGCGCCACCTCCCGCCGCACCATCGCGGCCACCAATCCGCCCGGATCGGATACTCCGACGCGGCAAGGGCTTCCGGCGTCGAGACGGTGACATGCCAAGGGGCCCGGTCGCCCTCGTGAGCGAAGCGACCGGACCCCAGGGGTCGGCTGATCAGCCTTTGGACGGGTACTTGCTGTCCAGGTCGTAGTTCAGCTCGACGACATTGACCGTGGGCTCGCCCATGAAGCCCAGGGTCCGGCCGCTCCGGTGGGCATCCACGAGGGCCTTGATCTGATCTTCGGAGACGTGGCGCGCCTTGGCAACCCGCGCCACCTGGATGGCGGCGTACTCCGGGGAGATCTGCGGATCCAGGCCGGAGCCCGAGGCGGTTACCGCATCGGTCGGGACCGGGGTGTCGGAGGAGGCGTCGCCGCGGATCGGCACGATCTGGCCGGCCGAGTAGTCCTCGCCGCGCTTGGCGCACTCCACCTTGACACCCTCGTACGCCTGCATGAACGGCGTCGTCGGGTTCTTCGGATCGGTCGAGCATGCCTCGTTGACGCTGATCACCTGGGTCGGGTGGGTGACCAGACCGTGCGAGTCACGGTCGCCCATGACCGACAGCACCGAGCCGACACCACCGGAGGTGCAGTAGGGACGGCTGCCGTCCACGCCCTCCAGCTGCCCGACCGCCGCGCTACGTGAGCACACGGTGCTGAGCAGGCTCGGCTTGTCCTTCTTCGGGTCACTGGCGTCGAGGGTGTCGACCACCGACTCCGGGCCCATATTGCCGAACGCGGTGTTGGTCGGGTCGTAGCCGTCGGGAATGCTGCCGTCGGCCGGAGCGGAGTTGGACGGCCGCGTCTGGAAGTACTGCACCAGCGCATTGCCCTTGCCGTCGGTGAACGCCTGCCCGATCAGGCTGGAGCCCACCAGCTTTCCGTCCTTGGTGATCAGCGACCCGTCCGCCTTGTCCTTCAGCCCGGGTATCTGCGAGATACCCAGAACCACGGCCGGGTAGATGAGCCCGGTGATCACCGTGAGCACCAGCAGCGCGCGCAGCGCCGCGATGTGTTGCCGAATCCAGGCTGACATACGCATTAGGACATCCCCGGGAAGAATTGAATGACAAGGTCGATGAGCTTGATCCCGATGAACGGCGCGATGATGCCACCGAGGCCGTAGATGTACAGGTTGCGGCTCAACAGTTTCGACGCGCTCGACGGACGGTAGTTCACACCGCGCAGCGCCAGCGGGATCAGACCCACGATGACGAGCGCGTTGAAGATGACCGCCGAGAGGATCGCCGACTGCGGCGAGTGCAGCCGCATGATGTTGAGGATGTCCAGACCCGGGAACAGCACCACGAACATCGCGGGAATGATCGCGAAGTACTTGGCGATGTCGTTGGCGATCGAGAACGTGGTGAGCGCACCACGGGTGATCAGCAACTGCTTGCCGATCTCCACGATCTCGATCAGCTTGGTCGGGTCGGAATCCAGGTCGACCATATTGCCGGCTTCCTTGGCCGCCGACGTACCGGTGTTCATGGCGACACCCACGTCGGCTTGCGCGAGCGCGGGCGCGTCATTGGTGCCGTCACCGGTCATGGCGACCATGCGGCCGCCGGCCTGCTCCTTCTTGATGAGCGCGAGCTTGTCCTCCGGAGTCGCCTCCGCCAGGAAGTCGTCCACGCCCGCCTCGTCGGCAATGGCCTTGGCGGTCAACGGATTATCGCCGGTGATCATGACGGTGCGGATGCCCATGCGGCGCATCTCGTCGAAGCGCTCCCGCATGCCCTGCTTCACCACGTCCTTGAGGTGGATGACGCCGAGCAGCGTGGCGGTGCCCTGCTTGATCTCGGCCACCACCAGCGGGGTGCCGCCGGACGCCGAGATGCCGTCGACGGTCACGCCGACCTCGGTCGGTACCTGACCACCGTTGGAGCGGACCCATTCGGTGACGGCGCTGGCCGCGCCCTTGCGCAACTGGTGGCCGTCGGCCAGGTCCACCCCCGACATGCGGGTCTGGGCGGTGAATTCCACCCAGTGGGCGCCGGTCAGCTCACCCGGAGTGCGCTCGCGCTTGTTGTACGCCTGCTTGGCGTACACCACGATCGAGCGGCCCTCCGGGGTCTCGTCCGCGAGGCTGGAAAGCTGTGCGGCGTCCGCCAATTCGTCGGCGGTGATGCCCGGCATCGGCACGAAGTCCGAAGCCTGGCGGTTGCCCAGGGTGATGGTGCCGGTCTTGTCCAGCAGCAGCGTGTTCACGTCACCGGCGGCCTCGACGGCCCGCCCGGACATGGCCAGCACATTGCGCTGCACCAGCCGGTCCATGCCGGCGATGCCGATGGCCGACAGCAGCGCGCCGATGGTGGTCGGGATGAGGCACACCAGCAGCGAGACCATCACGATGCCGGTGACACCATTGAGGTCCAGCGCCAGATTGTCCGGCACGCCAGGGTTGTTGGCCTTGGAGAAGATGGCCAGCGGCTGCAGGGTCGCCACCGCGAACACGAAGATGATGGTCAGCGCGGCCAGCAGGATGTTCAGCGCGATCTCGTTCGGCGTCTTCTGCCGCGAGGCGCCCTCGACGAGCGCGATCATCTTGTCGATGAACGAGCCGCCCGGCTCCTGGGTGATCTTGACGACGATCCGGTCCGACAACACCGTGGTGCCGCCGGTGACCGCGGAACGGTCACCGCCGGACTCGCGGATCACCGGCGCGGACTCACCGGTGATGGCCGACTCGTCCACGGAGGCAATGCCTTCCACGACATCGCCGTCACCCGGAATGACCTGGCCCGCCTCGACCACCACGTAGTCGCCGCGCTGCAGGTCGGGGGCCGCGACCTTCTCCTCGACCACCCGCGCGCCCGGGGACCAGTCCACCAGACGGCGAGCGATGGTGTCGGTCTTGGCCTTTCGCAGGGTGTCGGCCTGCGCCTTGCCGCGGCCCTCGGCCACCGCTTCGGCCAGGTTGGCGAAAATCACTGTCAGCCAGAGCCATACGACGATCGCCCAGGCAAAGAACGTCGGATGCACCAGCGCGAGAATGGTGGACCAGACCGCGCCGATCTCGACGATCAGCATCACCGGATTGCGCCACATGGTGCGCGGATCCAGCTTCTTGACCGCGTCCGGCAAGGACTTCACCAGCATCTTGGGGTCGAACAACCCCGCCGAGACACCGCGTTTCGGCTTGCTGTGCGCCTGTTCCGCCGGCGCGGAATCGAGGGTGGGAGTGCTCATGAGTGGATTCCTTCAGCGAGCGGGCCGAGCGCCAGCATCGGCAGGAAGGTGAGCGCGACCAGAATGATGGTGACGCCCGCGACCATGCCGACGAACTGCGGCCGATGTGTCGGCAGCGTGCCCTCGGAGGCGGGGGTGTGACCCTGAGCCGCCAGCGAACCGGCCAGTGCCAGCACGAAGATCATGGGGATGAAGCGGCCGAACACCATGGCGAAGCCGAGTGCGGTGTTCCACCACACCGTGTTGCCGGACAGACCGGCGAAGGCCGAACCATTGTTGTTGGCCGCGGACGTGAAGGCATACAACACTTCCGAGAGCCCATGTGGACCCGAGTTGGCCATGCCCGCACGCTCGCCCGGCAGTGCCATCGCGATGGCGGTGCCGGTCAGCACGATCAACGGCGTCACCAGGAAATACGAAGCAGCCAGCTTGATTTCGCGGGGATTGATCTTCTTGCCCAGGTACTCCGGGGTGCGGCCGACCATCAGACCGGCGACGAAGACCGTGATCACGGCCAGGATCAACATGCCGTACAGGCCCGAACCGGTGCCACCGGGCGCGACCTCACCGAGCTGCATGTTGAACATGGTCATCATGCCGCCGAGGCTGGTGTACGAGTCGTGCGCGGAATCCACTGCACCGGTGGATGTCAGCGTGGTCGCGGTGGCGAAGGTCGCCGAATTCGATACGCCGAAGCGAGTTTCCACGCCCTCCATGGACGCCCCGATGGCACTCGGGACGGTGCCGTGGTGCTGCAGCTGGAAGAAGTTCATCACCGTGACGCTCAGGATGGCCAGGGTCGCCATGACGGCGGCGATGGCCACGCCCTGCTTCTTGGAGCCGATCATGCGACCGAAGGTCCGCGGCAGCGAGAAGCTGATCACCAGCAGCATGAAGATCTCGACCCAGTTGGTCCACGCGGTCGGGTTCTCGAACGGGTGCGCCGAGTTCACGTTGTAGAAGCCGCCGCCGTTGGTGCCGAGCAGCTTGATCGCCTCCTGGCTGGCAACGGGTCCGCCCGGCAGGGTTTGCGAACCGGTGTTGCCCACCGTCTGGGCGATCTGGTCGTACACGTGCAGGTTCTGGATGGCGCCGCCCGCCACGAGCACGATGGCGAACACGATCGACAGCGGCAGCAGAATACGGGTGGTTCCCCTCACCAGATCCACCCAGAAGTTGCCGAGTTCGCCGCTGCGACGCCGGGCGAAGCCGCGCACCAGCGCGACCGCCACGGCCATGCCGACGGCCGCCGAGACGAAGTTCTGCACGCTCAGGCCCACGGCCTGAACGACGTGACCCATCGTCGATTCACCGGCATAGTTCTGCCAGTTCGTGTTCGTGACGAAGCTGATGGCGGTGTTCCACGCCAGATCCGCGGTCATCTTGGTGCCCGGATCATTCAGGTGCAACGGCAGTTTGCCCTGAATCAGCTGCAGGAAGAACAGGAGCAGCACGCTGATGGCCGAGAAGGCCAGCACGCTGCGCGCGTAGACGGCCCAGGTCATCTCGACGCCCGGCTGCACGCCGATCAGTCGATAGATGCCCTTCTCGGCCTTGGAGTGCTTCTCGCTGCTGTAGACCCGGTACATGTAGTCGCCCAGGGGCACATGCACCGCGGCCAGCGCGATGATCAGGGATACCGCGAACAGGATCCCCGCTGTTGTCGTGCTCACTCAGAACCTCTCCGGATACAGCAGCGCCGCCACCAGATAGATGGCGATACCGACGGCCAGGACCAGACCGATAATGTTCTGCGTCACAGCCGTTCCACCCCGCGTTGGATCAAGCCGAACAGGGCGAAGATCGCCACCGTCAGCACCGTGAACACCACGACAGACATGTCTCGAAACCTCTCTGCTTTCGGGCACGTCCTGAGACGCGCCGGAGTGAGTCAAGCGCCCGGATAGCCCGACTTCGAGGTCCTTTACGCCTTCTTAGCGTCCCAGCGGGTCGCATTGACGCTCCGCTTACAGGGTCGCGCCGCGTGTCGCAGAGATGTCGTCGACATATCGCCCAAACCCATCAAGAAACCGTCAGGACCTGGTACTTCGACGGAATCCGGACGCGGAGCAGCCCCGGAGAGCGATGCTCTCCGGGGCTGTTGCGAAGCCGACGTGGGTCAGCCCAGGGCGTCCGCCGTCTCCGGCGCCGCGGCCGCCGGCGAAGGCGCGGGAGTCCGATGTCCCAGCAGCAGGCACGCGGCGATACCGATGATCAGCACCGCCGAGGGCAGCACCATCGACTGCGCCAGCGCGGCACTGAACGCGGATTGCACTGTGCCCGATAGGGATCCGCTCCCGCCTTCACCGACCGACGGAATGCCGTGCGCGGCAAGCCGAGCCGGAATCAGCGCGCCGATCCCGGCACTACCGAGCACCAGACCCACCTGCCGGGCGGTGTTGTACACGCCCGCGCCGACCCCGGCCTGATGCATGGGCAGCCCATAGGTGGCGATCGCCGCGAGCGGCGACCAGACGCAGGCGTTGGAGATACCCATGCACACCAGCGGCAGCAGCAACTGCCACAGCGGCGTCTCCGGCTTCATCACCAGCCCGAACCAGGCGATGCCGACGGCGAATCCGGCGAATCCCACCACCGGAACTACGCGGGGGTGCACCCGGTCCACCAGCTTGCCGACGATCGGGGAGAACAGCGCGGTCAGGAAGGCCATGACGATCCACACCATCGCGGCCTCGGTCGGCTTCATCCCGCGCACGTTCTCGAGATAGAAGTACCCCGGCAACATCATCCCGGTGGTGGCCACGCCCATCGCGGTCATGGCCAGCGTGCTCAGTGCGAAGTTCCGGTCCCGGAACAGCGACAACGGCACCAGCGGCTCACCCGCATTGCGCGCCTGGACCCCGAGGAAGGCCACCAGCAGGACCAGTCCCGCCCCGATGCACAACCAGATCCGCCCCGACCAATCATCGGTATTGCCCTGCTGAATCCCGAAGACCACCAGGAACATCCCCGCCACACTCAGGGCCACCGACGGCAGATCGAACCGGTGCCGATGCGTCGGCAGCGCCGGTACGAACAGCACCGCCAGCACGAAGGCCACCACGCCGATGGGCACATTCACCAGGAAGATCCACTTCCAGCCCAGCCCGTCCACCAGAATGCCGCCGATGATCGGGCCCACCAGCGAGGCCACGCCCGCGACCGACCCCCACGCGCCCATGGCCGCACCGCGCTTGTCGGGCGGGAAGATTCGCGTGATCACCGCCATGGTCTGTGGCGTCATCAAGGCCGCGCCGACCCCCTGCACGGCCCGCGCCACGATCAGCATGCCGATACTGGTGGACACGCCGCACCCCAGCGAGGCGAACGTGAACACGGTCAGCCCGGCCAGATAGACCGTTTTCGGACCGAACTGGTCACCCAGCCTCCCGGTAACCAGCAGCGGCACCGCATAGGCGAGCAGATAGGCGCTGGTCACCCACACAACAGTCGATACGCCCGTGTGCAACTCGGCCATGATCGCCGGATTGGCCACCGCCACGATGGTCATATCGACCAGCAGCATGAAGAACCCGAAACACAGTGCCCCCAGGGTGGCCCAGGGGCTCCGGTCGGTCTGGGCGGTCATACGATTCCCACTCCTTGTACTCGTGCCGGATTCAGATCGCAGATGAGCACCGGCACTTCACGTTCGGCCCATCGCTGCATCCAGGCGAATTCGCGGTTCTTCCGCGCCAGCAGCGACCAGGTCCGCGCGCGCTCATCGGAGCCGGGCTCGAGGATCCTGGCCCAGGTCTCGACCTTCCGGCCCGCGATCTGCACGGTGACATCCGGGTTCTGCTGGATATTGCGGAACCAGTTCGGCAGCGACTCCTGCCCGCAGTGCGAGGCTGCGAAGGCGATGCGGTCGTCGTCCATCGGCAGGTACACCACCGCGACCGTCCGCGGCGCACCCGACTTGCGCCCCACGGTGGTCAATACCGCGATAGGCAGCGGGTCTTTCCGGAAGCTGCCGAAGAAGTTCCACTGTGCGGCCCGGCGGCCGTCGGTCCTGAGGTAGATCCAGGTGTTGAGCTTGGTGACGACCTTCAGAATGCGCGCGTAGGCGCGGGTGTTCAGCCAGAAGGGAGTGATTCTCATTTCGCACGCGCCCTCATCATCATCGGCAGGCCGTTGTCGGGTCCCAGTACGCCGCGCATCCGCCAGCGCGAGCCGGTAGTTCGGCACCGTCACCGGCGCGAACCGGCGGGCCAGCAGGATCACCAGCAGGTGGGTTTCCATGAACGTGAAGCTCTTTCCGATGCACACCCGGGAACCACCGGCGAACGGGTGGAAGGCGTAGGGGTGCATGTGGTGCTCGGCGTCATCGGCCCAGCGCTGGGGATCGAACTTCTCCGGGTTCTCCCAGAAGTCGCGGTGCCGATGGGTGAAGTACGGCGCGTCCTTCAGATCCTCGAGCGAAATATCCTGCGGCAGTGCGTCGATCTCGTCATGCAGGTTTGCGGCCACCTCCGGGTTGGTGGCCAGGACGTACCAGACGAAGGCGAGAGTGCGCGCGGTGCTCTCGTGCCCGGCGATCAGCATGGTGACGCACTGGTCGCGCAGAAGCCTGTCGCTGAGCGTGGATTCGCCCGACATGATCTGTGACAGCAGGTCCGCCGGGCGTTGGTCGGCGGGCAGCTCGCGGCGTTCGGTGATCACTCTCAGCACGAACTCGTCGAGCCGATCCCGGGCGATCTCGTATTCGCGGCGCGCCGGAGTCGGCACCCACTCCGGCGGGCGGAACCGGTTGAGCTGGCGGCCGGAGGTGTACTGGATCATCGTCTCGACCGCGTCCTGCAGTTGCTCCCGGACGTCCTGCGCCGTGGTGCTGAACAGGCTCTTGAGAATGACGGACGCGGTGAGAGCGGCCATCTCCGAGAGCATTTCGACCGGCTCGTGGCCGCCCGCGCGGGATTCCCAACGGCGCGTGAACCATTCGGCGTCCTCCATCATCAACGGCGCGTACCCACGCACCGCCTTGGGAGTGAAGAAGGGAGACAGCAGCTTTCGCTGCGTCTTCCACTCCCTGCCGACGCTGGTCACCAGACCGTCGCCGATCAGCAACGCGCGCGCGCCGTCGTAGCTGGGGCCCTTGGTGTACTTCTCCATCCGCTCGACGTTCACGGCGCCGCGTGCTCGGGATGCGCCAGCACCACGATGCGTTTGTCGGCCACCCGTAGTTCGGAGATGTCTCCGTACTCGCGCCACATGCGCTCGATGATCTCCAGAATTCCATTGCGCTGGAAATCAATCGCGGTAAGTACTCCGGCGACCCGGTGATAGTCGTTCACCACCTGGGCGTGCATGCCGTACCGGCTTGTCCGCGGCGGCTCCGGGCGGGATTCTCCCTGCCCGTGAAGTTCGCCGACGACTACCGTGCAACCGCGCTCCCGCAATTCACTTGCGAATTGCCGATATTGCGCACCGCGGGCCCCGATGCCGGGCCACACCACGACAACCGGTGCGTAGGCCTCCGCCGCGCGCAATATATCCACTTTCGTGCCGACACCGTCCGGCATTTCGATAGTCCAGGATTCACATGCTCCAGGATCCATATCGACCCCCATTCTTGAAACTCTAGGTTTTCTCAACCCGTTTCGGACCATACGGGCCGACCGGTACGGCCGAAAGTTCACTGCGCGCGGATCGCTACCGCGAACTCCGTATACATGGGGCGAATTCATCGATGGCGCAGGTCATCTGGCGCGGAGGAGAAGAATCCCGGCGTTATGAAAGGAACAGCCACCCGCACACATGGCGTAACGAAACACCGAATTCGTAACGGCCCCGGCTCGATAGCCGAAACGCCCCGCGCCTTGTGTGGCCGCGCCACGCGACGCGTGAGAACATCGAAGACGCAAGACCTTCGATAACCAGAGAGTCCAGCACGAACGATGCCTCGACCGATCCGCACCGCGACCGTGCCGCGTCTCGCCCCGCGTGCCGAGGCGCGAGCTACCTACGCCCGCATCCTGGATGCCGCCCAGCAAGCCTTCGCGGAGCAAGGCGCCTCGGTGTCGCTGGCCGAGATCGCCCGCCGGGCGGGCGTGGGCGCGGGGACCGTCTACCGTTGCTTCCCGACCAAGGCCGGACTGCTGGAAGCGGTTCTCGAGCAACGGATCGAACGACTGAACGCTCTGGCCGCAGATCATCTCAGACATCGCGATCCCGGTGTGGCTTTCTTCGATTTCTGCGTCGAGGTCGTCGCCTCCGCGCCGACCGAGGAGACGCCCTGCGATCTGCTGACACTGGGCGACGGCTGGCCGCGCGCCCGGGTGCACGGTGCGGGCATGCGCTTTCATCAGGGCCTGACCCTGCTGCTGGCCGCCGCCCAGCACCACGGCGCGGTGCGCGCCGACATCTCGGTGGCCGATGTGCTCGGCATCTTCACCGCATGCACGGCAGCCCAGCGCCTGCCGGGGCAGACCGCTCGCATCGGCCGCACCACCGCGCTGATCCTGGATTCTCTTCGGGCCGACCGGAATTCGACCGCCACCCTCGACACCATCTGCGGTGCGCGCGACCGCGCCACCGACGATCGAGCCGACGACGCCTGCCACATCTGCGGTTCCGCGCTCTCCCGCTCGGGCACCGGCCGCCGCGCCCGCTACTGCTCCCCGGCCTGTCGCCAGAAGGCGCATCGGGAACGGAACCGGCCGGCCGGGCCGTCCTCGACCGTGGCCTGACCGTCGGGGCTACTTGTGGGGGTAGGTCTTGACGATGGTGCCGTCGAGGCCGGCCGCCAGGTAGGCGCCGCCGTAGTCGTCCGAGAGGTAGACCAGCAGGCTGGGCTGGTCGTCGTTGAAGGTCCAGGCGGGGTTGACGATGATGTAGCGGCTGGTGGGTTTGGGGACGTTGAGTTGCTGGGCTGCGGCGGTGAAGAGGGCGGGGAGGAGGTCCCAGTTGATAGCGGACAGGTCGATGGTGGGATCGGTCAGTGTGGAGCCTGGGCCGTCGCGTTTGACGACGCCGTCGCGGTAGGAGAACGTGTCGTAAACGTTGGGCCGGCCCTGGACCGGGGCACCCGTGCTGATGTAGGTCGGGTAAATGGTGGTTTCGGTGAATTGCTTACCGCCCGTGACCTTTTCGAGGGCGGCGACGGCCTTGCGGATGCCGTCGGGTGTCAGCAGGTCGGTGGTGGCATCGCCCTTGGCGGTGGTGGGGGCGATGACGGTGGGCGGGATGATGCCGCTCAGGGGGATGCCGGTGGGTTGGGTGGGGATGTTCGGCTGGCCCGATTGGCCTTGGCCGCCGCCGGAGGCGGAGGGCCACAGGGCGATGGCGGCGACCGCGGCGACAGCCAGGACGATACCGACGCCGGCGAGGATCAATGGGCGCGAATTGCGTTGCGGTGCAGTGTGGACAGGGTTCGGCGAGCCTGGCGGGAATTGCTGTGATGCGGTGAATCCGTGGGGTTGCTGGACTGTCGGGTATCCCATCGGCGGTGGCGAGATCGGGAAGCCCTGCTGCTGCGGTGTGGTCGAAAACCCTTGGGGCGGGGGCGTTACCGGGAAGCCCTGCGACGGCGGCGCGTCCTGAGGTCCGGACGCCGTCGTGAATCCCTGGAAATGGGACGGCGACGTGAAGTCCTGGGGCGATGAGGTGAAGGTGTGGGACGGCGGCGTGTAGTCCTGGGTGACCTGGGCGAGCATCTGGTCGACCTGGTCGGCCGGCGGGCGGTGGCCGGGGTTGGGGACCAGGAGGGCTTGCAGGACCGGGGTCAGCTGGCCCGCCTGGCGTGGGGGTGGGACCGCGCCCATCAGGACGGCGGCGAGGGTGGCGACGTCTGTGTCGCGGCGCATGGGTTGGTAGCCCTCGACGGCGGCGAAGAGGACCAGGCCGAGGGACCAGAGGTCGGAGGCGGGGTGACCCTCGTGGCCCTGGAGGCGTTCGGGGGCGACGTACGGGAGGGAGCCGACGACGCTGCCGGTGGAGGTGAGACCGGTGAGGTCGTTCACCGCGGCGATGCCGAAGTCGGTGAGGACGGGGGAACCGTCGGCGCGCAGCAACACATTCGGGGGTTTCACATCGCGGTGCAGGACACCCACCGCGTGTGCGGCGCGGAGGCCGGCCAGGATGCCGCGACCGACCCAGGCGGCCTGTCCCGGCGACATCGGCCCCTCGTCCAGCCGGTCCGCGAGCGAGCCGCCCGCGACCAGTTCCATCACGATCCACGGATGCTTCTCGGCGGGTGTGTCCACGATGTGGTGGATGGCAACCACATTCGGGTGCGTGATGCGCGCCAGCGCGCGCGCCTCGCGCAGCACCCGTTCCCGCTGCACCTCCGCGGAGCCCGCGTCGCCTTCGGCCCGCACCTCTTTCAACGCCACCTCACGGTGCAGCGCGATGTCGTAGGCGCGCCACACCGTGCCCATGCCGCCGCTGCCGAGTGGTTCGATCAACTCGAAACGCCCGTCGACCATTGCCCGCCCGGAATTCACGCACGACAGCTTAGGGTTCCCCCACTGCCCACGCGAGATCTCGTACCGGTCAGTCTTTTCGAGCGCGGTGAATTCCGGCTAAGTGCCCTGCATACCGTTGCCCTGCCCGGTCGCTGCGCCGAGCTCGTAACCGACGGCTGCGCCCACGACGCCGGCGGAAACAGCGCCCACCAGACCACCGACCACAGCACCGACCACACCACCGATACCGGCCCCCGCGAGAGCGCCGCCTGCGACCCCCATGGGCGCACCCACCCCCATGGTCGGAACGGCCATGACCACGCCGCCCGCGATCGCGCCGGCAATCGCACCGAACGCAGCGCCGATAATCGCTCCCGGTATCGCCCCGACCACCGCGCCCGGTACCGCCCCCACGACCGTGCCGATGATGAGACCGGCGGTGCCGCTACCCACGTTCAGCCTGGTGACCCGGTCCGAGTAGTTGTCGTCGACCGAGTGCAGGCCGTCGTCGAGGGCGGCATTGGCAGCGGCTGCAGCGTTCTGCGCCTGATCGCGCATGGCGTCGGGGACGCCCTGCGGCACCGGGATGCCGAACGCACCGGGCTGTACCGGGCTCGTCCAGAGCTGCTCGACAGCCGCGGGAGCCGGGACGCCGTGCTGCGCCGCGGCGTCGCCCGTGGCGATGGAGCAGGTCACCGCGACGGCCAGTGGTATCGCGCCGACGATCGGCAGCAGGGCGCGTCGCGACGCGCTGGTCTTGGATTCTCCATACCGACGAGTCATGCGACCACCCTCTCGCTGAATTCGACTTGGAACAGCTCCCCTGACCACTGGTTGGCGGACACTTGCGTCAAGAATGATAGCTACACAGTAACTATGCTCTGCGGGAAAGTGTGGCGTAACACACATTTTTGATCACGGGCCAGACCGAGCCAACAAAGAGCCGCACGCCTTGCGGAGGGGCTTCGGCTTCGATGCAGCACGATGTTTGCTGTCTTGTTGCTACGCGCGCATCAGTTCGCCGAGCGACCCCCGGTTGCCGACATCCAGCCTGATCTCGTACCGGTAGGTCCTTCCGAGGCCGCTCGGATCCTGTCAACAACGCGAGACACCACCGTAAAGAAATCGTCAGGATCAGCGACCTGACCAGCATCGGAGGTATGAAGTGGGGAACCCGTACGCGCGCACGCGCGCCCGGGCGCACACCCCGATATCTAAAAGGAGAAGCCGTGCCGCACATCGCCGTCACCCTGATGGTGATCTTCGGGTTCCTCGGTTGCGCGCTGATACTGCGCGTCCTGGCCGCCGCCGAAGGCACCCGCGAATCCATCCACGCGGCACAGCAGGGCTTCCGCGCACACCGCGCGATGATGGACGAGTGAAACGCGGCCAACTACGGATCTACCTCGGCGCGGCCCCCGGCGTAGGCAAGACCTTCTCGATGCTCGCCGAAGCGCATCGGCGGCTCGAGCGTGGGCGCGATGTGGTGGCCGCCGTCGTCGAGACCCACGGCCGCAGCAAGACCGCCGAGTTGCTGGCCGGAATCGAGCGCATCCCGCCCAGGATGATCGAGTATCGCGGCACCACCATGCCCGAACTGGATGTGGACGCCGTGCTGCGCCGGCATCCGGCGGTGGTGCTGGTCGACGAGCTGGCGCACACCAATGTCCCGGGCAGCAAGCACGAGAAGCGCTGGCAGGACGTCCAGGACCTGCTGAACGCGGGCATCGACGTGGTGTCCACGGTCAATGTGCAGCACCTGGAGAGCCTCAACGACGTGGTCGAGCAGATCACGGGCGTGGTGCAGCGGGAAACCGTGCCGGACTGGGTGGTTCGCTCCGCCGACCAGGTGGAGCTGGTGGACATCACGCCGGAAGCCCTGCGCCGCCGCATGTCCCACGGCAATGTCTACGCCGCCGAGAAGGTCGACGCGGCGTTGCGCAACTATTTCCGCCCGGGCAATCTGACTGCGCTGCGCGAGCTGGCGCTGTTGTGGCTGGCCGATCAGGTCGATGCCGCGCTCGCCAAATACCGTGCCGACCACAAGATCACCACCACCTGGGAGGCGCGCGAACGCGTCGTGGTCGCCGTGACCGGCGGCCCGGAATCGGAGACCATCGTGCGGCGCGCCAGCCGCATCGCCGCCAAATCCAGCGCCGAGTTGATCGTGGTGCACATCGTGCGCGGTGACGGCCTGGCCGGGGTCTCGACGCAACGGCTGAACCGCCTGCGCGACCTGGCAACCAGCCTCGACGCCAGCCTGCACACCGTCACCGGCGAGGACGTGCCCACGGCGCTGCTGGATTTCGCGCGTCAGGTCAATGCCACCCAGCTGGTGCTGGGCACCTCCCGCCGCTCACGCTGGGCGCGCATGCTCGACGAGGGTATCGGCGCCACCGTGGTGCAGGAGTCGGGCAAGATCGACGTACACATGGTGACCCACGAGGAATCCAACAAGGGCGGCTTCCGCTGGTCCTCGCTGACCCGGCGCGAGCGAAAGGTCGGCTCCTGGTCGGCCGCGTTCATCGTGCCCTCGGTGATCTGCGCGGTCATCTACTTCTGGCTCGATCGCCTGCTGGACCTCAGCGGTGAGAGTGCCCTGTTCTTCATCGGCGTCATCGCGGTCGCGCTGCTCGGCGGCGTGGCCCCCGCGGCGCTGTCGGCGCTCCTGTCGGGCGTCCTGCTGAACTGGTTCTTCACCGAACCCCGCTACAGCCTCACCATCGACCAGCTCGACAACTTCCTCACCATCGTGGTGCTGCTGTTCGTGGCGGTCGCGGTCGCGGCGCTGGTGGATGTGGCCGCCAAGCGAACCATGGAGGCGCGCAAGGCCTCTCGCCAGGCCGAGCTGCTGACGCTGTTCGCGGGCTCGGTGCTGCACGGCGCGGATCTCCCGGATCTGCTCGAACGCGCCCGCGAGACCTACGGCCAGGACGCCGTCAGCCTGGTCACCGACGACGAGGTCATCGCGTCGGTGGGCGAGCGGCCGCCGACGAAGGTCAGCGATGCCGAAACCGCTCTGGAGGCAGGCGATGACATGCACTGGCTGCTGTTGCGAGGACGTCCCGTGACCTCCGGGGACCGCCTGGTACTGGGCGCGGTCGCGAATCAGGCGGCGGGACTGGTGCAACAGAAGCAGCTGCAGGAGGAGGCCAGCGCCGCACAGGCGGTCATGGAGGCCGACAAGCTGCGCCGCGCCCTGCTGTCGGCGGTCAGCCACGATCTGCGCACCCCGCTGGCCGCGGCCAAGGCGGCGGTGTCCAGCCTGCGCAGCGACGATGTGGAGTTCTCCCCCGAGGACACCGCCGAACTGCTGGAGACCATCGAGGAATCCGTGGATCAGCTGACCGCGCTGGTCGGCAACCTGCTGGACTCCTCGCGCCTGGCGGTCGGCGTGATCAAGCCGCAGGTGCGCAAGGTCTACCTCGACGAGGTGGTGCATCACGCGCTCATGGGCATGGGCACCCGCGGCATGCGCCGCACCACCATGGACCGGGTGAAGGTGGACGTCGACACCGTCTCGGTGCGCGCCGATCCCGGTCTGCTGGAACGGGTCCTGGCCAATCTGATCGACAATGCCGCCCGCTACTCCCCCAGGGATTCGATGGTGCGGGTGGCGGCAGAGCAGGTCGGCAAGCGGGTGGCCGTTACGGTGGTCGATACCGGTCCGGGCGTACCGACCGGCCTGGAGGACCAGCTGTTCGAGCCCTTCCAGCGGCTCGGCGACCGCGACACCTCCACCGGCGTGGGCCTGGGCCTGTCGGTGGTGCGCGGTTTCGTGGACGCCATGGGTGGCACCGTGCACGCGGAGCCCACCCCGGGCGGCGGTTTGACCATGGTGATCGATCTGCCCGCGGGGGACGACCCCGCGAACACCGAAGAGGAGGTCGGGTGACGAACGCGGCGGCAGCGCCGATCAAAGTGCTCGTGGTCGACGACGAACCACAGATCCTGCGCGCCCTGCGCATCAATCTGTCGGTCCGCGGCTACGAGGTGACCACCGCGTCCAATGGGGCCGCGGCCCTGCGCGCGGCCGCCGAGAAGCACCCGGACGTCATAATTCTCGACCTCGGCCTGCCCGATATGGACGGCATCGAGGTGCTGGCCGGCCTGCGCGGCTGGTCCACCGCCCCGGTCATCGTGCTCTCCGCCCGCACCGACTCCTCCGACAAGGTGGAGGCCCTCGACGCCGGCGCCGACGACTACGTCACCAAGCCCTTCGGCATGGACGAACTGCTGGCCCGGCTGCGCGCCGCCGTCCGCCGCTCGGCCAGTACCGCCGACACCGCCGAGCCGGTCATCGAAACCGCCTCCTTCACCGTCGATCTCGCGGCCAAGAAGGTGACCCGCCACGGCCACGACGTGCACCTGACTCCCACCGAGTGGGGCGTGCTGGAGATGCTGGTCCGTAATCGCGGCAAGCTCGTCGGCCGCCGTGAGCTCCTGCGCGAGGTCTGGGGCCCGTCCTACGCGACCGAAACCCATTACCTGCGTGTCTATCTCGCCCAGCTGCGCCGCAAACTCGAGGACGACCCCTCCCAGCCCAAACACCTCCTCACCGAGGCGGGCATGGGCTACCGCTTCCAGTCGTAAATCCCCCCGGACAGCGATCAGGGAGCTCTCACCGCGCGGTATCGGACAGAGTTCCGCGTCGAGAGCTCCCTGATCTGGTATGGACCCCCTAGCTCGGCAGAGTCGCCGTGTGTTCGGATTTCACGGCGTCGAGTGTGCGGGGGTCCAGGCCGAGGCGGGCCAGGATGGTCGGAGCGACCTGGGTGAGGGAAACCTGGTCGGGGACATCGTGCTTCGAGATGCCCGAGCCCACGACCACCAGCGGAACGTGGCGGTCGTCGGGGCTGGTGCCACCGTGCTCGGCGATCTTGGACTTGCCGGCGGTGTAGACCGTGCCGTTGGTGCCGGCGAAGAGGTCGGGCACGCGGGTGTCATCGGCATCCGCACCGAAGTACCTGACGGCGTCCGCGCCCGCGTACACCTGGCCGGTGTCCACGCCCGACGCGGTGAACGGCTTCGGGTTGCCATTGATGTCGGTGCCGGTTCCGCTGGCCTCCAGCAGCTTTCGCTTCGCGAAGGCGGTGGCCTCGGGCGAACGGTCGGCCAGCCACCAGAGGATGGCGGCGTCGTCGATGGAGTGCGCGATCAGCTTCGGCGTCTCGGGGTGGGTGGCCGCCCACTCCTTGTTCACCGCATCGATGATCGGCTTGTCGTCGACCCGGGTCAGCGCGTTCGGATCGATCGGCGACTGCCCGTGCTTGGCGGTCAGCACGATGGTGGTGGTGCCGGTCAGGCCCGCCCGGTCCAGGGCGGTGACGAAACGGCCGATCTGCTGGTCCACGAAATCCAGCGAAGCCGACAGCAGCGCACCGGGTTTCCCATCGGCAGAGTAGCCCTTGGACGCGGGCAGCTTCTGGGTGACCGATACCGCCTGGAAGTTCATGCCGAACACCGCGGGCACACCGACCTGCTGGGCGCCGGAGTGGTCCTTGCCGTTGATCTCGTTGACGACCGCGTCGGCCTTGTAGGTGTCGTAACGCCTGGTCTGGTCCGAGTCCTTGGTCCAGGCATCACCTTTCGGCGACTTGCTGTCGATCTCCGGGGTGAACAGGTCATCGATCGAGCGGCCGCCCTTGCCGTTCATGATCTGGTACGCCGGGTGCTTGTCCGACCAGGCGGTGCGCTGCCCGGCGTCGTGCACCACCGAGAAGACGGTGTTCACCTTCAGATAGTCGGACGGCGAAATCGGCTTGCAGGTAGCCGGATCCACCGGCAGCTTGGCCGGATCCAGCACCGAGTTCGGATCTCCGGTCATGGCCGCGATGCCGTCCGGCAGACCGGTCAGACCCTGGCCGCCGTCGAGCTCATCGGTGTTCTTGTCGATTTCCTCGGTCAGCGGGACCTGCGCACCCTTCTTCGCGGTGGCGCAGTCCTTGGTGCCGGCGGGGAGCAGGTCCCGGGCCCAGGTGTCGTCGTAGTAGACGCCGGTGGTCTTGGGGCTGCCGCCGGTGATCATCGCCATGGTGCCCGGGAAGGAGTCGGCCGGCGCCAGGACCTGCGCGCCGGTGTACTGCGCGCCGCGCGCGACCAGCTTGGCCAGCGCCGAATCCTGGTGCGCCGCCACATAACCGGCGAGATCCGACTGGTGCATGCCGTCGATCGACAGCAGCAGCACATGCTGATCGTGCGCCGCCGAATCCCCGCTGCTCCCGCACCCGGCGGCCGCCAGCCCGAGCATCCCGCAGGCCGCGACCGCCGCCAGCCGGTAGCCCAGTCCCCGCACCTGACTCATTTCCGTCTCCTCACCTCCGGCCACCCGGACGGGTGCGCCGAGATCCCGACAGAGTCGCGGGTGCGGGTAACGGCCGGGCGTCGCCGTGGTGATGGACGCGCGAACTTACCGCGTCAGGCGGAGCGGCAAGGTCTTGAGGCCGTTGTTCAGATTCGAACGGATCCGGCGGGATTCGCCGGTCTGCTCCATTGCCGGGAAGCGGGCCAGCAGCTCCTCGAAGAACACCCGGCCCTCCAGCCGGGCCAGGTGTACGCCCAGGCAGAAGTGCTGAGCCAGCCCGAAGGACAGGTGCGGGTTGGGATTTCGGCGGATGTCGAAGCGCTGTGCGTCGTCGAAGACGTCCTCGTCCCGATTGGCCGAGGTGTACCACATGGCCACCTTGTCCCCGGCCTTGATGGGGACCCCGCGGATCTCGGTGTCGGCGGTGGCGGTGCGCCGGAAGTAGTGCAGCGGGTTGGCGTATCGCAGGATCTCCTCCACCGCACCGGGAATCAGCGCCGGATCCGCGCGCAGTGCCGCGAGTTGCCCGGGATGCCGCAGCAGCAGTTCCAGACCCGAGGACAGCATGGTCTTGGTGGTGTCGTTGCCCGCGGTCACCAGCTGGGTGAAGAAGCTGCCGAACTCCAGGTCCGACATGGGTTTTCCACCGTAGGACCCGCCCAGGATCAGCGAGGTCAGATCCGCCTGCGGCGGCTCGGCCCGCCGCGCCATGGCGAACTGGATGGCGTAGATGGCCATATTGGTGAGCTCTGCCGTCACGTCGAAATCGCCGACCAGGTCCGGATCCTGCTGGCTGGTGGACTGTTCGGCCCAGCGCCGGATGCTCGGCCAGTCCGCGACCGGAATCCCGAACAGACCGCCCACCACCTGGCTGGGCAGCACGCCCGCCACGTCGTGCACGAATTCGACATCGCCGTCGACGCTTTCGAGCAGGTTCCGGGTCAGCTCCCGGACCCGGTCCTCCAGCTCGCCGATGACCCGCGCCTTGAAGTGCTCGGCCAGCGGCCTGCGGTAGTCGGTGTGCCGCGGCGGATCCATCATGAGCAGCATGTTGCGGGTCTGCTCGAGGCGTTCGGGCGGCTGATTCTCCAGGATCACGCCCTCCCGCTCGGCGGAGAACAGTTCCGGATTGCGGGCCACGTGCGCCACATCCGCGTGTTTGAGGATCGCCCAGTAGCCGGGTTCGCCCGGCATCTCCTGCCAGTGCACCGGGTCCGTGCGCCGCAGATCGGCGAAGATCTCGTGGATCGGCCCGGACACATAGAGCTCCGGATCGTAGATGTCCATGACCGTGCCCACGGCCCACCTCGGTATTCGCTTGCGGGTATGCGTCTTTCGCTTCGGACGCTAACGCCGCGCGCGAGCGGGCGACGCGGTTCCGCACCGCGATCCCATTCAGTGGACGCGCCACATGCGCCCCCGATGCCGGGTACCCGGACGGTGATGAACCACCATGGAGGACATGTCTGTTGCGATCGTGTTCGACATGGACGGTGTGCTCATCGACACCGAACCCATCTGGGAGGAGGTGCGGCGCGCGTACATCGAGGAGATGCGCGGGCGCTGGCTGCCCGACACCCAGGACCGGCTCATGGGAATGAGCACGGCCGAATGGTCGCGGTACCTGAGCGCGGATCTGCTCGACGGCCGCCGCACACCCGACGAGGTCGCCGAGGACGTCATCAACCGGATGGCCGCCCGCTACGGCGACCACCTGCCGCTCATGCCGGACGCGGTCGACACCGTGCGCCGGCTGGCCGGGATCTACACCCTCGGGCTGGCCAGCTCGTCGCCGCGCCGGCTGATCGACGTGGTGCTCGATCACATGGGCGTGACCGACCTGTTCGCCGCCACCGTGTCGACCGAGGAGGTGGCGCGCGGCAAGCCCGCGCCCGACGGCTACCTCGAGGCCGCCGCGCGGCTGGGCATCGACCCCGACGCGTGTGTGGCCATCGAGGATTCCAGCAACGGCCTGCGCGCCGCCCACGCCGCGGGCATGACGGTCATCGCCGTTCCGCATCCCAAGTACCCGCCCGCCATGGACGCCCTCGCGCTGGCGGCGTACGTCGCCGGCAGCTTGAAAGAGATCACCCCGGAGCTGATGACGGAATTCCGCTGACGACCTCGGCGTTCCGAACGAGCGGCAACCAGATGGCTGCCCCGGGTGACCCAATGGGAGGATCTTCCTTATGTCCGAGCAGACCGCCGCACCGCAGACCGCCACCACCGACCCGGCCGCCGAGCCGGTCAAGCTGTGGGCCGAGCGCACCGGCACCCGCGCCTACACCGGCCGCAACAACCGCGGTGGCGAGGTGCTCATCGCGTCCGCGGGCGTGCCGGGCGCGTTCACCCCGGGTGAGCTGCTGAAGATCGCGCTGGCGGGCTGCACCGGCCTGAGCGCCGACTTCACCCTCGCGCGCCGGCTGGGCGAGACGTTCGACGCCACCGTGCACGTCTCCGGCGACGCCGACCGCGAGAACGAGGTGTACCCGGAGCTCACCGAGGAGTTCGAGCTCGACCTCAGCGAACTCGACGCCGAAACCCGCGACCGCCTGCTGGTCGCCGCGCAGCGCGCCGTCGACAAGGTCTGCACGGTCGGCCGCACCCTCAAGGCGGGCACCACCGTCAACCTCACCTTCCGCGTCGACGAATGAGCGGTGAACCGGTCCGGCTCAGCGCCTGGGTCCACGGCCTGGTCCAGGGCGTCGGCTTCCGCTGGTGGACGCGCTCGCGCGCCCTGGAACTGGGCCTGACCGGCTATGCCCGCAATCACAGCGACGGCCGCGTGCACGTCGTGGCCGAAGGGCCCCGCGATCGCTGCGAAACCCTGCTCGACCTGCTACGTTCCGGTACGACACCGGGTCGGGTAAACCTGGTGGTGGAAGACTGGAGTGCCGCCGCGGGCGACATGACAGGATTCGAAGAACGCTAGCGAGCGGCGAGCCCACGGAGTCGACCAATGTCCACAGACCGTCCCGGTAGTCCGGAAAACCCGGACCGCCCCACCCCGGACCCCGCACACCCCGCCGAATCCCATACCGCCCCAGCCGATCCCGCCCACCCGGGCCACGAGCACTACCCGCTTCCCAGCGATCCGGACGACGAGACCGCGCCGCCCATCGGCCGCACCGACCCGACCGTCCGATTCACACCGGAGACCGCGCGAGGTTCGGACTCCGCACCTGGTTCGACCGGAGTACCCACACCAGGTCAACCACGCGGCCAGGAGCCAACTCTCGCGCTGCCCGCCGAATCCGGCGCAGGCGGTGCGGGCGGCAAGTCCGAACAATTCGGCGAGCCGGGCCCGGGTCGCCCGGGCGGCTACGAACCGACGCTCGCGCTGCCGAACGAATCCGGATCCGGTGAATCTCAGAGCGGCGCGGGCGGTTTCGGCGAGCCCGGTGCGGATCGATCGGCCGCGCATCAGCCGACGCTGCCGATGCCGGCCGATTTCGGGGCGGAGCACGGCGGCGAGCAGCACGCGCCGCATCATCTCGCGGGGGAATTCCATGGCGGGCCCGGAGCTTTCGGGCGGCCCGGGACCGGTGGCCCGACCGCCGCGCCGGGGCCGCTGCTGGGCAACGCCGGGTTTGTCCTGCCCGGGCCGGTGCTGGAGCCGGCGGAACCGGCTTTGCCCGCGACAGTGGACGAACCGGCCGCGCCGCGGCGACGTGGCAGCATCACCACGCAGGAGGCGGGGATCACCCAGCCGCGGCCGCCCACGGTCGCGGAGGCGCGGGCACGGGAGAAGGCCCGGAAGCGGGCCGAGGAGCAGGAGCGGGCCGAGGCGGAGGCCGCGGAAGCCAAGCAGCGCAAGAAGAAGCGACTACTCATCGGCGGTGCCGCCGTGGTCGGGATCGCGGCGCTGGTCGGCGGCGGGTACCTGGTGGCGGAGGCGTGGAACGGGCCCGAGGTGACCGCCTCTTGCACGGTGGTGGCCAACAAGGGTGAGAGCGTGCCCATCGGAGCGGGCCAGAGTGTCACCGCGACCCAGGACAATCAGGAGATCGTCGTTCCGGACAACTACTGTTCGGATGCGACGGACCACGGGGACAGCGGGATTCACCCGGGCTTCTTCTTCCTGGCGGGGCACTCGTATCGCTACTACTACGGCGGCACCGGCACCATCGGGCACGCGCCCAGCGGCGGTAGCACGACGGCGCCCAGCGGTGCGACGGTGAAGACGAAGAGCGGCAGCACGATTCAACGCGGCGGACTCGGCGCGAAGATCCACGGTGGAGGTTCCTAGTGCGGCGGGTACGCAGCGCTCCGCGGCCGGGCTGGCAGCGGATCATCGAGAGTCAGGGTCTGGTCTACGGCTCGCCGGGGCAATACCCGAACGGGCAACCCCGGCCCTACTGGGACGAGTCGGTGCACTACGAGTTCGACATGGACGAGATCCTGGCCATGGAGGCGCAGGTCGAGGTGCTGCACTCCATGTGCCTGCACGCCGTCGAACAGGTGGTGCTGACCGAGCGATTCGCCGATTTCGGTCTGCCGCAATGGAGTTGGGAACCCATCACCAAGTCCTGGCACCGCTCCGATCCGCACATCTACGGCCGCTTCGACATGCGCTACGACGGCCGCGGCCCGGCGAAACTGCTGGAGTACAACGCCGATACGCCCACCTCCCTGCTGGAGGCGGCAATCGTGCAGTGGCACTGGCTCACCGACACCCACCCGGACGACGACCAGTGGAATTCGCTGCACGAGAAGCTGGTCGAGCGCTGGGGTGAGATGCGCGAGACGCTGCCGGGCCCGCAGCTGCACTTCAGCTGGTCGGGCGCGGACTCCTCCGGCGAGGACAATGTCACCACCGCCTACATGCAGGAGACCGCCGCCGAGGCCGGATTCGACACCGTCGCCCTGCCCATCGAGGACGTCGGATTCGACACGGAGCTGCACCGTTTCGTGGATCTGGCCGAGGCTCCCATCGAGGCCATCTTCAAGCTCTACCCGTGGGAATGGGCCCTCGACGACGATTTCGGCCGCCGCGTGGTGGAGTCCCTGCCGGAAACCATGTGGATCGAACCGCTCTGGAAGTCCCTGCTGTCCAACAAGGCGATCCTGGCGGTGCTGTGGGAGATGTACCCCGGCCACCCCAACCTGCTGCCCGCCTACCTCGACGACCCGCACGAACTGACCGAGTACATCCGCAAGCCGAAGCTGGGCCGCGAGGGCGCGAACATGACCATCGTCGGGGCTGGCATGGAAACCGCCACCGGGGGCGTCTACGGCGCCGAGGGGTACGTCTATCAATTGCTGGACCCGCTCCCCGAATTCGACGGCATGCGACCGGTGCTGGGTGCTTGGATCGTGGGCGACACCTCCGCGGGACTGGGTATCCGCGAGACCGTCGGCCTGATCACCGACGACAGCTCCACCTTCGTCCCGCACCGCATTCCGCAGTAGCCACCACACACCGCAGTAGCCACCGCCCGATTCACCCCGACCCGGAGGATCCCGATGACCACCGCTCTCGCACTCGAAGCCGGGTACTGGCACTCCCTGGGACGCGGCGTCGGCGCGATCCTGTGCTACGCCCTGCTGGGCCTGGTACTGCTGCTCATCGGCTTCCAGGCCGTGGACTGGACCACCCCGGGCCCCCTGCGCGCCATGGTGGCGCGCGGGCTGCCGAACGCCGTGATCATCAGCTCCGCGGCCATGCTCAGCACGGCGTTCATCGTGGTGCTGGCCATCTACGCGCAGGCGGGCAAGCTCGCCGAGGGCCTGATCGCCACCACGATCTACGGACTGGTCGGCATCGTGGCCCAGGTGATCGCGATGCGCAGCCTGGAATTCGTGCTCGGCATCGATATCGGTGCGGTGCTGAAGAATCCGGAGTTCAGCACCGAGTCCGTGGTGGTGTCCGCCGCGCACATCGCCATCGGCCTGGTGGTGGCGGTCGCGATCCTCTGAGGCCCGGCTAGCTGTACTGCGGCAGCCGGTCGGCGGCACGCCCGGCCGCCGCCCGCAGCCACATGGCCAGCCAGATCATGCCGGCGCCCACGAACACATGGCCCACCCGGACGATCGGCGCGGGCAGCAGGAACGTCAGCGACAGCGCCGTCAGTCCGGCGGCATAGCACGTCGACCGCGACGGTTCGCGTGCTCTGCATGCTGCGCGACCCGGGCCGCGGCACAGGCCCGCAACCCGCCGCCGACCTGACCAAACGGGAATCGGAGATCCTGCGCCTACTGGCGACCGGCGCGTCCAACCGGGAGATCGCTCGTCGCCCTGTATGTCAGCGAGGGCACGGTGAAGAACCACGTCTCGAACATCCTGACGCGGCTGGGTGTCCGGGATCGGACCCAGGCCGCGATCTACCCGCTCGACCACGACCTGGCATAGCGGCGGTCAGCGCACCCGGCTGTACTTGATGAAGGCCACGCCGTCCTCGAAGACGCGGCTGGTGAGCACCCGGAACCGGGCGGGTTCGGGCAGGTGACCGGCGGTGCCGAAGAGCGGGCGGCCGTGGCCCAGCACCATCGGGTAGAGCTTCAGGAACACCTGGTCGATCTCGGGCAGCAGGGTCTGGGCGAGCTCGCCGCCGCCGCACAGCCAGATGCCGAGCCCCTTCTCACGCTTGAGCTCGCGCACCCGCTCGATCGGGTTCCCGGCGATCAACTCCACATCGGGGGCGGGATTCTCCGGCAGCGTGGTGGACACCACGAACTGCCGCAGATGGGCGTACGGGCTGGAAGTGCCGGTCCGGACGCCGAAATCGTGCGTCTTGCGGCCCATGATCACGGTGTCGAAGTTCTGGCAGGTTTTGTCGACGCCCAGCACCTGACGAACCTTGGTCGGCAGGGTCTCTGGATACTGCGCGATGATCGCGGGCCCATGGTCGCCCCCGACCGGGAAGAAGTCGACCGAGCCCGCATCGGTGGCGATGAATCCGTCGATGGTGGCCGCGACGTAGTAGGTCAGTTTGCGCATTGTTTCCTCCAGCCGGCACAACACATGCCGCTAGTGAAAAAGGTAGCGCCTCGACAGACGGGATAGGGAGGCTCGGCCACACTGGAATGACCTTGAAGCGAAGAATACCCGCTGGTCTCAGCCGCGCGGGCGGGGTTGGCAACGGGGGCAGGAGAAAGACGAACGGTTCATGAACTTCTCCCGGCGCATGATCGCACCACAGCGCCGGCACGGCTCATCCTCGCGCCCATAGGCATTGAGCGACCGCTCGAAGTACCCGGACTGGCCATTGACGTTCACGTAGAGGGCGTCGAAGGAGGTGCCCCCGGCCCGCAGCGCCTCGTCCATGACGTTCCGCGTCTCGCCGAGCAGCGTGTGCAGCGCGGGCCCGGTCAGCTTGGACGCCGAGCGCTCACCGTGGATCTCGGCCCGCCACAGCGCCTCGTCGGCATAGATATTGCCGACACCGGACACCACGGTCTGATCCAGCAGCAGCCGCTTGATCTCGGACTGCTTGCCGCGCAGGGTCTTCACCACGGCATCGGCGTCGAAGAGCGGATCCAGCGGATCGCGCGCGATGTGCGCGGCGGACTCGGGCACCCAGGTACCGTCCACCTCGACCAGATCCGAGAGCATCCAGCCGCCGAAGGTGCGCTGGTCCACGAACCGCAGTTCGTTCCCGTCGTCGAGGGCGGCGATGATGTGCGCGTGCTTCTCCAGCGGCGCGGTCGCGGGCCGCACCAGCATCTGCCCGGACATGCCCAGATGCACGACCAGAGACGTGTCGGGCTCATCGAAGGTGAGCCACAGGAATTTCCCCCGCCGCTGCGCGTTCTCGACACGCAGACCGGTCAGTCGGGCGGCGAGATCGTCCCCGCCCAGCATGTGCCGGCGCACCGAACGCGGATGCTTGACCGTCACCCGGTCCAGGACGCGGCCCACCACATGCTCGGTGAGCCCGCGCCGGACGACTTCGACCTCGGGAAGTTCGGGCATCTAGCTCTTCGAGCCGTCGGCCGAACCCTCGGGCGCGTTCTCGGCGTTCAACGCCTTGTAGGCCGCGCCCGCGGCCTTCTGTTCCGCTTCCTTCTTGGAGCGGCCCACCCCCTGGCCATAACCCTGACCACCGATCACCGCGGTGGCGGTGAACTCCTTGTCGTGGTCGGGCCCGGTGGAGGTGATCTCGTAACTGGGCACGCCGATGCCGCGCTCGGCCGTCAGCTCCTGCAGGCTGGTCTTCCAGTCGAGCCCGGCCCCCATGCGGGGACCACGCTCGAGCAGTTCGGCGAACAGCCGCAGCACGACGGTGCGTGCCACATCGATGCCGTGCTGCAGGTGCACCGCACCCAGCAGCGACTCCATGCCGTCGGCCAGGATGCTCGGCTTGTCGCGGCCACCGGTGAGCTCCTCGCCCTTACCGAGCAGGAGATGGCGGCCGAGACCGCCCTCACCGAGACAGCGGGCCACCTCGGCCAGCGCGTGCATGTTCACCACGCTCGCGCGCAGCTTCGCCAGCTCACCCTCGGACTTGTCCGGGTGCTCCAGATAGAGGCGCTCGGTAATGCTCAGGCCGAGCACCGAATCGCCCAGGAACTCCAGGCGCTCGTTGGTCGGCAAGCCACCGTTCTCGTAGGCGTACGACCGGTGCGTCAGCGCTAGGCGCAGAAGCTCCGGTTGTACGTCCACGCCGAGTGCCTCGAGCAGACTGGCATGGTCGGCTGCATCACCTACGGCGGGAATATCCGCCGCATCCTTGCTGGCGGTCACGGTCGGCTGAAGCGAATCAGATCGCGGAGGTGACCTGACGGCCCTTGTAGGTGCCGCAGCTCGGGCACGCGATGTGCGGCAGGGTCTTCTGGCCGCAGGCGCGGTTCGGGCAGGTGATCAGGGTCGGCGCGGCGGCCTTCCACTGGCTGCGACGCGCGTGGGTGTTGGCACGGGACATCCGGCGCTTCGGAACGGCCACGACTAGCTCTCCTCTGTCTTACTTGCGGCACCGTTGTGTCCCGCAAGGGTGGAATCGGTTGATGGGTCCGACACGGTCTCCGCGTCGGTGGACTCAGCGTTGCTGTGTTCTTTGTCAGAGAACTTGGCGAGTCCGGCCCAGCGAGGGTCAAGTATCTCATGACCGTGGCCGGAACCCGCAATCGCCATCTTGACGCCGCATTCGGGGCACAATCCGGCGCAGTCCGGCTCACACAGCGGCTGCAGCGGCAGCTCCAGGCCGGCGGCGTCGATGATCACCGGTTCCAGGTCGATGAAATCGTCGACCAGGCGCGGGATCTCGTCTTCCTCGGTGGTCTGCTCGGTGGCGCTGTCCGGGTAGGCGAACAGCTCGGTGAGCTGCAATTCGATCTCGTCGGTGAACGATTCGAGGCAGCGCGAGCATTCGCCCTCGATGGGAGCGGACACCGTGCCGGTGACGAGCACGCCCTCGGAGACCGACTGCAGCGTGAGATCCAGCTCGACCTGCGCACCGGCCGGGATGCCGACCAGATCGAGGCCGATCTTCTCGGCGGTCGTCAGCGTGCGCTGCAGCTCGCGCATGGAACCGGGGGCACGTCCGAGACTGCGTACGTCCAGCACGAAGCCCGCGTCGATCGTCTTGTGACGATGACGCGAACCATGACCGGAATCGGCGGACATCTCTGAACTCACTCACGCTAGGTGTGGGATGGGCAACCACCCAACAATACCGAAGTGCCCGCTCGCGACCCAAATGGGACGAAAGCGGGCGATCCAACCGGAAATTCAGCGGCGGAACTCGGAAGCGTAGTCGGGGACGGAGCTGCCCGGGCGGACCTGGTGGCGGCCGCGGCCGAGAATGCGCAGCGTGTTGTGCAGGGTTTCCTCGAAGTCGGCGAGCTTGCCGTCGACGTAGTCGTCGCATTCCTGCCGGAGGCGGTCGGAGTCGGCCTGGGCGGTGTCGATGAGCCGGGCAGATTCGGCATGGGCGGCGCGGACCACCTCGGTCTGCGAGACCAGACGGTCCTGCTCGGCCTTGCCCTCGGCGACCGAGCGGTCGTAGGAGGCCTGTCCGGCGACGGCCAGGCGGTCGGCCTCGGCGCGGGCCCGGCCGGTGAGGGTGTCGTATTCCTTCTGACCGTCGGCGACGGTGCGCTCGGCCTCCTCCTCCGCCGAGCCGACCAGGTGCTCGGCGTGGGCGCGGGCCTCGGCGACCATGCGATCGGCGTGCGCCTTGGCGTCGGCGAGGATGCGGTCGGCCTCGTCGCGCGCGGAGGTGACCGTGTGGTGCGCTTGCTCGTTGGCGGTCTTGACCGTGGTCTCGGCGCCGGTGCGGGCGTCGGTGACGATCTTGTCGCGGTGATCGAGCACGTCCTGGGCGTCGTCGAGTTCGCCGGGCAGGGCCTCGCGGACATCATCCAGAAGTTCCAGCACCTCACCGCGCGGCACGATGCAGTTGCGGGTCGGCGGGATGCCACGGGCCTCTTCGATGATGGCCACCAGTTCGTCGAGCGCTTCGAATACCCGGTACATGTGCTACCCCACTCTCCTGCCAGGACTCACGGCGAGACTCTCCGCTTCCGCCAGTCTGCCAATCTCAGCGCTGTCAACAAGGTCCGACACGGCGTG
Organism: Nocardia sp. NPDC004123; assembly: GCF_053603795.1. Classification (NCBI taxonomy): domain Bacteria; kingdom Bacillati; phylum Actinomycetota; class Actinomycetes; order Mycobacteriales; family Nocardiaceae; genus Nocardia; species Nocardia sp. NPDC004123. Next base: position 296,074 of record NZ_JBSGGG010000005.1, read on the forward strand.
TCGCTGGTTTTCCGGAACATGGCCTGTTTCACAGACCACAAAAACAAGTGGAGGAATCCACTCCACTTGGTGTTACCGTGGAAGGGCGAGAACGTGTCGGCCACTGGCTGGCCCGGAAGAACTCCGGACCGCCCGGCCGACACCGATGTGTTCGGATGGGGAAGACGATGGCTGTCCACGAGATTCCGGAACGGGCGACGATGCCCGTGACCGGGCTGGTGAACACCTATACCTACGGCACGGAGGCCCTGGCCTACGGCACGGAGGCCCTCGCCCACGGCACCGAAGCCCTGCACGCGACGGGCTCGCGCTGGCTGGGCCGGCTCGGGGTATGGCTCCGCGGCGACGCGGTCTTCGCGCAGTTGATTCGCTTCGCTCTGGTGGGCGGCCTCAGCAATGTCGGCTACATCCTGCTGTTCCTCGCGCTCTACGGCGGCGGCCCGCAGCTGGCCAATCTGGCCGGCTCCATCGTGAGCACCGCGCTGGCAAACGAGATGCACCGGCGGCTCACCTTCCAGGCGGCCGACCGGGTGCGCTGGTACACAGCGCAATTGGAGGGCGGCGCGCTCGCGCTGGCCGGACTGGCCATCACCTCGGGTGGGCTGGCCATTCTCGAGGTCACCGAGCCGGGCATCGGCGGTCTCACCGAAGCCATTGCGGTGCTGGGCATCACCGCCGCAGTCGGCACCATGCGCTTCCTCACCCTCCGGCTCTGGGTGTTCTGAGCCCCCACCCGCTCGGTGTTCTCCGCGTGTGCGGGAACCCTTTTCGGCCTGTCGGCGTCCAAGACAGCATCGACGACGAAAGGGGTTCCGACATGGACCGTTGGCGCGGATGCCTTGGGGGACGGCGGGATACGGCCGGGCCGCGACCACAGCGGCCGACGGGGCGGGTCCGCGGGTCGTGCGTGCGGCACCGGCGCCCGCAGCCGCCCCGCCGGGAGGGCGAGTGACCACCCGGATCACGGCTGCCGCCGCGGCGATGGGTGCCACGGCCGAGACGATCGCCACCAGCGCCGAGGGGACGGCCGGGAGTGCCGGACGGCGGTGCGGGACAAGCGGATCCCGGCAGGCGCTGCTCGAGGGGTGCGGCGCACAACGGAGCCTCGAGCAGCAGCGGGGGCACGGGCAGCAGCGGAGCCTCGCGCAACAGCGCAGACGTGGACAGCACGGGCTCACGTCGGCCCTGGACCGGCGGGATCAGCATCGGCAGTTGATCCGAGCCGTGCTGCCGGACATGGCGGCGGGCACCGTGGTGAGTCACCAGTCGGCGGCCGTGCTCTACGGCACCACGCTGTGGCGCACTCCCCTGGACCGCGTGTGCGTCACCCGCAACCGGCGTGGCGGCGGCCGGACCAGGCCCTGTACGAAAGTCCATGGTTCGCCGGTGGATTCGGCGGCGGAGCTCGACGGGCTGCTGGTCACCACCCCGGCGCGGACGGTGGTGGACCTGGCCCTGACCCTGCCGTTCGACGCGGCCGTCGTGGCGGGCGACGCGCTGGCAGGCATGTTCGGGCTGGGAGCGGCCGAACTGGGTGAGGAGCTCGCCCGGGCCAAGGGCCGTTACGGGATCGGCCAGGCGAAGCAGGTGATCGCGATGCTCGACGGCCGCAGTCAGAGCATCGGCGAGTCCCTCAGCCGCACCATGATCCAGCAGCACGCGCTACCGCTGCCCCGATCGCAGGGCAATGTGCTGACCCCGGACGGCCGGTTCGTCGGCCGGGTCGACTTCTACTACGAATCCGCCGGTGTCCTCTGCGAATTCGACGGGCCCACCGAGTACGGCCGGCTGTTGCGGCCGGGTCAGGACCTCGCGGCCGCCGTGCAGCGCGAGCGGACCCGCGAAACCTATCTGCGCGCCCTCGGTTTCGACGTGGTCCGCTGGACCTGGGACGACCTGGTCAGGGGCCGGCCGGCCCGGCACCTGCGGTCCGCCCTGGCCACCCGCCGGCGCCGCCCGGACGGCCGGATCGAGCCGGCCCCGGCGCCCGAACCGCGCGGCCTGGCGATCCGCGCACTGTGACACCGCGATCCGCGCACTCTGAACCGGGCCGGATTCCGCAGCGGCGGAAGGGGTTGCGCCCCTGCGGTGGCGATCAGGCCCGGCGTTCGGCGATGCGAGCGAGCAGGCGCTTGTGGACGATCGGCGGGAGCAGGTCGGCGACGTCACCACCGTAGGCGGCGACCTCCTTGACCAGAGAGCTGGAGACGAAGCCGTAGGCCGGGTTGGTGGCGATGAAGTAGGTGTCGACACCGGTGAGCTTGCGGTTCATCTGGGCCATCTGGAGCTCGTAGCCGAAGTCGGTGGCATCGCGCAGGCCCTTGACGATGGCGGTGATGCCCTGCTGCTTGGCGAAGTCGACCAGCAGGCCGCGCCAGGATTCCACCCGCACATTGGGCAGGTGGGCGGTAACCTCGCGGATCAGGTCCATCCGCTCCTCGACGGTGAACATGCCCTGTTTGTTGGGGTTCACCACGACGGTCACGACAACCTCGTCGAATTGCCCGGCGGCGCGGGCGATCACGTCGAGATGTCCATTGGTCACGGGGTCGAACGACCCGGGGCACAGTGCTCCAGCCATGGCCGAACGTTACCCCATGTCGGCGAGGCTGCCGCGGCCCGGCCCAGCCTCCGCTGCCCGGTTATGCCTGGTCAGCTATGGTTCTGCAACCTAGCAATTGCTTGCTCTCCGTTCGCGTACTGTTCGGTTTGCTCGCGTTGATCGTTTCCTGACCCGATTGCGAAGCTGCATCGGCAATCTCGCTCGATGAAGGAAGTACACGCATATGGCAAGGGCATCGTTGGGTCGGAAGATCGCAGTCACCGTGGCTGCGACAGTGAGCGCGTTCAGCGGCCTGGTGGGCGCGTCCGCGTCGGCCGATCCGGGGAACGGCCAAGGGGCGGCGCCGGAACACATCTTCTACATCATGATGGAGAACCAGGGAGACGACGACATCCTCGGCAACACCGCCGACGCGCCGTTCATCAATCAGCTGGCCGGCAACAACGGCGTGTCCACCGGTTTCCACGGTGTGACCCACCCCAGTCTGCCGAACTATCTCTCCATGTTCTCGGGCGATTTCCAGGGCATCTGGGACGACTGCAAGGCCGGCGCCGACTCCACCTGCGCCCCCGAGGAATTCGTGCCGAACTCCGGCGACGGCACCTCCGGCGCCGCGCTGACCCCGGCGCAGATCGCCAGCGCGACCGCCAAGCCGCACCTGTTCGCCGGCAAGAACCTGGTCGACGAGCTCGAGGGCAAGGGCAAGTCCTGGAAGGCCTACATGGGCGGCATGCCGTCGGCCGGCTTCCAGGGCGAGTTCGCGCCGGGTGATGTCAACGGCACCACGGTCAAGCTGTACGCCCAGAAGCACAACCCGTTCATGTACTTCTCGGACGTCAACTCGCCCGGCAACGCCCGCCTGCAGAAGGTCGTGCCGTTCGAGAACAACTTCGACGCCGACCTGAAGAGCGGCAACGTGCCGGCCTTCACCTGGATCAGCCCCGACCAGTGCTCGGACATGCACGGCCTCTCCCACGCGGCCGCGACGCTGATCAACAAGCCGACCTGCGAGGAGCCGGCTTCCGGTGTGGCGCACGGCCCGATCCACCTGGGTGACGACTATCTGAAGGACACCGTCACCAAGATCACGAACTCGGATGTCTGGAAGAAGACCCGCTCCAGCATCGTGATCGCCTGGGACGAGAACGACTACTCCGGCTTCTCCGGCGGCCCGGGCAGCCCGGTCGGCGCCAACGGCACCGTGCTCGGTGGCGGCGACGCCCCGCTGCTGGTGATCAACTCCGACAAGGTGCACAAGGAGCAGGGCGAGCAGGGCAAGCCCAAGCCCCACCACAAGACGTCCACCGACCTCGCCGACCACTACTCGGTGCTGTCGGCCATCGAGCAGATGTGGGACCTGGGCTGCCTGGCCAACACCTGCCAGTACAAGGCTCCCGAATCGCTGCGAGACCTGTTCCAGAACTGACGTTCTCGGACATTCCTGACGATGCCCGCTGTGTCGCACACGGCGGGCATCGCCGTATCCGCCGCTCCCGCTTCCAATCTCGCGGCGGGCCGAGCCTCAGAGTTCGAGCGCGGCCGCCGCGCCGAAGGTGCGGACCAGGGCCGGGTCGTTGAACGCGGTGATGCGCCCGATCCTGGCCCCGATCAGCGTCAGGACGTGGATCCCGTAGGCCTCGTAGTGGTGGTCGTCGACGCGTTTGTGAACGATGAAGGCGGGCTGGCCATTCGCGCGGGTCGGCGTGAAACGCCACAGGCCCGGCCGCAGGATACGGCTGCGCAGGAACCCGAGGACTGCCTCGCGGCCGGTGAACCACGTTGGCGTGGGTGGCATTTCCATCTCCACGTCGGCACGCAGGAGTTCGAGCAGCGCGGCATGGTCGGCGCGGGTGAACGCGTCGACATAGCCGTCGAGCAGCCGCCGCTGGGCGAGTTCGTCCGGCTCGGCCAGGTCCGCCTCCACCGGCCCGGCCTGCGCCAATCGGCTCCGCGCCCGCCGCAGCGCACTGTCCACGGCGGTCGGCGTGGTGTCCAGCATGGCGGCGACCTCCGCGGTCCGGAAGGCCAGCACGTCGCGCAGCGTCAGCACCGCGCGCTGCCGGGCGGGCAACAGTTGCAGTGCCGCAATGAAGGCCAGCCGCACCCCCGTCCGCCCGGCCACGATGGCGGCCGGATCGTCGAGCCCGAACAACGAGTCCGGCGCGGGCTGCAACCACGCCACCCCGGGCTCCCGGGCCGCCATCGCCACCCGGTGATCGTCCTCCGGCGCACCCAGCCCCGACGGCAATGGCCGGCGCGAGCGCCCTTCCAGCGCGGTCAGGCAGGCCATGGTGGCGATCTTGTACAGCCAGTGCCGCAGCGACGACCGGCCCTCGAACCCGCCGAACCCCCGCCAGGCCCGCAGGTAGGTCTCCTGCACCAGGTCCTCGGCATCGTGCACCGACCCCAGCATGCGATAGCAGTGCGCGAGCAGCTCCGGCCGGAATCGCTGTGTGAGAGCTGTGAATTCGCGCTCGCTCGGCGGTGCGGTGACCGCGGGCTGTTCGGTGTCGGAGGGCATGGCCGCTACTCCCGGAGGTGCGCTGGTCGTCATGGTCGCGACCCCTCAGCCGATCTGCTTCAGCCCGGCGCCGCTCACCAAGTATTCCGCCGCACTGCCGGGATCATCGGCGAGTTCGACCACCGCCTTGCCGACCTGTTCGGGCGTGAGCACCGGCCCCATGTCGGCGAGATAGGTCTCCACGTCGATACCCTGCCGGGCGGCATACCCCTCGACCGCCTTCGCACCGAGCCCGGTGGCCGGTGTCAGCCTGGGCAGCAGGGCCACGAACCGAATGCCGAGCCCCGCGCGGTCCGATTCCTCGGCGGCGTACGTCCGGATGAATCGGATGGTGGACTTGGCTCCCGCGTATCCGCCGCTGAGCGGTGACCCCGCCAGCGCGGCCCCGCTCGACATCGCGATCACCGCGCTCCCCGGAGGCAGCGGCTCCCGCAGGGCGGCCCCGATCCAGACGAACGCCTGCTTGGTATCGGTCTCCCAGTTGCGGCTGAAGGTCTCCCAGGTCTGCTCGTGCACGGGGGCCAGGGGCGGAGTGGCCCCGGCATTGAGCACCAGCAATTCCGGCCGGTACCCGCGAATCACCTGCTGCGCCACGGCTTCTTCGGTCGCGTCGGCCGCCACCGGCACGAATCGGTCCCCGAGCTCCGCGCGAACGTCCTGCAAGGCCTGCTCGTCCCGCGCCACGCCGATCACCCGCGCGCCCGACGCGACGAGCGAGGCGGCGATCGCCCGCCCGAATCCCCGGCTCGCACCGGTGACCACGGCGGTCCGTATCGAATCCGACATCACGTACTCCCTACTCCGGTCTGTTCCTGTCGGTATTCAGACCGGCGGGAGCCGGGAAATCCGTCGGGTGTCAGCCCTCGAATTCAGCGAGATCGATGCGCGTCTCGCCGTAGGTGCGGGACTTCAGCGGTGCGTAGCCGTCGGGCCAGGACACCTCGGGCGAGCGAGTGGAGCGTTCGACGACGATGAGGGCGTCGTCGTGGAGCCAGCCGTTGGCGGCGAGGGCGCGCAGGTCGGCCTGCACGTCGGCGACGTCGAGGTCGTAGGGCGGGTCGGAGAAGACCAGGTCGTAGCGTTCCGACGGCGCACCGGACAGGACGCTGGTGACCGAGTTCTGGCGCAGCTCCGCGCCCGGCAGCCCGAGGTCGCCGATATTGCCGCGAATGATGGCGGCGGCCTTGCGGTCCGATTCGATGAGCAGCGCGTGCGAGGCGCCGCGGGACAGCGCTTCCAGGGCCAGCGCCCCCGAGCCCGCGTAGAGGTCGAGGACGTGCAGGCCGTCGAAATCCATGCGGGCGTGCAGGAGGCTGAACAGCGCCTCGCGCACCCGATCGGAGGTGGGGCGGGTACCCGCCGGGGGGACGCGCAGGCGTCGGCCCCCGGCGGTACCCGCCACGATGCGGGTCATTCGGCGGCGGCCTCGGTAACACTCACGTCGACGAGCAGGTCGCCGCCCTCCACCTGCTGCACCTTGGCGATCGCCACCCGGCGGACCACGCCGGCGCGCGGGGCGGTGATGGCGGCCTCCATCTTCATGGCCTCGATGGTGCCGATGGTGTCGCCCGCCGCGACCGAATCGCCTTCGGAGACGGCCAGGGTCACCACGCCGGCGAAGGGCGCCGCGATGTGGCCGGCATTGGTCTTGTCGGCCTTCTCGGCGGCGGGGATCTCGCTGGCGATGGAGCGGTCGCGCACCGTGATGGGGCGCAGCTGCCCGTTGAGGATGCACATGACCGTGCGCATGCCGCGCTCGTCGGGCTCGGAGATGGCCTCCAGGCCGATGAGCAGGGTGACGCCCTTGTCGAGCTGGACGTGATGTTCTTCGTCGTGGCGCAGGCCGTAGAAGAACTGGTTGGCCGACAGCCCGGTGGTGTCGCCGAACTTCTCGCGGTGGGCGACGAATTCGGCGGTGGGACCGGGGAACAGCAGGCGGTTGAGGGTGGCCCGGCGCTCGGCCGAGGTCCCGTTCAGCCCGGCCTCGTCGGCCGCGGCCAGCTGGGTTTCCGGCTTGGCGGGCCCGCGGCCGGCGAGGGCGCGGCTGCGGAAGGGCTCGGGCCAGCCGCCGGCCGGGGTGCCGAGTTCGCCGCGCAGGAAGCCGATGACCGAGTCCGGGATGTCGTAGCGGCCCGGGTCGGCGGCGAAGTCCTCGACGTCGACGCCGGTGCCGACCAGCGCCAGCGCCAGGTCGCCGACCACCTTGGAGGACGGGGTGACCTTGACCAGCCGGCCCAGCATCCGGTCGGCCGCGGCGTATTTGGCCTCGACCTGCTCGAACTGGTCGCCCAGGCCGAGCGCGATGGCCTGCTGGCGCAGGTTCGACAGCTGGCCGCCGGGAATCTCGTGGTGGTACACGCGGCCGGTCGGCCCCGGCAGCCCGGATTCGAAGGGCGCGTACACCTTTCGCAGCGCCTCCCAGTACGGCTCCAGATCGCACACGTTCTGCAGGTTCAGCCCGGTGTCGTGGGGCGAATTCGCCGCTGCCGCAACGATGGCCGAGAGCGCGGGCTGAGACGTGGTGCCCGCCATGGGCGCCGACGCGCCGTCGACGGCGTCCGCACCGGCCTGCCAGGCCGCCAGGTAGGTGGCCAGCTGGCCGCCCGGGGTGTCGTGGGTGTGCACGTGCACGGGCAGGTCGAACTCCCGGCGCAGCGCGGTGACCAGGGTGTGCGCGGCGGGCGCGCGCAGCAGTCCGGCCATGTCCTTGATGCCGATGACGTGCGCCCCGGCCTCGACGATCTGCTCGGCGAGCTTGAGGTAGTAGTCGAGGGTGTAGAGGTCCTCGCTCGGGTTCGACAGGTCGCCGGTGTAGCTGAGCGCGACTTCGGCCAGGGCCGTGCCGGTTTCGCGGACGGCGTCGATGGCCGGGCGCATCTGGTCGACATTGTTGAGCGCGTCGAAGATGCGGAAGATGTCGATGCCGGTGGCGGTGGCCTCGGAAACGAAAGCGCGCGTGACCTTTTCGGGGTACGGCGTGTAGCCGACGGTATTGCGGCCGCGCAGCAGCATCTGCAGGTTGATGTTCGGCACCGCCTCGCGCAGCGCCGCGAGCCGCTCCCACGGGTCCTCGTAGAGGAAGCGCAGTGCCACGTCGTAGGTTGCGCCGCCCCAGCATTCGATGGACAGCAGCTCGGGCGTCATGCGCGCCACGTGCCCGGCCACATCGAGCAGGCCGTTGGTGCGGACCCGGGTGGCCAGCAGCGACTGGTGCGCGTCGCGGAAGGTGGTGTCGGTGACGGCCACCCCCTCGCGGTTGCGCAGCCACTGCGCGAAGCCCTCCGGTCCCAGCTCGAGCAGCCGCTGCCGGGAGCCGGGCGGGGGCGGCACGGTCATGTCGAGGGCGGGCAGCTTGTCGTGCGGGTACACCTTGGTCGGCCGCGAGCCGTGCGGCTTGTTCACGGTGACGTCGGCCAGGTACTGCAGGATCTTGGTGCCGCGGTCGGCCGAGCTCTTGAGGGTGAGCAGCTGCGGCCGCTCATCGATGAACGAGGTGGTCACCCGGCCCGCGCGGAAGTCCGGATCGTCCAGCACCGCGAGCAGGAACGGGATGTTGGTCGTCACGCCGCGGATGCGGAATTCGGCGACCGCGCGCCGGGCGCGCGCCACCGCGGTGGCGAAATCGCGCCCGCGGCAGGTGAGCTTGACCAGCATGGAATCGAAGTAGGCCCCGACCTCCGCGCCGACATTCGCGCCGCCGTCCAGGCGCACGCCCGCGCCGCCGGGCGAGCGGTAGCCGGTGATGCGGCCGGTGTCGGGCCGGAAGCCGTTGGCCGGGTCCTCGGTGGTGATGCGGCACTGCAGCGCCGCGCCGCGGATCTGGATGCCGTCCTGGCTCAGGCCCAGATCCGCCAGGGTCTCCCCGGCGGCGATGCGCAGCTGCGACTGCACCAGGTCGACATCGGTGATCTCCTCGGTCACCGTGTGCTCCACCTGGATTCGCGGGTTCATCTCGATGAACACGTGATTGCCGCGCTCGTCGAGCAGGAATTCCACGGTGCCCGCGCAGGAGTAACCGATCTGGCGGGCGAAGGCCACCGCGTCGGCGCAAATGCGGTCGCGGAGTTCGGGATCCAGATTCGGGGCGGGGGCGAGCTCGATCACCTTCTGGTGGCGGCGCTGCAGCGAGCAGTCGCGCTCGAAGAGGTGGATGACATTGCCCTGCTGGTCGGCCAGGATCTGCACCTCGATGTGGCGGGGGTTGACCACCGCCTGCTCGAGGAACACGGTCGCGTCGCCGAAGGCGGATTCGGCCTCGCGCGCGGCGGCCTCGATGGATTCGCGCAGCTGGGCCGGATCGGTGACCCGCCGCATGCCGCGCCCGCCGCCGCCGGCCACGGCCTTGACGAACAGCGGGAACTCCATGGACTCCGCGGCGGTCATGAGCGCGTCCACATCGGCGGACGGTTCGCTCGAGCGCAGCACCGGCAGTCCGGCGGCCTTGGCGGCGGCGATGGCGCGCGCCTTGTTACCGGTCAGTTCGAGGACCTGCGCGGACGGGCCGATGAAGGTGATGCCCTCGCGGGCGCAGGCGGCGGCCAGGTCCGGGTTCTCCGACAGGAAGCCGTAGCCCGGGTAGATGGCGTCCGCACCGGCGCTCTTGGCGGCCTTGATGATCTCCTCGATCGACAGGTACGCCCGCACGGGGTGGCCGGGCTCACCGATCTGGTAGGCCTCGTCGGCCTTGAGCCGGTGCACGGAGTTGCGGTCCTCGTACGGGAAAACCGCGACGGTACCGATGCCGAGTTCGTAGGCCGCGCGGAAGGCGCGAATGGCGATCTCGCCGCGGTTGGCGACCAGGACTTTGGAGAACATGGGTAGAAGGTACCTGCCCGGGGATACGGATCGGGCATCGAAGTCCCGTTCGGTGCAATCTTCACAGGACGGACCTCCCGCTTGCGAATTTGTGTTAATCACCGCGATACATCCCTGCCGGTGAGGGTTGCGGCGCTCCGACCACGGAATTCGCCGTCATGCTAAGGATTGCGCCCCGCGGCCCGCCGCGGCGCGGGCGCGCGCCGAGACATCCCGGTGCCCGGATTGCCGCGCGATCGTGTCCGAGACCACACCGCCGGCCGCCAAAGCCGCGCGAGAAGACTTGCGCGCCGGTAACATCCGGCGCGAGGAGGGGACGGTGAGATCGTTCGCGTCGCGCGCGCCGCTGCTGTGCGGTGTCGCGGTCGTGCTCGCCGCCGCGACCGGCTGTACCACCAGCGTTTCCGGGCAACCGGTGCGGCAGCAGACCGATCCGGCCGGCCTCGAGGTCGGCAACTATCAGATCACGCCGCGTGTGGTGGGAAATGCCAAGACCGACAAGCAATCCCGCATCCGCGAGTCACAGCGGCTGTCGGACTACGTGGCACTGCCGTTCGAGGCCGACCGGGACTACGCCTACGAGTGCTCCAACGACGTCCGCCCGCACATCGTCACCAATCACAAGGGCCTGGGCGACATCCTCATCAACGACACCTTCGACGAGGTCGCCCACGATCTGCGCGGCGGCTGGGTCGATACCTGGTGCACCGGATCCGATTCCGACGACACGCACCGCAGGCTGAGCATCGCGGTGCTGGAGCTGCCGGACGCCGGGCGCGCCGCGTCCGCCGGCCCCGCGCTCGAACACGACGACTTCACCTACAACATCGACAACCGCGCCGTCACCCTGCCGAAATACCCTGACAGCAAGGCGCATTGGCGGCCGAACGTGGCCTCGATCGGCTCCTGGACCGTGCACGACCGCTACGTGGTGTTCATCAAGGTGGTCGACGAGCTGGCCGCCGCACCGGATCTGGCCGACCTGACCGCCCGTACCGAACGGATGCTGGACGTGGCGCTACCGCTGCTGGACCGGTTCCAGCCCACACCCGCGGACCGGTTCGAGCACCTGCCGCTCGATCCGGACGGCATTCTCGGCCGCACCCTGCCGACGAATCCCGAAGAGCCCATGCGGCCGGATCCGGACGGGGTGTACACGGGCCGCGGCGCGCTGCAGAGCCTGACCGACAACGACCTCGATTTCCTCACGGTCGGCGACATCGACCTGGTCGGCTACGGCGACGCGCTGGTGTTCCACAGCCGGACCGGGACGGCGGCCCGCGCGCTGTGGGACCGGTGGAATCCGTCCACGGACACCTCCGGCGATCGCCGGAGCATCGCTCCGCCGCCGGGTTTCCCCGGCGACATCGGCTGTTTCGCGGTGCTGGACCACGGAAATGTGGTCGCCAGCCAGTGCAACTTCCACGTGGACCGGTACACCGTGCAGGTCGGCGCCATGAACGTGCCGGAGCTGTATCAGAAGACCTCGGCCGAGTACGTGCTGGTGACGAGCAGGTGACGGCGTGAGGCGAATCCGCGAATTCCGCAGGCCGCGAACGGCTTTGGTGGTCGTGACGGTGGTGACGGCAGTCCTGGCGTTCGGCATCGCGGTGGCGTCGTCGACGGTTCCGGGTCGACCGATCCCCGGCATGACACCGGCCGACTTCTCGAAACTCATTGTCGGACCGTATCCTTCGGCCCCGATCGAGTACGCCCCGACGTACTCGGTCGCCACCGACGCGTACCAGATCGAGTCGCGCCGCATGATGACCTATCTGGTCGGACCGGACGAAATCGATCCCGATGTCACGTATCTGGGCGGAGCCCGGGTGCTGGACACTTCCGACGCGAACTTCGACGACACCGACGGGCCCTTCCCCAAGGCCTGGCAGGCGGTCGCTCAGCACAATCGCATGATCGCGGGCGCGTATATCTGGCGCAACAACAACAGCGTCCGGGCGCGCAAGCACATCACGCTGGCGGTCATGCGGTTTCCGACCGAGCAGGCCGCCCGGGCCGCGATCGACGGGTTCGCCGATGCGCTGGCCGCCCCTGGGCTGCACCCGATTCCGATCGACGGCGTCGACGCGCGGGCCTCGTCGATCACCGATGCCAAGGGCCAGGTCTTCGCGGTGCACGGCGTGTACGGGATCGTCGGCCACGCCGTGATCCCGCAGGCCGATCCGGCCGCGCTGGGGGTGCGACTGCGGGCCATGGTGCAGGCGCAGCTCGCCCGGATGGCCGATCTGACACCGACGCCGCTGGAGGACCTCCCCGATCTGCCGATCAACCCCGACAACATCCTGGGATTGACGCTGCCGAACAAGTACGACACCTCCGACGCCGACCAGTTCGGATGGAATTACGGCGGTGTCTACACCCCGGCGGGCGCCCTGCACTACGAACGCGACGGCGCCGCCGCCCGCACGGCATTCGCCGCGGCCGGAGTGGATCTGGTCGCCCGCAATGCCGCGACCGTCTACCGCACCCGGGACCTGGCGGCCGCCTTCGGTTTACAGGCCGCGCTGACCACCCTGGGCCGCGACGACGACGAATTCCCCAATCCGCCCGGCATCACCGACGCACACTGCATCCAGCTCGATGAACCCGAGCCGATTCGCCAGTACACCTACCTCTGCGCGGTCGTGTACGGCCGGTACGTCGCGGTGATCGGGGCGGAGGCGCGGTTCAGCGGCGGCGCACCGGCCTCGTTCCCGCAACGGGTGTCGGCGCAGTATTCGATGCTGGCCAAGAGCGGACGGTCATGACCACCGCGCGCGCCGGCACCCTGCCCGGCCGCCTGGCCCTGCTGGCATTGGCGGCCGTCCTCGCGGCGTCGTGCGGCTCGGACCATCGCGATCCCGCGACACCCGTCTCGAAGGCCGCGATCGTCGAGGCCTCCCAGCTGGATCCGGGCAACTACCCGGTCGTACCGCGCACGATCACCAGTCAGAAGCCCGACATCACGGTGGGCGATCTGCTGCAGGAGTCGATCCGGATGGCCGAGCACGTGCCGCTGGCGCTGGATATCGACAACCGCCTGGTGTTCAACAATTCCGCACGCGCGATCACGGCGGACTACCCGCCGATCAGCATCGACAATTTCAATGACAAAGCGCCGGGCCTGATCTCGGGCTGGGAGTCGGGCGGGCGGCATCGGTCCGACACCACGCTCGGGCTGAACGTGGACATCACGGTGCTGCGGTTCGCGAAGCCCGAGCAGGCCACGGCGGCCGGGAATTTCCTTGCCGGACTGGCCAGTCCGGATTATCCGGACAAGGGGCCGCTACAGATTCCCGGGTACCCCACCGCCAAGGCGGCGCTGACCTCGCTCGAATGGGTGAAGGCCACCTACGCGCGGGACGACTACCTCTACTGGCTCTACATCGAGGACGACCTCACGGTGCCCGACGGTCCGGGGACTCTGCTGGACACGGCGAAACTGGTGCTGGACAAGACGATCGAGGCCATGCGGGACTACCGGCCCACCCCGCTGGATCAGCTCGCCGGGCTGGCCGCCGATCCCGAGGATCTGCTCGGCCGCACCCTGCCGCCGGGCAAGGGCCAGATCTGGGCGACCGAGGGACTGTACAGTCCGCACGCCGCCCTGACCCTCGACGATCGGCCGGCGGCCACCCGGCGCGCCTTCGACGAGGCCGGGGTGGACCTGGTGGCACACGCTCTCTCCGGCGTCTACCGGGCCCGGGACGCGGCCGGCGCGCAGCGGCTCACCGGCGCCTTCGTGGACGAGCTGGGCGACCGGTACCAGCCCATCGACCCGCCGCCCGGCCTGGCGACCGCCCGGTGCCTGCAGCTGAAGGACGAGAAGAACGCCGCCGGAGCGAAATTCATGTGCTATCTGCCCTACGACCACTTTGTCGCCGAGGTGTTCGCCGACCAGTCCCAGGATCTGCGCCAACGACTTTCGGCACAGTACGAGCTACTGGCCTACGGGCACATCTGATGCCGGGCCGGGCGTGACGATCGTTGCTACATTCGTAAGGTCGGGATCCCGGCAGTGCTGAGGGAGGATGTCCATGCCGTTGCGGCCGGGCACGATCGTGGGCGGCCACCGGGTGATCCGAGTGCTCGGCAGTGGCGGCATGGGCACCGTGTATCTGGTGCAGGATCCGATGTTCCCGCGGCGGCTGGACGCGCTGAAGGTGCTCAGCGCCGATCTGTCCCACGACGAGCACTACCGGGCGCGGTTCGAGCGCGAGGCGAATCTCGCGGCGGAACTGGATCATCCGAATATCGTCACGGTCTACGCGCGCGGCGAGGAGGACGGCCGGCTGTGGATCGCCATGCAGTACGTGCCCGGCACCGACGCCGCCGTGGAATTGAAGAAGAACCCCGCCGGGATGGCGCCGCAGCGGGCACTGCGCATCATCACCGAGGTCGGCAAGGCCCTCGACCACGCGCACCGGCGCGGGCTGCTGCACCGGGATGTGAAGCCCGCGAACTTCCTGCTCGCGCCGGGTGAACCGGACGCCGAGCCCGGCGGCGAGGAGCGGGTGCTGCTCACCGATTTCGGTGTGGCCAAATCGATTACCGACGGCCGCGAGCTCACCGCCACCGACGGCCTGATGGCGACGCTGGCCTACGCGCCGCCCGAACGCCTGGTCGCCGGGCCGCTCGACCATCGCGGCGACATCTACAGCCTGGGCTGCGCGTTCGTGAAGCTGCTCACCGGCCGCACCCCGTTCCCGGTGACATCCCTGGCCCAGGCCACCCTGGGTCACCTCCAGGAGCCGCCGCCCGCGCTGAGCCGGCTGCGCCCGGATCTGCCGCCGGCGTTGGACGCGGTCATCGCCAAGGTGCTGGCCAAGGATCCGGACCACCGCTACGCCACCTGCCACGATTTCACCCATGACGCGGCGCTGGCACTGCAGGGCCGGACGCCGTCCGCCGCACCGGTCGTCCCCGAGCCGCGCCGACGGCGCCGGCTCGCTCCGGCCATCGCGGCAATCGTTGTGCTGCTCGGCATTTCGGGTGTCACCGCCTTCCTGGCCGCCAACCACGAGTCCGGCGGCTCGACCGGCGCGACCACCACCGTGCACACCGATGCGCTGGATCAGGTTCGCTCCGCCCACCCCACCTTCCAGAACAAGACCGCCGCCGCGTTCAACTTCGGCGACGGCAGCCTCTCCGCCGACCTGGACACCAGCGATCAGGCGAAGTTCCTGGTGGACATCGGCTTTCGCTACAGCACCGACTACCGCGCCCAGCCCGGCGAGGCGTCGCCGCGCCCACTGTCCCCCTCCGACGTCTCGGTCCCCGACGTCGATATCGTGATCGTCGTGCGTACCGACCGGCAGGCGGGCAACGGCGGCCTGCGCGGCCTGCCCAGCAGCTTCCTCTCCTCCAGCCTCTCCCACGCCAGGCTGGTGATCGTCGACGATCCCGCCACCGTCCAGTCCTTCCAGACCTGGACCGACCGCTCCCCCGACGTCCTGGTCCAGAAGGTCGTGCCCGCGATCGTGAAGGTGCTCTGACCGTGCCCGGTCGACGTCCTCCGCGTCGAGAGTTGTTGTGGCGCTTGATGGGCGGCCCGGCGCACTTGCGCCAGCGCGGTTGGCCGGACCCGCCGGTCCTGTTACGCTGCGGCCCGGACAGGAGGTCGAGGTGATCGGAAAGCAGTGGGGGGTCCGGTGCCTGCCGGTCGTGGCCGTGCTGGCGCTGGCGGGATGCGGATCGTCCCCGGCAACCCAAATCAGTCCCGCCGCAACGACTTCCGCGCATTCGAACCGGGATCTGTGCACGCGGATGATCGACTTCTTCCACAACACGCTCGGCGTTCCCGAGGTGCAGGTGGCCGAACTCAGCCAGGGCACGATCGACGCTTCGATCGACACCACCGGATCCTGCTACCTGAACCTGCAGCGCCGTGCCCCCTACGTGGCGTGGCTGACGGTCCGCAATATGCGCAAGCCGGACCACACCGACCCGATCGGCGCCCGCTACCAGCGCCTGGACGGTTTCGGTGAGGACGTCTGGCGCACCCCGGACGACAGCTACCTGACCCGGGTCGGCACCTGGGAAGGGATGCTGGCGATCGATGACAAGATCGCCGCGACGAGCTCGGTCCCACTGAAGATGACGGACCAGAAGGTCCAGGACACCATTCAATTCCTCATCGCGACCACCCGCGACATGCAATAGCGCCCGCCCCTCCGGAATCCGCCGTCCCTAGGCTGGCGTCATGACCGAGCAACCGCGACTGCGCTATCGACTGATCACCGGTCCCGACGACGCGACCTTCTGCGAGCGGATCAGCGCACTGCTGGACGAGGGGTATCGATTGCACGGATCACCGGCGGTGACATTCAACGGCACCGCGGTCATCGCCGCGCAGGCGGTGGTGTGGGGCGATGACTGACGGGCTCGAGCCCGTCGCCGATGCGGCGGGCGGCCGCGGACAATTCCGTGAGGTAGTGGCGGCGTTCGGTGCGGGTGACGTCCTCGCGCAGGGGGCCGATCTGTAATTCCATGACCGCGTGGCCGCCGCCGTCGAAAACCGGGGCACTCATGTAACTGAGCGGCAGTGTCGCGTCGCTGTCGAAGGTCTGCTGGTCGTAGGCACTGCCGCCGAAGGTCGCCAGCTGTGCCAGCACCTTGCCCTGCAGCTCCGTGTTTCCCGGATGTTCGGCGAGGTGGTCGGCGACCTCGGAGAGCACCCGGACTCCCGGGAGGCTGTCGCGTTCCAACCGCCAGGCACAGTAGCCTGCGGTGCGCAGGGTATCGAGGACGGCGCGATATTCGTCACGTCGCTCGGCCCCGCGGGTGTCGATCCAATCCCGTTGGCGCGCCGCTCCGGTGTGGGCGATGATCGCGGCCCCGGCCGGCGCGAGCAGCGGAATCCGTACGCCGGACTCCATTCCCACGGTGAGGCGGTCGCGGGTGACGGCGACGAACTTCAGATGGCCGCCGCTGAGCGCGGTCAGCGCCGCACCACAGTCGACGCGATCGGCCAGCCGCGCCAATTCCCGGTCCAGCCAGGCGCGATCGCGCTGCCCCAGCGCGGCGCGCGCCCCGACCGCGGCGAGCCGCTCGCCGAGTTCATAGCGCAGATCGGGCCGCCGGCGCACCCAGCCACCTTCGGCGAGCGCGGCCAGGATCGCTCCGGTGGTGGAGCGGTTCAGGTCCAGGCTGTCGGCGATCTCGGCGGAGGTGAGCGAGTCGTCCTGGGCGGCCAGCAGTTCCACGATGGAGATCACGCGCTGGGTGGGCGGTGAGCTCTCGGTCTTGCCAGTGGGCACGCGGGTCTCCTAGCCTGAGCCGCGGCACAAATAGCCGTACGGCTGAATACGAATAATTGCACCGAGGAGCAGGCATGGCAACCACCGGGGTGAAGGGTTGATCGCGGATTTCGCCGACCACTGGCTGCTGTACTGCTCCATCCCGCTCGTCGCCGCCCTCATCGGCTGGGTGACCAAGATCGTCGCCGTGCAGATGCTGATGTATCCGCTCGAATTCAAGGGCATCCCACCGTGGCTGGGCTGGCAGGGTGTCATTCCACGCTCCGCGCCGCGCATGGCGACCATCGCGGTGGATCTCATGTTCGGCAAGCTCATCGATCCGCAGGACATCATCGCCCGCATCGATGTCGCCGAGCTGACCACGCGGCTGCGCGAACCCCTCGACGCCGGTGTCGATTACATGGTCCGCGCCATGATGATGAAGCATCAGCCCCGGCTCTGGGTGAACATGCCCGACGCCGCCCAGCGTGCCATCATCGAACGCGCGCAACGGGATCTGCCGCAGCTGATCGAGGACATCGTCTACGACCTGCGCACCAATATCGACCAGGTGATGGATCTGCGCGGCATGGCCATCAGCGCGCTGGTGGACGACAAGTCGCTGCTGGTGGAGATGGTACGCCGGGTGGGCCGCAACGAGCTGCGCTTCATCGTGCGCTCGGGCCTGATCTTCGGCACGGTGCTGGGCTTCGTGCAGATGATCACCTGGGCGCTCACCCACTCCCCGCTGCTCATGCCCGCTTTCGGCGGTTTCACCGGATTGATCACCGACTGGCTGGCGCTGCAGATGATCTTCCGTCCGATCCGCCCGGTCGGTATCGGACCGTTCAAGTGGCAGGGCCTGTTCCACAAGCGCCGGGAGCAGGTCTGCACCGACTACGGCGATCTCATCGCCACCGAGATCCTCACCCCCGCACGCATTCTCGAGGCGGTCCTCAATGGCGAGCGTGCCGACCGGTTGGCCTCCCTACTGAGCCGGCACGTCAGCGAGTTCCTCGAACTACAGACCGGCCCGGCCCGGCCGCTCATGATGATGGTCGCCCGCGACAGCTACACCGCCCTGGAACGCGACGCGGTCACCTTCGTGCTCGATCACGTCAAGGCCGCCGCGCACTCCGGTTTCGATCAGCACGCCATCGAGGCCCTGGATGTGCGCAACCTCGTCATCGAGAAGACGAAGCAACTCACCGACGACGAGTACGAGGGCCTGCTGCGCCCGGCATTCAAACAGGACGAATGGAAGCTGGTGGCCATCGGCGCGGTGCTCGGGTTCCTGGTCGGCGAACTCCAGGTTCACCTGATTCTGGGGTGAGCCCGCTGATTTCGGCGTACATTCCGGACCTCGTTCCCCGGCGGCAGCGTCGGGTTGGTCGTACGATGGGGACTCGCGCGCAAAACCGCTCGTAGCATCGAATTCGCATGCTACGCAGGCCGTCCGCCATGGCGAAGTGCCACGCAGGGTCGGCGAAGTTGCGGCGAGTCTCCTCAAATTGCGATGTTTGCGAAGCCGAATCGGTACCATCCTGCACGTGCGCAAGATGTATGCGGGCGCCCGACTACGGCGGTTGCGCGAGGAACGGCGGATGACCCAGGCGGCCTTGGCCAAATCCCTGGACCTGTCCCCCAGCTACCTCAACCAGCTCGAACGTGATCAGCGACCGCTCACCATTCCCGTGCTGCTGAAACTGAATTCCACCTTCGACCTCGATGTGCAGTTCTTCGCCGCGGACTCCGACGCGCGACTGGTCTCGGACCTGCACGAGATCCTGGTGGAGGCCGCGGGCGGCAATGCCGCGCCGGTGGCCGAGGTCGAGGACCTGGCCACCCGCATGCCCGAGGTCGCGAAAATCGTTGTGGCCATGCACCGCCGACTACGTGCCGCGACCGACCAGTTGGATCTCTTGTCCTCCAAGGTGGCCACCCCTACCGGCGCACCCGGCGTCCCCATGCCCTACGAGGACGTGCGCGACTTCTTCTACGATCACCACAACCACATCGCCCAGCTGGATCTCGCGGCCGAGCGGTTGTTCGAGGAGAGCGGGCTCACCATCGGCTCCCTCGACCGGCAGCTGGCCCGGGTCGCGGAGGAACGCGCCGGGGTCACCGTCCTGGTCCGCGGCGACGGCGCCGATCCGAACATCCCCAAACGCCACTACGAGCCCGAGACCCGCACCCTCACCCTGGCCCGGCGGCTGCGGCCCGGGCAGCGCGCCTTCCAGATCGCCACCACCCTGGCCTTCCTGCTGCACGGCGGCCTGCTCGACGAGGTTCTCGACGAAAGTCCCGCGCTCACCGGCGAATCCCGCACCCTGGCCCGGATCGGGCTGGCCAACTACTTCGCCGGCGCGCTCGTCCTGCCGTACAGCAAGTTCCTGCGCTCGGCCGAGGAGCTGCACTACGACATCGACCTGCTGAGCCTGCGCTTCGAGGTCGGCTTCGAGACCGTCTGCCATCGGCTCAGCACCCTGCAGCGGCAGGGCCAGCGCGGGGTGCCGTTCTTCCTGATCCGCACCGATCGCGCGGGCAATATCTCGAAACGCCAGTCCGCCACCGCCTTCCACTTCTCCCGGGTGGGTGGCAGCTGCCCGCTGTGGGTGGTGCACGAGGCGTTCAATCATCCCGGCCGCATGCTGTCCCAGATCGCCGCCATGCCCGACGGGCGGCGCTACCTGTGGGTGGCCCGCACCACCGCGCCCACCCCGACCGGATTCGGCACGGCCGGAAAGGAATTCGCCATCGGGCTGGGCTGCGACATCGAATACGCCGACCGGCTGGTGTATTCGCGCAGCCTGGAGCTGGACGATCCGGCCGCGGCCGCGCCCATCGGCGCGGGCTGCAAGGTGTGCGAGCGCCCCGGCTGCGCCCAGCGCGCCTTCCCACAGATCGGGCGGCCGCTGGCGATCAGCGAGCACACCAGTTCGGATCTGCCGTATCCCCGTCTGCCCCGCTGAGATTCCCACACACCGCGCCGAGCGCCCGCCCGGCTACCGCCGAGTTCCCCGGTAGCACCGCGCCTTCCGATGCCCCCGGCGGGCAGGTGTCCGTCGCGCACCAACACGAAGACGTGCTGCCGCAACCGATGTCGTGCGCTCCGTGCTCACCTCCCCGGCACTCGTCACCGGCCGCACCGGCGACGACATCACCGAGATCATCGTCTGCGGAACCCAGGGATATCACCTGCTGAATTTGATCGACGGCGATTTCGAAGGACGGCTTTTCGTGCACATCCTCTTCGACGGCGACACCGGCAATCTCGCCATGGCGCGATACCAGCTGCGGGCAATTCTCGCCGAATTTGCCGAGGACGATCATGGACAGTGAACTCGTCCTCGAACTACAGCGCCTGGAACAGCAACGCGGCATGCTCGGCAGCTCCAAGGCGCTGGATCTCCAGGTCGCCGCGGCCGGCAATACCGAGGTGGTCAGAGCCAAGATGCGGACCATCGATCAGCTGGGCATCAAAGAGGACATCGAGGACATCCTCATCACGCTCAGCGGCCAGTACCACGTCATCCGGCCGATGACCGGCCGTAAATCCAAGGGCCTGTTCCCCTATCTCGCCCTGGACCGCGGCCGCGCCAACCTGGCCATGGCCCGCCACCGCCTCGAGGGCATCGAGGAGGACCTCGAAGTGTGAGAATCCACCCGGCAGCATCCCTGTTCGCCCGTACGGACGGCATCGCCGAATTCCGTACGGGCGAACGTGTCTGTACCCGTGCCGAGCCGTCGATCTTGAATCCCCATGACGGGTCACCGATTTGCAATCGATCGGGCGCGCACCCAGCGGCTACCCGGTAGTGTGAACGCCGTCGAACAATCGGTCATCCGGCCGTCTCCGGACCCCGTGTTCGCATTCGTTCAGCCGATGCCAGACGGCGCTGTCCCGCATCGTGGACCCCGGCTGCTCTTCCTCGCCTCGCGTCCGACCCGACCTGTGAAAGGACGAAAGGAACCGCCCCCATGATCACCCAGGCAGATCTGCCCGCAGGACTTCAACTGCGGACGGCCGGCGGCCCTCGAGGCAGCTGCGTCCAGGTCGGCTACTGGCCCGGCCGCGGCATCGTGGTCGCGCACAGCAAGGAAGGCAGCAACGGCGCGGTGCTGCTCTTCACTGTCCGGGAGTGGGAAGCCTTCATCCAGGGCGTGAAGGCCGACGAATTCCCCGCCGCCGGCTGACTTTCCGGACGCCCGCACCCACCCGTCCGCCATCATTACCCGAGACCGGCCGGTCCCGCGGAATGCGACGGCGGGGGTGGGAACGGGTTAGGTTCGGTGGCTGTGGCGTTCGAATACCGGGTTGGCGACATCCTCGAGCTGTCCTGTCCGTTCACCGCGGCGCGGGTAACCGAGGTGACGGCGAACGATGTCTTCGTCGAATGGCCGTGGTGGGCCGTGGATCCGGCGAGCGACGGAGTGCGGTGGAACGGCGTGGTGGCGGTGGCGGCCGGGCCGGACACGCCCGGATGGGAACGGGAAGTGTTCCGGATCCAGCCCGCCGCCGGGGAACTCGCTGCCGAGGCCGACTGCCGCATCGGGATTCCGCCGACCGTCGTCCACGTCGTCGCCGTGCGGCACTTCGATCCGCCGCGCGTGACGGGGTGGCTGCCGCGGCCGCGGCGGGAGGTCGCCTACCTGCGCGCGGGACAGTCCTTCGATCCGGAGCTCGACGATCAGGGCGCCGCGTTCGACCCCGAGGACGACATCCCCCGGCGCGTCGAACTACGGTTCCGCCCATACGCCTTCCTGGAGATCGGCGACGAAGTCGCCGACGCCGGCGGGCGCGCGTGGCGCTTCGGCGGACCCTGGACCTGGCAGCCGTTCGACGGGGCCGAACCCGGCCGCCCCACCTGGCCGCTGCTGCTGCTCACCCGCGACGGCGACAGCGATGACGCGGCCGCGGTCGACGTCACCGAGGCCACGCTCACGGGTTCGCACGACGAAGAACTCGCCCGGTGGAACGAACTGGCGCAGCTGACCCCGGAGCCCACGGACGGCTGAGCCGTCAGGACTTGGCTAGATACTCCAGGCGTTCGCCGTCCACGGCCGCGCGCATCATGCTCGCCAGGCCGGGATGGTTCCGCAGGCCCGGATCGGACTCGACGATCTCGCGCGCCAGCTGCTGTGCGGCCGTGATGACTTCGAGGTCGTCGAGCAGCGACAGCAGGCGCAGGCTACGGGCCGTGCCCGACTGCGCCGAGCCCAGCACATCGCCCTCGCGGCGCTGCCGCAGATCCAGCACCGCCAGTTCGAAGCCGTCGGTGGTGCCCGCGACCGCCTCCAACCGGGCCATGGCCGTGCCCATCGGATTGGTCTCGGTGATGAGCAGGCACAGGCCCGCATGCTTGCCCCGGCCGACGCGGCCGCGCAGCTGATGCAGCTGGCTCACGCCGAAACGATCCGCGTCCACGATCACCATGACCGTGGCATTCGGGACGTCGACACCGACCTCGACCACCGTGGTGCACACCAGCACATCGATCTCGGCGTCATTGAAGGCCCGCATGACGCGATCCTTCTCATCGGCCGGCAGCCGACCGTGCAACAGGCCCACCCGCAGGTCCTTGAAGGCCCCGGAGCCGAGCATCTCGTACATGTCGACCGCCGAGTGGGTGGTGGGCCCCTCCTTCTCCTCCTCGGCTTTCGACTTGCGGCCCTTGCCCTTTCCGTTCTCCTCCTCGTCGCCGATGCGCGAGCACACCACATAGGCCTGACGCCCCTGCGCCACCTCCTCGCCGATGCGCTCCCACGCCCGATCCACCCACGCCGGTTTCATCTTGGCGGGAACGACTTTCGAGGTGATCGGGGAGCGGCCGCGCGGAAGCTGGGTCAGCACCGAGGTTTCCAGATCGCCCAGCGTGGTCATGGCGATGGTGCGCGGAATCGGGGTGGCCGTCATGACCAGCAGGTGCGGGCTGGCGGCGTCCTTGGCCTTGGCGCGCAGGGCATCCCGCTGCTCCACGCCGAAGCGATGCTGCTCGTCGACCACCACCATGCCCAGATCGAAGAACTCCACATTGTCCTGGATCAGGGCGTGCGTGCCGATCACCAGGCCCGCCTCGCCGGTGACCGCGTCCAGCAGGGCCGCCTTCTTCTGGCCCGCCGACATCGAGCCGGTCACCAGCACCACCTTGGTGGCCTGGTCGGCCGCGCCCAGCTCCCCCGCGTTGCCGAGATCGCCGAGCATCTTCGTCAAGGACCGATAGTGTTGCGCCGCAAGAACTTCCGTCGGCGCGAGCAGCGCGCACTGCTGGCCGTTGTCCACCACCTGCAGCATGGCGTGCAGGGCCACGATGGTCTTGCCCGAACCCACCTCGCCCTGGAGCAGCCGGTGCATGGGATGGCTGCGCGACAGGTCGGCGGAGATCTCGTCGATGACCGTGCGCTGCCCCTCGGTCAGCTCGAACGGCAGCCGCTTGTCGAAGGCGGCCGCGATGCCGTCGGTGCGCGGCGGGCACGACTTGGCCGCCCGGCCCTCCACCTGATGGCGGCGCTCGGCCAGCACCAGCTGCAGGGCCATCGCCTCGTCGAAACGCAAACGGCCGCGGGCGGCTTCGATATCGGCCTTGTGCTCGGGTAGGTGGATCAGGCGCAGCGCGTCGGAGACCGGCAACAGCGCGTGCTCGGTCCGCAACGCTTCCGGCAGCGGATCGTCGATGGGGTCGAGCTGGTCGAGCACCTGGCGGATGCAGCGCAGCAGATCCCAGCTCTGCACCTTGGCGGTCGACGGGTACACCGGGATGAATTCGCGCTCGAAGAACGAGACATCCACTCCCCCCGCACCTTTCGCACTCTGCGCCAGGCCGCGCAAAGCACCGCCGCCGCGCACGGTGGTGAGGCTCTCGATCGACCCGTCACCCTTTTCCGGCAGGATCAGATAGTCCGGGTGCGAGAGGTTCCAGCGGTCGGGCCGCCACCAGTGCACGGTGCCCGACATCATCGCCCGCACACCCTCTTTCACCAGATAACGCACCTTGTCGCCATTGAAGAAGGTGATCTCCACCGGGCGCGGGCCGCCGGTGTCCAGAGTCACCTTGAGCAGGCTGCCACGCCGATTCTTCATGGGCCGCAGCTCGGTCTTGGTGACCCGGCCCATCACCGTGATGTGCTGGCCCTCCTCGGGCGCCTCCTCGGTGAGCGGCTGCCCCTGGGTGGCGTAGCGCAGCGGATAGTGCCGCAGCAGGTCCTCCACCGTCTGCATGTCGAAGTGCTCCTGCAGCCCCTCGGCCGCCTTGACCCCGAGCACGTGGTCGAGCCGATCCGCCAGTGTCGCCATCTATTCCACCCCGATCTGCACCAGGTCACCGGCCTGCCCGCCCGGGTACACCACCACTTCCACACCCGGGAAACCCGCGGCCACATGCCCGGCCAGATCAGCGGAAAGCCATTCCGGCGCATCGCATCCGGTGAGCATGGTCACCAATTCCCCGCCCAGCCCGAGCATCCGGTCCAGCAGCGTGCGCCCCGCCGCCCGCACATCCGGATCGATCACCACCACATCGTGGCCCACCAGGCCGAGCCCGTCCCCCGCCTCGCACATCCCCACCATGGTCAGCGCCCGCTCCGGCGCCATTCGCAAAGCCCCCCACCGTGTCCCGGCCGCCGCCTCCGACATGGCGAAGGCGTCGTCCGCCGCGGCCCGCCCCGTATCGTGCATGGCCAGCGCCGCCAGCCCCTGCACCATCGACCCGCACGGCAGCATCAGCACCTCCCGCTGCCCGTCCCGCGCCGCCACGCTCACCGCCACCAGCTCGTGCGCGGGCAGCGCCCCGTTCGGCAGCACCAGTACCTCCCGCTGCCGGACCGCGCGAATCGCTTCGAGGAGCACATCCGCCGTCACATCGCCCTCCAGCACCACGGCACCCGCGTCCTCGAACAGCCGCACCGCGCCCGCCCCGGCCGCCACCGCCAGAATCGCCCGATCCGTCCCGCCGGAGAGATGGGTGGACACCGTCAGCGTCTCGATACGAATCCCGCTCAGCGCCCCCGTCTCGAGCCCGGCCTCGACCGCCGCCCCCGCATCGGCGCAGTGCACGTGCGCCGACCAGGTCTGCGACCCGTCACCCACGACGACCACCGAATCCCCCAGCGCGCCGAGCCGATCCCGCAGGGCGGCGATCCGCTCCTCGTCGGTCCCGCGCACCAGGAACATGACCTCGTAGTGCGGCGCGGCCACCGCCGCCCGGCCGAACGAGCCGGTCACAACCGAATTCGCCACCGCGACAACCGGATTCGACACTGCTCCCGCAGCTGTCCCCGGCCCTGCGCCCGGAGCTTCCGTGTCGAGCTCGCCCGTGGCGCTCACCCCGTGTTGTTCCGGTGCGCCGCGCCGGTAAGCCGGTCGCGTCGGCGCACTCCCACCGGCCGCCGCCACCAATTCGTCGAGCAGTACCAGCAATCCGCGCGCCCCGGCGTCCACCACCCCGGCCTCGCGCAGCACCCCCAGTTGGGTGGGCGTCTCCCCCAACGCCTTGGCCGCTCCATCGGCCGCTGCCAGCGCCACCGCGACCAGATCCCGCTCCGAACAGTCGGCGGCCCGCTCGGCAGCCCGCTCCAGCACCGTGAGCATGGTCCCCTCGACCGGCGAACTCAGCGCCTCCCGTACCAGCCGCGCGGCCTGCCGTAACGCCACCCGCAGCGCCTGCTCCGTCAGCGGCCCCGCGGCCACCGCGTCCGCTATCCCGCGTAGCACCTGGGACAGGATGATCCCCGAGTTGCCCCGCGCTCCGATGGTCGCCGCTCTGGCCATGGCCGTGGCAACCGCCCGAGCGGACAGCTCCGGCTCGTTCGTGCGCACCTCTGGCTCGTTCGTGCGCACTGCCTCGGCACCGCTGACGGCTGCCCGCATGGTGCTGAGCAGATTGGTGCCGGTGTCGGAGTCGGCGACGGGGAAGACATTGAGAGCGTTGATCTCGTCCCGGTGGCGTTCCAGGGCGCTCAGGGCGAGCCGGCCCCACCTCAGCAGGGCGGTTCCATCCAGGCCCTCGTGACCGTCGAACGCGTCCGCTACCCCGGGCACCGTCACCGTCCTCTCGCGTCGTGGAATCCCGGCCGCCAGCCTAGTCGGGGCAACCGACACCACGCCGCCACCTGGCATTCGTCCGCCGCATACGGAACCGTGCCCGGGGGGCTGATTGGACACGCCCGGGCGGGGTTGGCTACTCTTGTGCGGTTGCCTCACGCAGGCACGGTCCTGCTCTCTCAGGTATCGGCCCGCGTTCACCAGCGATTTGCTGGTAGGTACGTCCAAGACATTAGGCTTTCGGACACGCTGTACACCGTGCAGCGCGTCCCACTATGACATGAAGGAGCTCGCGACTATGGCTGCCGTCTGTGACGTCTGCGCCAAGGGCCCCGGCTTCGGTAAGTCGGTTTCGCACTCGCACCGGCGCACCAACCGTCGCTGGAACCCGAACATCCAGACCGTGCGCGCCCAGGTTGCCCCTGGCAACACCCGCCGCATGAACGTCTGCACCTCCTGCCTGAAGGCGGGCAAGGTCGTTCGCGGCTGAATCAGCTTTTCCACAGAAGCCCCGGCACCCAGAATTGGGTGATCCGGGGCTTTTGTCTGCAGTGGGAGGATGCATGAGCGAATGGCGGGTGGTCCCGCTCGGGGCCGAGCACGCCCACAGCCTCGGCGCCTGCCACGTCGCCTGCTGGCGTGAGGCATATCAGGGCCTGATCCCCCAGCACGTGCTGGACGCCTTCGATGTGGATCAGCGCGCCGCCGCCTGGGACCGGGTTCGGGTGAAGCATCCGGGGCAGGTGTGGGTCGCCGTCGTCGACGACATCGTCGTCGGATTCGCGGCCGCCGGCCCCGCGGCCGAGGAGAACTCACCCACGCCACGGGAACTCAATGCCATGTACGTGCGTGCCGCCTACTACGGCACCGGCCTCGCCGACGAGCTGATGCGCACGGTGCTGCCGGGCGACGCCGACACCTCACTCTGGGTGTTCGAAGAGAACCCCCGCGCGCAGGCCTTCTACAAAAAGTACGGCTTCGAACTCGACGGGGAACGCCGAGTCGAAGCCTTCAGTCCCGCAATGCAGGTACGGATGGTGCGCCGGGCGCCGCGCGACGAGGACCGGCGCCCGACGCCCGGGATCACGCCGCGCCGTTGATGCAGTCCACCTGCTGGCTGATCGACTGCAGCACGCATGCCAGGCGCGAGGTCACGTTCGACGACAGGCCGCTCACGCTGTTGGTGTCGAGCAGGCTGCCGACCGGGGTGACGGTGGTGGTCGTCGCGTCGGGGACGTACGGGTCCAGCGTCAACGGCTCGGCGTTCGCGGCGGCCGGGGCCGCGGCCAGCGCGGCACCCGCGGCCAGCGCGACGAAAACACCACGGGCAGTCTTCTTCTGCATACACATGCTCCTGAATCAGGTAACGGATCAGCGCTACGGCAGACGCCAGTCCACCGGCGCGGCCCCTAGGGTACCCAGCAATTCGTTGGTTCGGGAGAAAGGCCGAGAACCGAAGAATCCTCGCGAAGCCGACAGCGGTGAGGGGTGGGCGGATTCGATGTACGGAGCGCTGCCCAGCATGGGCTTCAATGTCGAGGCGTCGCGGCCCCACAGAATCGCCACCAGCGGCTGGTCCCGGGCCACCAGCGCGCGAATTGCCTGCTCGGTCACCGCTTCCCAGCCCTTGCCGCGATGCGAGGCCGGCTGGCCCGGCTGCACGGTCAGCACTCGGTTCAGCATCAGCACCCCCTGATCGCACCACGGCGACAGATCACCGTTGGACGGCGTCGGGAAGCCGAGATCCTTGGAGTATTCCGAGTAGATGTTCGACAGGCTGCGCGGAATGGGCGAAACATCCGGGGCCACCGAGAAACTCAGCCCCACCGGATGCCCCGGCGTCGGATACGGATCCTGGCCGACGATGAGGACCCGCACCTTGTCGAACGGTCGCTGGAAGGCCCGCAGCACGTTCTCCCCCTTCGGGAGATAGCCACGCCCCTCGGCATTTTCGGTTCGCAGGAATTCACCCATCGCGGCAATGCGGTCGGTCACCGGCTCGAGGGCCTCGGCCCAGCC
The DNA here is from genome assembly GCF_053603795.1 of Nocardia sp. NPDC004123. Classification (NCBI taxonomy): domain Bacteria; kingdom Bacillati; phylum Actinomycetota; class Actinomycetes; order Mycobacteriales; family Nocardiaceae; genus Nocardia; species Nocardia sp. NPDC004123. Next base: position 324,270 of record NZ_JBSGGG010000005.1, read on the forward strand.
CGTATCGATGACTTCCGACAGTGGTTTCGCACCCATGTCGGGAAAACTTATCGTGTCGAGTTTCATCGCGGTACCGGACCCGGCTATGCGAAGGATTCCCAACCGGCCGGTCCGGACCGGAGGGTGCCGTCGACGGTGACGCCCGCGCCGGCGCGGACCTGTCCGATGCGCACCCAGCCCTCCGGTACATCGCCCGAATCGGCGAAAGTCGCTGCGAATGCGTGGTCTTCGCCGCCCGTCAGAATCCAGTCGAGGGGGTTGACGCCCAGCGCCTTCCCCACCGCCGCCAGTCCAGGATCGGTCAGCGTCGCCGCCGCCAGATCGATGGCCACGCCGGAGGATTCGGCGATATGCCCGAGATCGGCGAGCAGCCCGTCCGACACATCGGTCAGCGCGGTGATCTCCGCAGTGTCCGGTAGCTCCAGCACCGCCTCGTACGGCGGCCGCGGAACCCGGTGCGCGGCAACCACGTCCGCGAACTCGGCGACGTCGGCCCCGGCCGTCAGCACCGCCAGCCCCGCGGCCGACCAGCCCAGCCGCCCGGCCACCGCCGCCACATCGCCCGGCCGCGCCCCCGACAGCTTGATGGGCGCGCGGCGCGGATCGCCGAACGCCGTCACCGAAATGATCAGCAGCGGGCTGCGCACCATGTCGCCGCCCGCGATGGAGGCCCCGGCCCGCCCCGCCTCGGCCCACAGGCCGTCCGCCAGCGCGCGCACGAATTCGACCGGGGTGTCCGACGGGCAGCCCAGGCCCACCACGAAGGCGCTGGGCACGGCGCCCATGGCAACCACGTCCGCGGCGTTCTGGGCAATGGCCTTGCGGCCGATATCGTGCGCGCTCGACCAGTCGGTGCGGAAGTGCCGGTCCTGCACCAGCATGTCGGTGGTCACCACGAACCGGCCCTCGGGCGCGGCGATCACCGCCGCGTCGTCGCCCGGACCGAGCAGCACCCCCGGCGTCTGCGTCCGCCCCTGGTTGACCAGCGCGATGAGCCCGAATTCCCCGAGCTCGCCCACGGTGCGGGCGGCCGGAACGGACCGCGGCCTGCTGCTGGCGGTGATGGCGGTCTCCTTCGGGACGAGTGTGATGCGGACGCCTGACCGCTCGACGGTACCCTCGAACCCGCAATCGACGACCAGCAGCCGGGACGCGTGCCCGGCACGCCACGATCGGGGACCGACGACCGGATGAGCAACGACACCCGCGGCACCGAACCGGACACCACGCCGGAGCGCACCGACGCGACCGAAGCCGACGCGGCCAAGGCCGCCGACGCCACGGCGGCGGAGACCGCAGACGCCGCGAAGTCGGAGGACTCGGACGCCGCCCAGTCGAAGGACTCGGACGCCGCCCAGTCGAAGGATTCCGACGCCGTTGAAGCGGCTGCCGCGAGCCAGGACTCGGACGAGGACTATGAGGTCCGCCGCTCGCCGGCTCTCATCGCCACCGCCGTCGCCCTCCCGGTCGCGCTGGTCGTCGGACTGCTCGTCATGGGTGTGCTGGCCAATCGTCATCACAGCCGCGAGCCGCTGGTCCTGGGCGCCGTGCCCGCGCCCACCGCGTCCGGGCCGGAGTGCACCGCCCTGATGCCCGCGCTGCCCGACAAGATCGGCGATTACACCACCTCCGAGCTGGTGCAGCCCGCGCCGCCCGCCACGCACGCCTGGCAGCTGCCGGACGGCGGCGACCCCATCGTGGTGCGTTGCGGCCTGGATCGGCCGCTGGAATTCGTCAAGTCCTCGAGCATGAATCAGATCCAGACCAGCAAAGCGGTCAATGGGGACTCGGGCGTCAACTGGTTCGAGGTGCGTGACCAGACCAGCGGTGTCAGCTCCGGCACCTACTGGGCGGTGGACCGTGGCATCTATATCGCGCTGACCATGCCCGACAATGCCGGACCCGCTCCGCTGCAGGACATTTCGGCGGCCATCCAGCAGACGATCCCGCAGAAGCCGATCGACCCGAACCCGATCCCGAACTGACGGCGGCCGGTCCGGCAGATATATCTGCCGGTGCTCGCTCTATCCGTCAGAGCTTGCGGAGCGTGGCCTTCCCAGCCGTGAGGTCGATCTCCACGCCCTCGTCCCCGTCGCCCGGGTTCTCCCGGTGCATCAGCACCGACTGCCGCTGCTCCATCTCGTGCCGCTTGGCCGAGTTGAATGCCGCGTCGAACTGCTCCAGGCCGATGGCCGCCGCGCTGCGGTCGCCATCCTCGGCCCGCATCCACGGCAGCGCGGTGCGCCCCGTCACCCTGCGGTAGGCCACATCGGCGAAGGCCACCGCGATGATCAGCAGGGCCAGGCCGGGAATCGTCAGAGCCACGATCACCTGATCGAGGCTACGCCCGGCCCGAGGCGGACGCCGTCGCCCGCAGGTCGCATCCGAACGGCCGGTCCCTCATCCGAATTGATGAACCGGGCCCCCGGAGACGGCGGTCAGCGCAGGCCGGTGCCGCGCGCGCGAGCCGTCTCGATGAGGGTGCTCACCAGCGTCCGGTTGTCGATGCCGGTGGCCTCCCACATGCGCGGATACATGGAGATGGCGGTGAACCCGGGCATGGTGTTGATCTCGTTGATGACCGGACCGTCGGCGGTCACGAAGAAGTCGACGCGGGCCAGGCCCTGGCAGTCCAGCGCCCGGAAGGCCTGCACCGCCAGCTCCCGGATCTGCTGGGACACATCGTCGTTCAGCTTGGCGGGGACGTCGAACTCGCAGACGTCGTCGAGGTACTTGGTGTCGAAATCGTAGAAGGCGGGCGCCTCGGCGTCGTCCTCGGGCATCCGGATCTCGGCCACCACACTGGCTTCCACCCGGCCGTCCGGGAATTCCAGTACGCCGCACTCGACTTCGCGGCCGACGATGCCGGCCTCCACGATCACCTTCGGGTCGTGGCGGCGCGCGGCTTCGATGGCGGCGTCGAGCTCGTCCCAGCTGTCCACCTTGGTGATGCCGATGGACGACCCGCCGCGGGCGGGCTTCACGAAGACCGGCAGCGCCAGGCGGGCCCGGTCCGCGTCGGCGACCGTCGCCACGCCGGGCCGCAGCACCACCTGCACACCGATCGGAAGACCTTCGGCCGCAAGGAGTTTCTTGGTGAACTCCTTGTCCATCCCGGCCGCGCTGGCCAGCACGCCCGGACCCACGTAGGGCAGCTCGGCCAGCTCCAGCAGACCCTGCAGGGTGCCGTCCTCTCCGAAGGCGCCGTGCAGCACCGGGAACACCACGTCCACCGCGCCCAGCACGGTGTCGGCGCCGTCCAGCGGCACCAGTGCGCCGCCGCGCGAGGGATCGGCGGTCAGCGCCAGCGCGGTGCCCTGTTCGTCGACCGCGGGTAGCGCCCGATCCTGCGCGGACAGCGCCCGCGGATCCGCGTCGCCGAGCACCCAGGTGCCGTCGCGCGTGATGCCGATCGGAACCGCCTCGTACCGTTCCGGATCGAGGCTCGCCAGCACGGTGCGTGCCGAGACACACGACACCCCGTGCTCGTTGCTGCGGCCGCCGAACACCACCGCCACCCTGGTCCTGTTGGTCATGCCCCGAACCGTACCCGGTCGAATATGGCGGCAGTGTTACACGGTCGTCCCGACCAGGGACGGGTCATTCCGATTTCAGGCGGCGACCCTGCAGCTGCCCGACCGCCTCGGCCGCCGACAGCCCCTCGTGGCACACCTGGTGCACGGCATTGGTGAGCGGCATCTCCACCCCGTGCGCCGCGGCCAGCGCCCGCACCGATGTGCAGGACTTCACACCCTCCACGACCTGGCCATGAGTGGCATCCAGCGCGGTCTCCATGGTGCCGCCCGCACCCAGCGCGTGCCCGAAGGAGCGATTGCGCGACAGCGGCGAGGTGCAGGTGGCCACCAGATCGCCGACGCCCGCCAGCCCCGCGAAGGTGACCGGCTCCGCGCCCACGGCCACCCCGAGCCGGATGATCTCGGCCAGCCCGCGGGTGATGAGGGTGGCGATCGAGTTGTCACCCAACCCCATCCCCGAGGCGATGCCGCAGGCCAGCGCGATCACGTTCTTGCAGGCGCCGCCGATCTCGCAGCCGATCACATCGGAATTGGTGTACGGCCGGAAATAGCCGGTGGCACAGGCGTGCTGGACCGCCTCGGCCCGCGCCACGTCCGAGCAGGCCACCACGGTCGCGGCGGGCTGGCCGGCCGCGATCTCGTGCGACAGGTTCGGGCCCGACAGCACCGCGATCCGGCTCGGATCCGCGCCGCTGACCTCCGCGACGACCTGGCTCATGCGCAGCAGGGTGCCGGTCTCGATGCCCTTGGCCAGGCTCAGCAGCGTGGCATCGGCCGGGATGAGGTCCTTCCAGGCCGCGAGATTGGTCCGCAGCGACTGCGAGGGCACCGCCAGCACCACGATGTCGGCACCGTCCAGCGCGACTGCGGGATCATCGGTCGCGGCCAGGGGCGGCAACGCCACATCGGGCAGATACCAGGGATTGCGATGCTCGGTGGCAAGCACTTTGGCCACCTCCGGCCGTCGAGCCCACATGGTGGTCTCGGTTCCCGCCTCCGCCAACACCTTCGCGAACGCGGTCCCCCACGACCCCGCGCCCAACACCGCTGCCCTTGCCATCTGCTCAATATATGCGTGTGTGATCGGGGCCATGCCGTTGTGGCATCTCCTGGAATTCGACGCCGCTCACACGGCCGTCATCTTGGAGTGGGAGGATTCGGGCATGCGCGCGGCCGGAGCGGAGCGGAGGGCACAGTGAACACAGCCGTGCACGCGGTCATCGCGGTCAAGAGTCTCGGACTCGCCAAGAGTCGGCTGTCCGACGGGTTGCCCGCGCATCAGCGGCCACGCCTGGTGCTGGCCATGCTGTCGGACACGGTGACCGCCGCGGCCGCCGCCCGCGGGGTGGCCTCGGTGACGGTGGTGACCCCGGATCCGGTAGTCGCCGATCTGGTGCGCGACCTGGGTGCGACGGTCCATCCCGAACCCGCCGCGATCCCGCCCCACACCAGCGGACTGAACGCCGCCCTGGCCGCGGGCGCGGCCGCGGTGCGAAAGGCCCACGGCCCGGTCGATCTGCTTGCCCTGCAAGCGGATCTGCCCGCGCTGCGCCCGGCCGAACTCTGCGACATGCTGGCGAGCACCGGGCATCAGCGCTCGGTGGTCGCCGATCACGAGGGCAGCGGCACCGTCGCCCTGCTGGTGCGCGGCGGATCCGCCGCGCTGAACCCGCTTTTCGGTCCGGACTCCGCCCGCCGTCACGTCGCCGGCGGCGCGGTGGAGTTGCTGGGCAATTGGCCCGGGCTGCGGCAGGACGTCGACACCGCCGCGGATCTCGAGCGCGCCGCCGCGCTCGGGGTCGGAACGGCCACCGGCGCGCTGCTGCGTGAAATCGGCGTGTCGCAGCCGTGTCGAGGAATCGAAGATATGCACCGAGCCGGGTCCTCACTGTGCTGACGCGGCGTGATCTGCGCTGCAATGGACGGTGTCAGTTCGGCACCCCACCCGCGACATAAGGAATGATCGTGAGAGTGAGCGATACGGATACCGTCAAGCAATCGCCGCTACTACCGGCGGCGCCGCCCGCGGCAACCCCATTGCCCACCGCCATAGTGCCGCTCCCGGCGGACCGCTACGTCAATCGGGAACTCAGCTGGCTCGATTTCAACGCCCGCGTCCTCGCCCTCGCCGAGGACCATTCCCAGCCGCTGCTCGAGCGCGCCAAATTCCTCGCCATTTTCGCCTCGAATCTGGACGAGTTCTACATGGTCCGGGTGGCCGGTCTGAAGCGCCGCGCGGAAACCGGACTGTCGGTGCGGTCCGCCGACGGCCTGTCCCCCACCGAGCAGCTCGAGATGATCGCCGTCCGCACCCAGGAGATCGGCGAGCGCCACGCCCGCGTCTTCCTGGACCAGGTGCTGCCCGCACTGACCGCCGAGGGCATCGCCATCATCCGCTGGGCCGATCTGGAGGACACCGAGCGGCAGCGCCTGTCCGGATATTTCCAGGATCAGGTCTTCCCCGTGCTGACCCCGCTGGCGGTCGACCCGGCCCACCCGTTCCCCTACATCAGTGGCCTGAGCCTGAATCTCGCCGTGACGGTGAAGGATTCGATCACCGGCGGTGAGCACTTCGCCCGGGTCAAGGTGCCCGACAATGTGGATCGCTTCGTCCGGGTCCGCCGGGTCGCGGTCGGCAATAACTCCCCGGGCCGCGATTCCGCTGCGGCACAAGGCTCTTCCATGGCCGCCTTCCTCCCCATGGAGGAGCTGATCGCCGCGCACCTGGATCAGCTTTTCCCGGGAATGGAAGTGGTGGAACAGCATTCGTTCCGGATCACCCGCAATGCCGACCTGGAGGTCGAGGAGGACCGCGACGAGGACCTGCTGCAGGCCCTGGAGCGCGAACTCGCCCGCCGCCGCTTCGGATCCCCGGTGCGGCTGGAAGTCTCCGACGACATGACCGAGCACATGCTCGATCTGCTGCTGCGCGAACTCGACGTGGACCCGGCCGACGTCATCCAGGTGCCCGGCCTGCTCGACCTGTCCTGCCTGTGGCAGGTCTACGGCGTGGACCGCCCCAACCTCAAGGACGCCCCCTACGTCCCGGCCACCCCGCCCGCATTCGGCGAACGCGAAACGCCCCGAAACGTTTTCGCCGCCCTGCGGGAGAGCGACGTGCTGGTGCACCACCCCTACGACTCCTTCTCCACCAGCGTGCAGCGGTTCATCGAGCAGGCCGCCGCCGACCCGCAGGTGCTGGCCATCAAGCAGACCCTGTACCGCACCTCGGGTGACTCCCCCATCGTCAACGCGCTCATCGACGCCGCCGAGGCGGGCAAGCAGGTGGTCGCGCTGGTCGAGATCAAGGCCCGCTTCGACGAGCAGGCCAATATCAAATGGGCGCGGGCGCTGGAGCAGGCCGGCGTGCACGTGGTCTACGGCCTGGTCGGGCTCAAGACCCACTGCAAGACCTGCCTGGTGGTGCGGCGCGAGGGTGCCACCATCCGTCGCTACTGCCACATCGGCACCGGTAATTACAATCCCAAGACCGCACGCCTGTACGAGGACGTCGGATTGCTCACGGCCGCACCGGAGATCGGCGCGGACCTCACCGACCTGTTCAACTCGCTGACCGGGTACTCGCGAAAGGCGAACTACCGCAACCTGCTGGTCGCCCCGACCGGCGTGCGCGCGGGCATCATCGAACGCATCGAGCGTGAGGTCGAGCTGGCCGCGCAAGGCGAACCGGCGCGAATCCGGCTGAAGGCCAACGCCATCGTCGACGAGCAGATCATCGACGCCCTCTACCGCGCCTCCCAGGCCGGGGTGCCGGTGGACATCGTGGTGCGCGGCATCTGCGGGCTGCGGCCCGGGGTCGCGGGTATGAGCGAGAACATCCGGGTGCGCTCGATTCTCGGCCGCTTCCTGGAACATTCGCGTGTTCTGCACTTCCAGGCGCAGGACGAGTACTGGATCGGCAGCGCCGACATGATGCACCGCAATCTGGACCGCCGCGTGGAAGTGCTGGCGCAGGTGAAGGATCCGAAGCTGACCGAGCAGCTGGGCCAGGTGTTCGACTCCGCGCTGCACCCGGCCACCCGCTGCTGGGTGCTGCAGGAAGACGGCAGCTGGACCGCCCAGCCCGGCCCCGACGTCCCGGGCGATCAGATCCGCGATCACCAGGAGCACCTGATGCGGCTGCGACGTCCGGTGCACCAGTGAGCCCGGCCCACTTCGATCCTGCCGCCGATTTCGCCGATCCCCGCGTCGCCGCCAATATTCTGGCGGCGGGCGCGGTGCTGTGGCGTCCGGCGGCGGATGGCGCGCTCGAGATCGCCCTGGTGCACCGGCCCAAATACGACGACTGGTCGCTGCCCAAGGGGAAGTTGGATCCCGGTGAGACGCCGGTGGTCACGGCCGTGCGCGAGGTGGCCGAGGAAACGGGCCTGAATTCGCGCCTGGGCCGCTATCTGGGCCACGTGACGTATCCGGTGACCGGGCATCGCAAGCTCAAGCGAGTGGACTACTGGGCCGCCCGGGTCCTGGACGGGGAGTTCGAATCCAATCTGGAGGTCGACGCCCTGGACTGGCGCCGTCTCGACACCGTGATGGACGCCCTGTCCTATCCCATGGACCGCAGCATCGTCCGGAACTTCCTGCGCCAGCCCGCCGAAACCGCCACCCTGCTGCTGGTGCGGCACGCGAAGGCCGGTCGCAGCGACCGTTTCGCCGGTGACGACGATCTGCGCCCGCTCGAAAAGGCCGGTCGCGCACAGGCTCGCGCCCTGGAGCCGAACCTGCTCGCGTTCGGCGCGGCCGAAATCCTCTCCGCCCCACCGGACCGCTGTGTCCAAACTGTGACCCCGCTGGCGGAAAAGCTGGGCGTGGACGTGGAACTCGAACCGCTGTTCTCCGAATCCGGTTATGCGGCAGCACCCGATGCCGCCCGCAAACGCGCCCGCGACCTGGTCTCCGCCGACACCGTGCGGGTGATCTGCAGTCAGGGCAAGGTGATTCCGGATCTGCTGGAGTGGTGGGCCGCCGACGACGGCATCAGCCTGCCACCGGCCCGCAACCGCAAGGGCAGCGTCTGGGTGCTGTCCTTCCACGACGGCCGTCTGATCGCGGCCGACCATCTCGACCGCGCTCTCACTCCGGCCGATCTCCCCCGGGGCTGACGGCTTTCCGGCCCGTCGGCGGGCGTTTTTCCCCGCCGGCCGACGGCCCGGCCCCGGCGAGAATCCTTGGAACGCCGACGTACCGGCCCCTGTCCGGCCGAATCCATCCGGCGCACTGCCGATTTCCGCCGGGCGTACCGCCGATTCCAGCCGGGCAGACTGCCGATTCCAGCCCCCATCGAACCCCCATCCCAGCCCCCACATACATGCGAGACGGCCCGGCGATGCCGGGCCGTCTCGCGTGTTGTCCTGCTCGAAAACCCCCGTCAGCGACGGGTTGTGGCCTCGCTACCGGCGAGCGGTGCGCTTGGCCGCGGTCTTCTTGGCGGGAGCCTTCTTGGCCGTCTTCTTGGCGGTGGCCTTCGAAGCGGTGGCCTTGGTGGCCTTCTTGGCGACCGTGGTCTTCTTGGCAGCAGTGGCCTTGGCCGGGGTCTTCTTCGCGACCGTCTTCTTCGCCACCGTCTTCTTGGCCGTGGCCTTCTTGGCGGGCGCCTTCGAGGCGGCCTTCTTGGCCGTGGTCTTCGCCGGCGCCTTGGTGGCGGCCTTCTTGGCCGTCTTCTTGGCGGTGGTCTTCTTGGCGGTGGTCTTACCCGAAACCGGGGCGGCCACACCGCGCTTCACGGCCGGGCCGCTCGAAGCGATCTTCTGCTTGCCGGCAATGATCGCCTTGAACTGAGCGCCGGGACGGAACGCCGGCACCGAAGTCGGCTTCACCTTGACGGTTTCGCCGGTGCGCGGGTTACGAGCGACCCGGGCGGCCCGCTTACGCTGTTCGAAGACACCGAATCCGGTGATGGTGACGCTCTGACCTTTGTTCACAGCACGCACGATCGTGTCGACCATCTGCTCGACTGCAGCAGTAGCGGTGCGCCTGTCAGTACCCAACTTCTCGGTCAGAACATCGATCAGTTCCGCCTTGTTCATTGAATCCTCCGCAGACTAATGGCCCGTCGTCGGACCGACTAGGTACCACGGTAAACCCTTTCCGGGCAAGAGTCTATGTGCCACGCGGAAATACATGACGCATGGCACACGCTCAGCTACCTGGTTTGAGGGGGTTCAGCTAACGCCCATCAATGATTACGTCTGCGAAATACGGGCCGGAATGGTGGCGGGTTTCCAAGTCGGCCTTGCGTTTTCGAACCGGTCGATCTCATCACTGTGCCGCAGAGTGAGCCCGATGTCGTCCAGCCCTTCCAGCAGGCGCCACCGGGTGTAGTCGTCAATATCGAACGGCAACACGACCGTTCCGGCCGACACGGTTCGCGCCTCGAGGTCCACCGCCAATTCCAAACCCGGCTGTTCCTCGAGCAACTTCCAGAGCAATTCCACATCGCTCTGCGCCATCCGGGCCGTCAGAAGCCCGTCCTTGCCCGCGTTCCCGCGGAAGATGTCGGCGAAGCGAGACGAGATCACCACCCGGAACCCGTAGTCCTTCAAGGCCCAAACAGCGTGCTCACGTGACGATCCGGTACCAAAATCCGGACCAGCGACCAGCACACTACCCCGGTTGAAGGGCTCAGTGTTCAGAATGAAGTTCGGATCCGTCCGCCACGCCGCGAACAGGCCGTCCTCGAAACCCGTTCGGGTAACGCGCTTCAGATACACCGCCGGAATGATCTGGTCGGTGTCGACATTGGATCGGCGCAACGGAACGCCGATCCCCTTGTGGACCTTGAAGGCTTCCATCGGTGATTCTCCTGAGTCTGTGGGGGGCAGCGGAATCTGGGCCGCTACCGGAATGTGATCAGTTCAGATCCGCAGGTGAGGACAGGGTTCCGCGCACCGCGGTGGCCGCGGCGACCAGCGGCGAGACCAGGTGCGTGCGACCGCCCTTGCCCTGTCGCCCTTCGAAGTTCCGGTTCGAGGTGGCGGCGCAGCGCTGACCGGGGGAAAGCTGATCCGGGTTCATGCCCAGGCACATCGAGCAACCGGGCTGGCGCCATTCCGCGCCCGCGGCGGTGAAAATCTCGCCCAGACCCTCTTTTTCCGCCTGCAGCCGCACCCGCATCGAGCCCGGCACGATCAGCATGCGTACACCGTCCGCGACCTTTCGGCCCGTCAGAATGTCTGCGACCGCACGCAAATCCTCGATCCGGCCATTGGTGCACGAACCCACGAAAACCGTGTCCACGGTGACATCCCGCAGCGGAGTACCCGGCCGCAGGTCCATGTACTGCAGCGCCTTCTCGGCGGCCGCGCGCTCGTTCTCGTCGACGATCTGCTCCGGATCCGGCACCGAGTCGCCCAGCGGCGCACCCTGTCCCGGGTTGGTGCCCCAGGTGACGAAGGGGGTCAGCGCGGAGGCGTCGATGTGGACCTCCGCGTCGAAAACCGCGCCCTCATCGGTCTTCAGGGCGTCCCAGGCGGCCACGGCGGCCTCCCAGTCCGCGCCCTCGGGCGCGTGCGGGCGGCCCTTCAGGAACTCGTAGGTGACCTCGTCGGGCGCGACCATGCCCGCGCGGGCGCCGGCCTCGATCGACATGTTGCACATGGTCATCCGGGCCTCCATGGACATGCCGCGCACCGCCTCGCCGCGGTACTCCAGCACGTAGCCCTGGCCGCCACCGGTGCCGATCTGCGCGATGACCGCCAGGATCACGTCCTTGGAGGTGACGCCCGCGGGCAGCTGCCCGTCGATATTGATGGCCATGGTCTTGAACGGGCGCAGCGACAAAGTCTGCGTCGCCAGCACGTGTTCCACTTCCGAGGTGCCGATGCCCATCGCCAGCGCGCCGAACGCACCGTGGGTGGAGGTGTGCGAATCACCGCACACCACCGTGGTTCCCGGCTGGGTCAGGCCCAGCTGCGGGCCCACCACGTGGACGATGCCCTGATCGAGATCGCCCATCGAGTGCAGGCGCACACCGAATTCCTCGCAGTTCTTGCGCAGCGTCTCGACCTGCAGGCGCGACACCGGATCCGCGATCGGCTTGTCGATGTCGATGGTCGGGACGTTGTGGTCCTCGGTGGCGATGGTGAGATCCGGGCGGCGCACCGGGCGACCCGCGGCGCGCAGTCCGTCGAATGCCTGCGGGCTGGTGACCTCGTGCACCAGGTGCAGGTCGATGTAGATGAGGTCGGGTTCGCGATTCGCGCCCTCGCCCGCGCCGCGGACGACGACGTGCTGGTCCCAGACCTTCTCCGCCAGAGTGCGTGGCCGGTCGGCCATAACTGCTCACCTCTCGATTGACATACCCACGCCCGGTGGTGTGCGCGGTGGCTGGCGTCCGAGCTGGGAGCGGCTGGTTTGCATTTCCCAACATGCGAGACGCTAATATCGTTCTATGAGACAGCATAGCGGTATCGGGGTTCTGGACAAAGCGATGGCCGTCCTGCACGCCGTAGCCGAGCAACCCTGCGGCCTCAACGAGCTCTGTGCCCGCACCGGACTGCCCCGCGCCACCGCGCACCGCCTGGCCGTGGGCCTGGAAACCCACCGCATGCTGGCCCGTGACAGCCAGGGTCTGTGGCGGCCCGGCCCGGCCCTGTCGGAGCTGGCGACAACCGCCAGCGACCCGCTCCTCGACGCCGCCGCCACCATCCTGCCGCGCCTGCGCGAGATCACCGGCGAGAGCGTGCAGCTCTACCGGCGCGACGGCAATGCCCGCGTCTGCGTGGCCGCCATGGAACCCGCCGCGGGCCTGCGCGACACCGTGCCGATCGGGGCGCGCCTGCCGCTCACCGCGGGCTCGGCCGCCAAAGTGCTACTGGCCTGGGCCGATCCCGAGATGCAGCGCACGGTCCTGCCCGAGGCCGTCTTCGGCGAGCGGGCCCTGGCCGAGGTGCGCCGCCGCGGCTGGGCGCAGAGCGCGGCCGAGCGCGCGGCCGGCGTGGCCAGTGTGTCCGCGCCCGTGCGCGACGCCGCGGGCGGCGTGGTCGCGGCCGTCTCGGTATCCGGACCCATCGACCGCATGGGCCGCCGGCCGGGCGCCCGCTGGGCCGCCGATCTGGTGGCCGCCGCCGACGCCCTCCACAAGCGCCTCTGAGGGACTTTGCGGGCCCGGGGCAACCCTGGAGGTGGCCACTGCCGTCACGACAGCCCCACGGGTCGCTCAGCCACCTGCCCGCAGTTGCCCGACTTCCCGACCGCAGCCCGCGCCGGATTCCGGCGGGGGCTGCGCTGGTTTCCGGGTCACGGATGTGCCGTTTCCAGGGCCGGATCGGCTGCTCCGGCTGTGCGCCAGGTGGCAGGAAATGGCCACTGTGACTGCGCTCATACGCCGTAAATTACAGTCGGCCCATGGGAGTTAATCAACGCGCGCAGATCGTGATGTCCGACCAGGAGATCACCGAATTCATCGAGCGCAGCCGCATCGCCACCATGGCGACGCTGGGCGCCACGGGCGCACCGCATCTGGTCGCCATGTGGTACGCGGTGATCGACGGCGAGATCTGGTTCGAGACCAAGGCCAAGGCCCAGAAGACGGTGAATCTGCGCCGCGATCCGCGCATCACCGTGATGCTCGAGGCCGGCGACACCTACGACCAGCTGCGCGGCATTTCCATCGAGGGCCGCGCGGAGGTCGTCGACGACCCCGAGGCGCTGTTCAAGGTGGGAATCAGCGTCTGGGAGCGCTACACCGGGCCGTACAGCGACGAGGCCAAGCCGTTCGTGGAGGCCATGCTGAACAAGCGGGTGGCCGTGCGCGTGGTGCCCGAGCGCACCCGCAGCTGGGATCACCGCAAACTCGGCCTGCCCGCCATGCCGCTGGGCGGCAGCACCGCTGGTCAGCAACCATAGGTACGGCTGGTCGGCAGCCATGGAGGCCGCTGGCCGGCAACCGTGGTCATACAGAAAAGCGAAGGCCCCCAGCCGTTCGGCTGGGGGCCTTCGCTTTGTAGTCCCGACGGGATTTGAACCCGCGCTACCGCCTTGAGAGGGCGGCGTCCTAGGCCGCTAGACGACGGGACCAGGATGAGATTTCGGCGGATTTTGTGATCCGCCGAAGCTTCTCGAATTCGAGAGCCGGAGCTCTCGCAGCTGGGGTACCAGGACTCGAACCTAGAATGGCTGAACCAGAATCAGCTGTGTTGCCAATTACACCATACCCCATTGACCTGGGCTTTCGGGTTCCTCCCGGGGGAAGCTCCCGACCGCTTTCCGGCCGAGAAGAAGATTAGCAGCATCCCCCGGCAGATACACAAACCGGCTGGTCAGGGGCCGGTTTGTGCATCATTTCGGATTACCCGCGGGCCTTCGCGGAACCGATCTCGGGCGATCCCGGCGAGCTCAGGCGATCCCGGCGAGCGCGGACCGCATGCGGTCCATGGTGAGCTCGCGGCCCAGCAGTTCCAGCGACTCGAACAGCGGCGGGCTGATGTGGGATCCGGTCACGGCCACGCGCACGGGCGCGAAGGCCTTGTTCGGCTTGAGGCCCAGTTCGTCGATGAGAGCGGCTTTGAGCGCCTCTTCCAGGGGCGTGACGGTCCATTCCGAAACACCTTCGAGGGCTTTCACCGCCGCCTGCAGCACCGGAGCGGCATCGGGGCCCAGATTCTTTTTCTCCGCGGCGGGGTCGATGGCGAACTCTTCGGGCTTGATGAAGAGGAACTTCAGCAGATCCCAGGCTTCGCCGAGCACCTTGATCCGGGTCTGCACCAGATCGGCCGCAGTTTCGAACAGCTTCTCGTCGATCTCGGCACCGATATGGCCGTGTCCGGTAAGGAACTCGCGCAGCCGGTGAGCAAAATCACCGGGGGTCAGCCTCCGAATATGTTCGGCGTTCAGCGCATCGGCCTTCTTCTGGTCGAATCGAGCCGGATTCGAATTCACCTTCGAGATATCGAAGGCTGCCACCATCTCGGTCATCGAGAACAGGTCATGATCATCGGCGATGCTCCAGCCGAGCAGTGCCAGATAATTCAGCAAACCCTCGGGAATGAACCCGCGGTCGCGGTGATGGAAGAGATTCGACTCCGGATCACGCTTGGACAACTTCTTGTTGCCCTGGCCCATCACGAAGGGCAGGTGACCGAACTCCGGGGTGAACTCCGCGACGCCGATTCGTTTCAGCGACTCGTAGAGCGCGAGCTGCCGCGGAGTGGAGGACAGCAGATCCTCGCCGCGCAAAACGTGGGTGATCTTCATCATCGCGTCGTCGACCGGGTTGACCAGCGTATAGAGCGGATCGCCATTACCGCGGGTGAGCGCGAAGTCGGGGACCACGCCCGCACGGAAGGTGGTCTCGCCGCGCACCAGGTCGTGCCAGGTGAGGTCCTGGTCGGGCATGCGCAGCCGGACCACGGCCGGGCGGCCCTCGGCCTTGTAGGCGGCGATCTGCTCGGGGGTCAGGTCGCGGTCGAAGTTGTCGTAGCCGAGCTTGGGATCGCGGCCGGCCGCCTTGTGCCGGGCCTCGACTTCGTCAGGGGTGGCGAAGGATTCGTAGGCCTCCCCCGCTGCCAGCAGTCGCTGCACCACATCGAGATGAATGTCACGCCGCTGCGACTGCCGGTATGGGCCGTAGGGGCCGCCGACCTCGGGGCCCTCGTCCCAGGTGAGGCCGAGCCAGCGCAGGGCGTCGAGGATGGCGTTGTAGGACTCCTCGGAATCGCGTGCGGCGTCGGTGTCTTCGATGCGGAAGACGAAGGTGCCGCCGTGGTGGCGCGCGTAGGCCCAGTTGAACAGCGCGGTACGGACCAGACCCACATGCGGTGTGCCGGTGGGTGACGGGCAGAAACGAACCCGGACGTCAGTCATGGCTCTCTTTCGTTCAGCGTTTGGCGGCAACGGGATTGGACAGGGTGCCGATGCCGGAGACGGTCACCGACACGGTCTGGCCGGCCTGCAGCGGGCCGACGCCCTCCGGGGTGCCGGTGAGGATGACATCGCCCGGGAGCAAGGTCATTACGGCGGTGACCCACTCGATCAGCTTCGGAATATCGTGCAGCAGAAGTGAAGTGCGGCTGCGCTGCTTCACCTGGCCGTCGACCTCGGTGACGATCTCCAGATCCGAAGGGTCCAGCGCGGTCTCGATCCACGGGCCGAGCGGGCAGAAGGTGTCGTAGCCCTTGGCGCGGGTCCACTGGCCGTCGTGCCGCTGCTGGTCACGGGCGGTGACGTCATTGGCGACGGTGTAGCCCAGGATCACCTCGCCGGCGCGGGCGGCGGGCACGTCCTTGCAGGGGCGGCCGATGACGATCGCCAGTTCGCCCTCGTAGTCGACCTGAGAAGAGCTGGGCGGCAGGATGATCGGAGCGTTGGGGCTCTGGATCGAGGTGCTCGGCTTCATGAAGATGACCGGGTCGGCCGGGGCCGGGCCGCCCATCTCCTCGGCGTGCGCGGCGTAGTTCTTGCCGATGCAGATCACCTTGCTGGCGAGGATCGGGGCCAGCAGGCGCACGTCGGCCAGCGGCCAGCTGCGACCGGTGAAGGTCGGGGTGCCGAACGGGTGTTCGGCGATCTCCCGGACGACGGCGTCGGAACCGTCCCCTTCGATGCTGACGAAAGCGACTCCATCTGGGCTGGCAACTCGACCTAGGCGCATGGTTGGCATCCTATCGACCGGCCTCGACCTGCCCGAACGCGCCCAACCGCGGGGCGGGACCGGAGCCGGGGACGAGGGCGGGCCGGGCGGGGGCGGGGCCCGCCGGGAGGGGTGGCATCCCGGCCCGCATCGCCCGGATCCGAATGTGGAAAGCCCTTATACGCAAGCGAACTCGGGTCTCGCGGGTGGACTCACAAGATCAGTGGGCGAGTGTGAGCAAACTGACAGCTCGTCCCAGAAATCGTCTTGCGCATCACGTGTACGGTGAGATCCGATGTTCACAGAGTAGGACGTCTATTTCACATAATGAGACAGAGGTGAGGGCCATGGCCACCGTGACACAGATCGGCACGAAACGACGGTGGACCATGCTGGCGCTCGGCGTCTTCGCCCAGAGCTCCAGCGCCGCGCTGGTGCACGGCACCGCCTTCCTGCTGCCCGCACTGACCCAGCGCGGAATGCCGCTGGCCACCGCCGGCCTGCTGGTCGCCATGCCCACCGTCGGCCTGGTCTGCACGCTGATCGCGTGGGGCTGGATCGTCGATCATGTGGGCGAGCACAAGGCCCTGGTAGCCGGTCCCGCGCTGATGTTCGCGGCGGGCGCGGCGGCGGCGACGGTCTCGAACTATGTTGCGCTGGGCGCATTGCTGTTCCTGGCCGGGGCCGGAGCGGGCAGCACCAATGCCGCCAGCGGGCGGGTCATCGTGGGCTGGTTCCCGCCGGATCAGCGCGGGATGGCCATGGGCATCCGGCAGGCCGCCCAGCCGCTGGGCGTGGCCGTCGGCGCGATGACCATCCCGGCCGTCGCTGCGGCACACGGGTTCTCGATGGCCGTCCTGGTCCCCGCGGCCATGGCGGGCGCGGCCGCGGTCGGCTGCCTGTTCGGGATCGTGGATCCGCCGCGGCCCGAATCCGCCGGGGGCGCAGGGCGTCCCGCCAACCCGTACCGCGGCGACTCCACGCTGTGGCGCATTCACGGGGTGTCGATTCTGCTGGTGATCCCGCAGGCCACCATCTGGACCTTCGGCCTGCTGTGGCTGCACCGGGATGTCGGCATGTCGCTGCCGGCGGCGGGCGCGCTGGTCACGGCCACCCAAATCCTGGGCGCGGGAGGGCGAATCGGCGCGGGAATCTGGTCGGATCAGGTGGGCAGCCGGTTGCGGCCGCTGCACACGGTGGCGATCGCGGCCGTAATCTCCATGTCCGCCTTGGCCGTAGCGGCCTGGACGCACCAGTGGTGGGCGGCCGTCCCGATTCTGGTCGCGGCGTCGGTCATCACGGTGGCCGACAACGGCCTGGCCTTCACGGCTGTCGCCGAGATCGCCGGTCCCTATTGGTCGGGTCGCGGGCTGGGTATCCAGAACACGGGCCAGAACCTGGCGGCGGCCGTGATCGCCCCGGCCTTCGGCGCATTGATCACCGCGGCCGGTTTTTCGATCACCTACCTGCTGGCGGCGGTGGTGGCGCTGGCGGCAGTCCCGTTGGTGCCCAGGGGTTCCCGGTGACCGGCTGATCGTCGGCAAATCAGGAAGAGCTGTGCCCGTTAAGTTTTCGCATCCGAATAAAAATGTGCGATATGCCTCACTGGCCCAGGAGGTTTCAACGAAACCCCTCCCAGGATTACATTTCGGCGACGGAGAGGGAACGGACGAAGCGTGTGAAGTAGTCGGGTTTGGACGATTCGCCGGGTGGTACGGACCGGCGAATCACCTTGTCGGGCTCGATATCCGGCCGTGAACAAGGAAAAGCCCCCGTTCCCGCGGTCGCGGGAACGGGGGCTCGACCGTGGAACGCTAGAGCGAGGCGGCGATCCGGTCGCCGACCTCGACGGTCGAGCCGGCGCCCGAGCGCGACGCCAGATCCTTGGCGACGGCGGCCTCGATGCGGGCGGCCTCCTCGGCCTTGCCGAGGTGGTTCAGCAGCAGGGACACCGAGAGGATCGCGGCGGTCGGGTCGGCCTTGGACTGGCCCGCGATGTCCGGGGCCGAACCGTGCACCGGCTCGAACATGGACGGGTTGGTGCCCGAGGCGTCGATATTGCCGGAGGCGGCCAGGCCGATGCCACCGGAGACGGCGGCGGCCAGGTCGGTGATGATGTCGCCGAACAGGTTGTCGGTGACGATCACGTCGAAGCGGCCCGGGTCGGTGACCATGTGGATGGTGGCGGCATCGATGTGCTGGTAGGCGGTTTCGATGTCCGGGTACTCCGCGCCGACCTCGGCGACCGTGCGCGACCACAGCGAACCGGCGAAGGCCAGCACGTTGTTCTTGTGCACCAGGGTCAGGTGCTTGCGGCGCTTGCGGGCGGTCTCGAAGGCGTAGCGGACCACGCGCTCGACGCCGAAGCGGGTGTTGGTGGAGACCTCGGTGGCCACCTCGTGCGGGGTGTTGACGCGGATCGCGCCGCCGGTGCCCGTGTAAGGGCCCTCGGTGCCCTCGCGCACGACCACGAAGTCGATGTCCGGGTTGGCCGCGAGCGGGCTGGTGACGCCCGGGTACAGCTTGGACGGGCGCAGGTTCACGTGGTGGTCCAGCTCGAAGCGGGTGCGCAGCAGCAGGCCGCGCTCGAGCAGGCCGCTCTGCACCGACGGGTCGCCGATGGCGCCCAGCAGGATGGCGTCGTGCTGCTTGAGCTCCGGGATGACATTGTCCGGGAGGATCTCGCCGGTGGCATGGAACCGCTTGGCTCCCAGGTCGTATTCGGTCTTCTCGACACCGGGCACCACCACGTCGAGCACCTTGAGGGCCTCGGCGATGACCTCGGGACCGATACCGTCGCCCGGAATGACAGCCAGTTTCATGAAATCCATGCTCCGTTCGATAAAACGCGCGGGTGATCCTCTCCGCGCTGGCAGGAGAGTCACCGGCCACCATAGCGGGTACGCCCGCAACCCCTTTCACCAGGGCGAATCGCTCCCAACCAGTGGGATCACCGGCCGCTCGCACCGGTCGTGGCGGCACGTGGGCTAGGGCCGAATTCCCGCGCGGCGGCACTCCTGTTGCACGCGCAGAGCGAGAGCGTCCTGCTGCCCCGCCACCGTCCGGCACCATTCCTGCGCCTGCGTGCCACACGCCCGCTGCTGCTGACCACCCATGGTCCCGGCGGAAAGCACTGCGACACAACCATTCTCGGAGCGCGAGTAATCCGGCCGATGATCGAACACCGCCCACGCCACCACCCCCGCCACGATCAGCGCGACGACGACAGTGCTCCCGATCAGCAGATTGCGCCGCTCCCGCGCGGACAGCGGCTCGGTCGGCGGCGTCTTTCCTCGCATTCATCAATCATGGCGGCGTCGGTAGTGTTCGGTGGATGTTCGACAATCTCCGACTCGAGCGCAAACTTCATCGCCTGGAACGCAAGATCGATCTCATCATCGAGCATCTCGGTATCGCCGATCCTGGCGGCGTCATCGACTACAGCGCGATCGACGATCTCCTGCAGCGCGGCAAGAAGATCCAGGCCATCAAGCTGTACCGGGACCAGGACCCGACGGCCGGTCTGGCCGAAGCGCGCGACGCGATCGAAGCCCGGGATCGCCGGCCGGGTCGCTGATACTTCCCCCCGAACGCATCGGGCCCCTTCCACTGTCCGTGGAAGGGGCCCTCATCGCGTAGCGGTCTATCTCAGTCCAGGCTGACCAGGGCGACCTTGGCCGCGCCGACGGCCTCGGCGATGGCGGTCTGGACGTCGGCCGGGACCTCCTTGTTGACGCGGAGGACGACGGTGGCGCCTTCCTGGTCGAGGTCCTGGGTGAGCTGGGCGGCGAGGATGTCGATGCCCGCGTCGCCGAGCTTGGTGGCCAGGCGGCCGAGCTGGCCGGGCTTGTCCTCGTAGGCGAGGACGGCCAGGTTCAGGCCCTCGGCGCGCATGTCGTAGTTGCGGCCGTTGATGTTGACGATCTTCTCGACCTGGGCGGGCTCGGTCAGGGTGCCGGCCACATTCAGGGTGCGGCCGTCGCCGAACACGGCGCGCAGGTCGACCAGGCTGCGGTGGGTCGGGCTCTCGCTGTGGGTGGTGACGGAGGCCTCGAGGCCGCGGTCCTTGGCCAGCGACGGGGCGTTGACGAAGGTCACCGAGTCCTCGATGAGGGCCGAGAACACGCCGCGCAGAGCCGAGAGCTCGAACACCGCAACGTCTTCCGAGGACAGCTCGCCGCGCACCTGGACCTCGAGGGAGACCGGCAGCTCGTCGGCGAGGGCGCCCAGCAGCGCGCCCTGCTTGCGGACGATGTCCAGCCACGGGGCGACGATCTCGTTGACCGCGCCACCGGTGACGTTCACCGCGCCGGGCACGAACTCGCCGGCGAGGGCGAGCTGGACGGACTTGGCGACATCGGTGCCGGCGCGGTCCTGGGCCTCGGCGGTGGAGGCGCCCAGGTGCGGGGTCACCACGACCTGCGGCAGGTTGAACAGCGGGCTGTCGGTGGACGGCTCGGTCTCGAAGACGTCGATACCGGCGGCGCGCACGTGGCCGGAGGTGATGGCGTCGGCCAGGGCCTGCTCGTCGATCAGACCGCCGCGGGCGGCGTTGACGATGATGACGCCCTTCTTGGTCTTGGCGAGCGTCTCCTTGTTCAGCATGCCCTTGGTCTCAGGAGTCTTGGGCAGGTGAATGGAGATGAAGTCGGCGCGCTCGAGCACCTCGTCCAGGGTCAGCAGCTCGATGCCCAGCTGGGCGGCGCGGGCCGGCGAGGTGTAGGGGTCGTACGCGACGACCTTGGTCTCGAAGGCGGCGAGACGCTGCGCGAACAGCTGGCCGATACGGCCCAGGCCGATGACGCCGACGGTCTTGCCGAAGATCTCGACACCGTTGAACTTGCTGCGCTGCCAGGTGTGCTCGCGCAGGGTGGCGTCGGCGGCCGGGATCTGGCGGGCGGCCGAAAGCAGCAGAGTGACGGCGTGCTCGGCGGCGGTGTGGATGTTGGAGGTCGGCGCGTTGACGACCATGACGCCGCGCTCGGTGGCCGCGGGCACGTCGACATTGTCGAGGCCGACGCCGGCCCGGGCGACGATCTTGAGGTTCTTGCCGGCCTCGAGCACCTCGGCATCGACGGTGGTGGCCGAACGGACCAGCAGCGCATCGGCTTCCGGCACGGCCGCGAGCAGCTCGGGGCGGTTGGGGCCATCGACCCAGCGCACCTCGACACCGTCGCCGAGCGCGTCGACGGTCGACTGGGCGAGCTTGTCGGCGATCAGAACAACAGGACGGCCTGCTTGGCTCACGGTGGGGTACTCCTGAGGAAGGGTTCCGGGATTTACGGGCGATAGCTTAGTGCGCTGGGATCCGGGGGGTTTTACCGCCTGGTAGGCAACTGCCATCAAACCTGTGAACTGCGGGTTTACCCGGAGTGTGTGTCGGAGATCCCGGAACCGGCCCGGGCAGCACGACTCAGGCGGCAACTTCGGCCGTCAGCAGCGGATCTGCCGCCGCGCCGTCGGTCCAGATCTGCGCCAGTGACTGCAGCGCTTCGATATTCACAGTGACAGCCCCGATTCCGCTTCTCGCGTGGATCTTTCGGTGCATCGCTTCTCACCTGCGGGTTCCACGTCAGGCGGCCGGTAGGTCGGCATCCCACCAGGCCGGGGTGTCGGCGGCCTGGTCCGCAGCGGCGATCATGATGTCGGCCACGGCGTAGCCGAAATAGGGCATTGCCGGGAAGGTGTCCCAGCGAAAGTGCGACCTCGACTTTCGGCTGACTTCGACGGACTTGCGCGCTCTCGAGACGCAATTCAGGGCGTTGAGACATCCTTCACGGATAGCCGAAAGCCCGGCGTCGGAGCTACGGAGTCCGAGACCGGGCTTTCGAAAGTCGAGTAATCGACGTCAGCAGTTCCTAGCGGCCGAAGGAGCCGGTCCACAGGGTGGACAGGATGCCGTGCAGCGCGGCCGAACCGGTGTCGAGCAGGCCGTTGAGGGCAGCGGAACCGGTGTCGATGATAACGGGGATCATGAAAATACCTCTTCTGAATTCCGTACGAACTTTCTGACGTGAAGCCTATCGGGCCGGTTTCACGGCCTGTTACGGCGGATTTACGTTATGTGACTGGCGTCACACCATCCGGATTCTGTGGTCCTATTCATATGAGTGTCGAATTCCCGCCATATAACGCGGCTATCACGCCCCTATTTCTGGGGGCCTCGTCGCACGGAAAACGCGTGGACCAGCGGGATCCCGGGGCGCTAACGTCGACCGTCATGACCCTGCGCTCGATCCTCGCTTCCATGGACCCGGCGGTGGTCGCCACGATCGACGGCGAACTGGACCGGATCGTGCGCGAACACCGCGTCGACGTGCTGCTCGCCATCGAGAGCGGCAGCCGCGCCTGGGGCTTCCCCTCCCCCGACTCGGACTACGACTGCCGCTTCGTCTACCTCCGGCCGCTGGACGGCTACCTCACCCCCTGGCCCGGTCGCGACGTCATCGAGACCCCTTTGGTTGGCTTACTCGATGTCAATGGCTGGGACCTCGTGAAGGCGCTGCGATTGCTGGTTAACGGGAACGCAGTCCTCATCGAATGGCTGATGTCGCCGATCGTCTACCGCGGTGACGCGCAATTCCGGGACGAATTGCGCGCACTGGCCGACGAAGTCGCCGACCGCAACCGGGTGGCCCGGCACTACCTGCATCTGGGCCGCCGGCAGTGGCGTCTCTTCGATACCAATCGTTCGCTGAAAAAGGTGTTCTATTCGTTGCGGCCGGCCATGGCATTGCGCTGGCTACACGAATACCCGGATAAAGTGGCGGCGCCGATGCATTTGCCGACCCTGCTCGACGAATGCGACCTTCCCGGCGATTTCACTACTGCGGTGAAAGAACTGACGGAATTGAAATCCCGCACCCGGGAAATGGGCGCCGGCAGCGTGCCCGAACCGATCGCGACGTTCATCTCCGCCGAATTCGAGCGAGCCGCCGTGGAATTCGTCGGGGACAACGCGGCCCACCGGCAACATGCACAGGCTCTGTGCGCGGAATTCTTCCGGCGGCGGCTGCACGGCTGACAGCATCCCCCGAGCATCACGCAGCGGCGGCCGCCCCCGATCACCTCGGGACGACCGCCGCGTGCGTGTTCGGCCGGGCGCCGCGTCTCAGTAGTCGGCTCCCGCGATGACCCGCACGATCAGCGCCTCGGGCCCCGGCTTGGTGCGCCGCACCTCGAACTCGACCCGCTGCCCCTCCACAAGCGACCGGAAGCCCTCGCCCTCCACCGCGGTGTACTCCACGAACACGTCCGGCTCGCCACTGTCCGGGCTCAGGAACCCGAACCCCTTTTCGCTGTCGAACCACTTCACCGTGCCGTGCACCATTACCAAACCTTCTCGATCCGACCGGACTCCCACGCCCCCGCGCGTGCCGCGGTCCATGGTGTCACGCCCCCGGCCCGCACGGTCGGCCGCCACGCCCGCCCAGCCGCTCCTACAGCCAAGGCAACTCACACGGCCCTACCTCCCTATCGAATTTCCCTGTCCCCACGTATCACTCGCCCGCCGGCTTCCTCTGCGCCAATCCCCCTGGCCAACGCCCTTCCCGCACATCCCGTTTCACTCCGAATCCCGTACCACCACAACCGCCCTCCCGCGCCCACGGACGCACATTCCCACCAACTCCCCGACCAAGATCAGAGAGCTGCGATGGCGGTGATACAACCAAATCTCCGCGCTGAGAGCTCCTTGATCCTGGTTCGCCCAGGGTGGTCGTGCGGTGTCACCCCTGCACGGCCGCCGCATCGCATTTGTACATTCGCGTCCGCGGGACGAGGTCACCGCGAGTCGCGACCAGCTGCCTCATCTTTCGCGGCGCCTTGCGCCGCAGGTGCCCGGGCCGGCCCTTCTTCGGCCCGGGCACCGCGCCCCGCATCGCGCACTGCCGCGTCACGCGGGCCGTGCCCCTCCGGCCCGGCGCTGACAATGCGGCGCGGGCGACCCCACCCCGGGGTCGCTGGGGATCAGGCAGCTCTGGTGGTGGCGATTCGGCGAATCTCCCCGATGAGAGCTCCCTGATCCTGGTTTCCTCAGCCGGCGCGCATGTTTCGGGGCGGGGTGTTCTCGTCGGCTTCGGGATCTCGCATGGCGTAGACGCGTTCGAGGAAGTCGCGGTGGGCTCGGAGGGTGGCGTCGAGGAGTTCGCGCCAGGTGCGGCGGTCCACTCGCTGGTCGCTGACCAGGGAGGAGAGGGACGCGGGGCCGAGCTTGTCGATGTGGTCGACGATGAAAGTGAGGCGGCGGCGCGGGAATTGGGCGCCGATGCGGGGGTTCTCGTCGAGGAAGTGGTCGAGTTCGTAGAGGTAGTTGACGGCGCGGTTGTACTCCTCGTCGGTGAGGTGGTAGTCCATGCGCTTGATCTCGACGATCCACAGCTCGCCGGAGTCGTGCAGCAGGACGAAGTCGGGTTCGCGCTTCTCGCTGCCGATGGACGTGGTCACCAGCGGGGTGCCGAACTTCTGTGCGTACCAGCGTTCGAAGCTGGCGCGCACGCGTTTGAGGGATTCGTTCATGCCCAGCGGGGTCCACTCGGGGGCGAGCAGCCAGGGGGCGGATTCGATGAGCTCCTGGAAGGGTCGTTCCAGGGAGCGGCGGTCGTCGATGAGCGAGCGTAGCCGGTTCACCACGGCGACACGCTCACTGGCGATCTGGCCCAGCGAGTAGATCTCGGCCACCCGGGCCCGCTCGAACAGCGCGACCACGACGTCCAGTGCGGGATCGGCGTCCTCGGCGATCTCCTTGAGGGTGTCGAGCAGACTGCGCTGCGGGCCCAGCGACAGCGCCAGCCGCAGCATGTTCTCGATGTGCGCGGGATCGTCCATCGAGGCACGATCCTTGTGCGCCACCAGGATTCGTGCCGCGTCCAGGACGGAGTCGCGGAACACGCGGTCGCCGGGCGCGATGGCGTCGAGGGTCTCGTGGATGCGGGAGCGCTCGACGAACTCCTCCCAGACCCGGCGGCGGATGGATTTCTCGCCGAGCCTGCCGATCTCCTTGATCAGCGCCCGGCCCCACTGCGCGAGCGCCTCACCGCGCGGGGAGCTCCACATGATGTCCTGGCGGTCGGAGCGGACGAGATCGTCGTCATCGTCGAGCCAGTCGACGTGGATCGCGCCGACCAGATAGGAGCGCAGTTTGAACTCGCCGGTGAATCCGGAGGAGATACCGAAATCCCTTGTCTGCGCGACGATCTTGCCGCGCGCGTAAATGCGGACCCCGGCCATCGCCTCGTCACGGTACGGCTGTTTCGAATAGGCGATCCAGCCCGTCACCGGCAGGAATTGCCGCCCGAATCGCACCGGCACCCGGCCGGCGTCGATCCGGGTCTCCTCCATGACGTCGATCGGCAGCTGGCTGAGAATGAAGCTCTCCGGGCCGATGGCATTGCGCACCTCCACCCGCCAGTCCGCGCGTTCGATGCCGAACCGGGCCGCCAGCTGCCGGTTCAGTTCGGTCCCCGTATTTACCCGCTTGCGAAAGAAATTCCGCAGGATGATGGTGGTGCCCCGTTGGGAGGTGAAGGTGCCGTCCAGACGGCCCGGGCGGGGGAAGTAATCGCTCTCGGTGTCGGAGAGCATGTCGTCGAGGTCCATCACGATGTGGGAGACGATCCACCCCAAGGGTGTTCGGTCCTCGTCCCGGCTGCCGGCCGTGATCACCTCGATGGTGCGGCAGATGCCGAAGGCGGCCAGCTTGCCGATTCCCTTGCGCCCCATCACCGGCCGCCGCCGTTCCCGGGACAGATCGGACCCGGTGCGCACGCGTCGGTCGGATCCGACCATCAGGTAGTGCTCGTTTATCTCCTCGGCGGTCATCCCGTGCCCGTTGTCGGAGACGACGATCTCGTACACCGGTTCGTCTGCGGCCCTGACGGTTCCGGCCAGCATCGCGCCCCACGGCAGCACGACCTCCACCTCGGTGGCGTCGGCATCGTAGGAATTGGCGATGAGTTCGGCCAGGACCGCCGAGACCCTGTCGTAGAGCCGAATGCCGAGTTTGTCGATCGCCAGCCGGCTGATGCGCATCGTGTACTTGTGGTCATCGCGATCATGCGCGCCCGCACGCACTTCCGGATACATGTCAGGCCCCCATTGCCCTACCGGCAGCCTTCGTTCAGCTACCTCTGAATTCGATGCAACGCCGATTGATTAACAGCAGGCTGAACATTTACCGACCGCTTAGTCACGGTGTGATTCCAGGATTCACCAACCGATAGCCCACGGCAACGGCAAGGTCTCGGTTACCTACGCGAGTGTGCGAGCGCCCCTTGATAACCCGCTCCCTGGCGTTCACCCACACGCCCGCCGGCCCCGTTCCCACTGGCGTGGGACCAATCGGCGAGGCCGATGTCCGGCCCGAGATCCGGATGTCGGCCATCGAGCAGATGAGAATCCCCACCATTCCAGAACCCGGGCGACGACAACCAATTGGCTTCGGCCTCGACCAATTCGGCCGATCGAAGGTCGGATGAGTGGCGTCCGCACCCCCGGCGGCGACTCCTCGCCCCGCAGCGCATCCGTCGTTCCAGGCATATCTGCCGCGGTCGGCACGAACGCGACCGAACGACGATTGGCGACCACAGCACCCGCTCGATCGTGCCGTACGACATATCGGAGAGGCTCGAGCAATACGCGTCTCGAACAATTGCGTGGTCGCCGTGCGGTCTGCGGCATCACTGTCGGTGATAGTGCGACCGTGCTCGCGCCACCGAGCCAAGAGACGCCGCGAGCTGCGATGTGAAGCCAGGCTTCAGGGCATATCCGCCGAGCGTTGCGCTCTGGGCCTCGGTGATACTGCTGCCTCGCTCACGCCTCCGAGCCGAGCGATGTATCCGGCGACGGTGCGGCGCCGGGTTGCAGGGCGGATACGCCGAGGGTTGTGCGGGGACCGGTGGTGAGGGCAGTCGGATGACAGGTCAGGCGGATGCGGGGCAGAATGCGGGGCGGCGGCGGGCGGTGTCCGCTGTGACGCGAGACAAAGGGGTACCGGGTGGCCAGTAGTCAGACCATTGCCGCACGTCAGCACTTTTTCGGGGAGGCGGCGGTGGACCCGGTCAGCGGGGCGGTGCGGGAGGATCAGGTGCTGGTGTCCTGGTTCGGGTGTGCCAGTTTCGCGGTGGCCATGGGCGGCGTGGTGTTTCTGCTGGACGCGTGGGTGCCGCGCGGGGCGACGTCCGGGTACGTGCCGACCGGGCCGGAGGAGGTCGCGGCGCTGGATCCAGCGGCGATCTTCATCGGGCACGGGCATTTCGATCATGCGGCCGATGCCGGGGCGATCGCGCGGGCGAGCGGGGCGGTGGTGCACGGGACAGCCGAACATTGCGCAACGGCTCGAAAGCAGGTCGGCGGGGCCGAATTGGCTTGTCAGGAACTGGGTTCCGGCAAGTCCGCGCCGGGTGACCGCTACGACTTCGAGCTCGCGCCGGGGCTTTCGGTGACCGCGGTGCGCCACCTGCACTCGGCACGGACACCGCGGCACGAGGGGGCGGATGCCTCCGCACCCGTGCGACCCAAGCCCTGCCTGTGCGATATTCGCGCCTATCCCCCGGGGCTGGCCGACGCCAGACACCTGGCCCGTAATCTGCTCGCGCCGGAGGGCGGAGTTCTGCTGTACCAGTTCCGGCTCGGCGATTTCGTGCTGACCTGGCACGATTCCTCCGGCCCGCTGCTGGACAAGGCACCGCATGTCCTGGATGTGCTGCGCGCGCTGCCCGCATCGGACGTGCACATCGGCGCGGTGCAGGGGTACAACCAGTTCACGAATGGGCTGCGGGACCCGCGCAGCTATATCGAGGCGCTGCGGCCGAAGGTGTTCGTGCCCAACCATCACGACAACTGGCTGCCGCTGATCACCGCCCGGGGTGAGGCGTTCCGGACGCCGCTGCACGAGGAGGTCGCGCGGATGCCGGAGGGTGAGCGGCCGGAGGTCCGGATGCTGCTGGACCGCGACGACTATCTCGCGCCAGGGCGGCTGGCATTCGACCTCGCACCGCAGGACTGATCGGGTGGAGTCCAGGGCTGGTCGGCCGACAGGCGGACGGCGAATGGTCGACGCCAACGGGCTGCGCTGCAGCCCGGTCAGAGTGGCATTGTGTCGAAGGGCCGTCGATCAGCGGAAGCGGAGAAGCATTGTGATGCTGGTGGTTCCGGCCGGATTGATCTGCTCCGATCCCGGGACGTCGACGAAGCCGAGACGTTCGTAGAGTCGCCGGGCCGGATTCTCCAGGCGGACACTCAGACTCACGGCGCCGTACTGCTCGCGGGCGGCGTCGAGGAGTGAGGTCATCAGCTTCGTCCCGAGTCCGGTCCCACGGCTCTCGGGTGCGACACCGATTGCCAGCTCTGGAGTGTCGTCATCGACGTAGCCGAAGGCGGCGTTCTCGGCGGTGAACCTGCGCAGCCAGGCGGCGCCCAGCAGCACCCCGTCGGTCCCGCCGACCACACCGAGATCACCTGCGGCGCCCCAGTCTTGGACGTAAGGCGCCACATTCGACTGATCCATCAGTTGTTCGGGCGAGGTCAGGCCCCGGTCACGGGCGTGTGACGCCTCGAACAGCATGGCCCACAGGAACTTCTCGTCGACCGCTTCGGCCGGCCGGACAAATACCATGCCTCAGCCGACCACGAATTCCGCTGATGTTCCAGTGAATTCGTTGATCGTTCCGGCGCCGTCGCGACTGTCGCCGGTGTACTGAATGCGATAGCGGCCCGAAGGGGCAGTGTCGGGCACCGTCCACTGAATGGCGATGGTGGAGGCGGCGGGCTGGCCGTCCGGGCGGGACCAGTGCAGTTCGGTGCACCAGTCGTTGTCGTCGTAGACGCGCCGCCAGTCATCGCCGGAGCCCTGCTGGACCTCGAAGTAGGTGCCGTCCAGGCGGAAGTTGTTATTGGGGTGAGCGCCGACGAATTCCACCGAAACCATTTGTCCTGCACCGTAGTTCGCGTCAGGCTGGGTGAGGACATCACCGTAGACGCGTCCGGCGTGCGGCAGATCGGCCGGGACCGGCGACAGCAGGTTCGGCTGCAATCCGAAGGCCCAGTCGAGCGGGGCCGGGCCGCGGCCGAGGTCGATGCGCGCCGCCAAAGCCTTTGCCAGCCGGTCGAATTCCTGCATGTGGGCGGAAAGCGTCCAACGCCCGTACAGGGTTTCGCCGCCCTCGTACTGCTGGGAGGCGTATTCCTCAGGGGTGGTGACGTATCCGCAGTAGCCATTGGCGTAGCCCTGCAGCAGCACGTTCTCCAGCGGCACATTCAATGCCCGCGCCACCAGTCGCCGGATTCGCAGCCCCGACACGACCGTGTACTCCGACGGCCCCGAGGCCAGCACCAGATCGCCGATGCGCATCAGCTGCAGCGGCACGATCTGCGGCACCCACGGCCGCGGCGGCAGCACTCCCAGTGGGGCCAGAATCAGCTTGGGCGCCTGCACATCTCGCATCCAGTCTTCGATCGGCGAGTTGAGTCCGCCGAGCGCGGCCACCATCGGATTGGCGTCGCCCTCCTGCAGGAACGACAGCTGCGAGTTCCAGTTGTCCTCGGTGCTGGTCGCCATGGCCGCCGCGCCCATCATGGCGGGCGAGGTGCGGGCCGGCTTGCCATCCGGGGTGTAGTCGCCGGCGATGGCGGTGTCCGCGAGGTTCACATAGTGCAGCACCGAATCCACGCCGGCACTGCCCATCGGCGTCGCGGCGTCGAAAGCTTTTCGGCCCGCCTGATATTGGCGTTCACCGATGATGGCGCAGTTGGTGCGATTGTCCTCGGTCGGCCCCGACGGATGCATGGGCCGGATCCACAGATTGGGCGTCATATCGCCCGCATTGGTCTGCGGGAACGCGGCCACGAACGACGGCGCGCCGTCCAGGTGCCGCACACCCATCTCGTCGTGCTCCCAGCGATAGCTGGCGTATCCCTTGTTGTCCGCGGAGATGAGGGTGTTGCGATCGGTCAGCGAGGTACCGTGCGTCGCGAACCAGGTGATCGCCCCGACATCCTTGCCGCCCTGCCGGAATCGCAGCACGGTGACCTGCGGATCGATGGCATCCGGAAACGCTGCCTTGTCCTCATCCGGATTGGCCTCGAACGCCACCCGCGACCGGTTCACGCTGGCATCGTGCAACTCCCCCCGCCCGAGCATGATCGACCCCGGCCCGAGATTCTCGTGCGCCGCAACGATCGCCTTCACGATCCCGTTCACCTCGGCATCATGCGAGTTCTGCTGAAACCCCATGGCCGCAAGCGAATACGCATACTCCCGCGCGGTACCACCACACGAGTTGTGGTTGTGCGTCGCATTGAGATTGACGTTCCGCTCGGTATACAGATCCCCGAACCGCTGCTGAAGTTGCTGCATCACCACCAGATGCACCGACTGGAACAAGCAGGCATTGTCCGTATTCACGAACGCAACCCGATCCCCCGTAGCCTGATCCACCACGACGTAGGCCCGCGCATAACACCGTGTCAACAGCCCCGTAGTGACCTGGTCGGCCTCGGAGTACCCCATCATCCCCTGCCCCGCCGGGGCCCCGGTGATATCCGCGATCCCCACCCCGACCAGGTAATCCTGCCCCGCAGCCCGATGCCTGATGGGTTGCGCCCCAACCATATTCGCACCGAACGCCGCCGCACCGGCCCCCACGCCGCCCACCGCAGCCCCCACCAGCACAGCCCGCCGGGACAGAGTCATCGCATCCTCACTTCCACACCCGCGACAATGCGAACCCAGCCCGCACCCGCCAAAGAGTGAACCTGTTTCATTTCAGGTTTCCCGCAGACTAGTCGGTCACTTGACCAATTTCTAGCCAGAGGAGCCGAACTGCGCCCGCCACCATATCGCCAGCCGCCGCCTCACAGCCGCCGCACACGCTGGTTCCGCCAGGTCAACCCAGGTTTCCTTGACTCCAGCAACCAACAGCACCTACTCCCGTCCCCGCAAGAGTTTGCACAGACGAAACCTCACCAGCATCGCGTCGGCCCGCCTCGTCGACGACTCGCGAGCAACCGCCGGCCGGTTCATCCGCAAGTGAAATGTCGGCACACTCGAATCAACTTATTTCCACAGCCGCACCGCCATCCACAGACTCGACATAATCACAGCTCGCCGCGACGGTTTTGTCCGGGCACAGTGACACGCTTGCCCGATGATTCGTACACGCAGCGAACTCCTTGCGGAGGGCATCCCGGTCGGCACGATCAACGACCGCTCCCGGCGCGGCGTCTACAGAAGACTCCTCCCTCGTACGTATTGCCTCGGCGCGCCGACCACTCTCGATAGATGTCATGCGGTCATCGCCTGGCAGCCCCGCGCGATCCTCAGCCATCGCACCGCCGCCTGGTTGCACGGACTCCTTCCTGATGAGCCGACCCACGTGGAGGCGACCATCCCCAAGGATTCCGACCGCAGCACCCCGGACTGGCTGCGGCTCTACCGCCGCCGTCTCCGCGCCGAATGGATCGACGAACGCTACGACCTGCCTCTCACGACAGCGGCCTTGACCGTGTTCGACTGCGCCTCGGTCCTTCCCGAGCGTGAGGCCGATGCGCTGATCGATCTGCACGTGGGCCGGCGCGTGTCAGGGCCGGCCTTGCTCGAATTGTGCGAATCCCACCTGCATGGGTCTTCCACTGTTCGTAGACAACTCCGCGAGGCCGCGATCCACGCGGCGTCGGAGCCGGAACGCCTGTTCGCGCGAGCCCTGAACCGCCGAGGCATGCGCCTGCTCTGCAATCACCCGATCGGCCCGTACCGCTGCGACTTCGTCGACGAACGATCGCGCACCGTCATAGAGATCGACGGCCGCGAATTCCACAGCGAGTCCAGGGCCTTCCGTCACGACAGGCGTCGACAGAACGAGCTCATGCTCGATGGGTGGCTCGTGCTGAGGTACGCCGCGGCCGACGTGTATCAATCGGTCGACAGATGCGTCGACGAGGCCACAGCAGCCATCAGACGCCGCAGACGGTAACCCGGTCAGATCCCGCACCTTCCCCGCCACCCACCACCATTTCGACCGGAAATCACCCACTAGTGCGAGCCTGCACCGGCCACACCACCTACGCGGTCTCAGCCGCCAACTCGATCAGCCGCGCCCGCACCAGCTCGGGCCGCTCATCGACGATGAAATGCCCGCACCCCTCCACCATTTCGAGCGTGTAGTCATCCGCCCGCGCCGTCTCCGCCGCAGCCAGCGAATAGTGCACCGCCGCATCGTCTTTCCCGAACAACGCCCGCACCGGCACGGTAGCCCGCCTGCGCTCCGGATTCCGAACCGCCGCCGGCACCTCCTTCAACAGAAACGTCCGATACGTATCCCGCGCGGACCGCGCCACCACCGGATCCCGGAACCGCTCCGCAAAAATCTCGATAGTCTCCCGATCAAACCGGTTCTCCCCCTTGGCGGCCGCCCCGATCAGCCACTCCAGGAACCGAGTCCGCTGCTGGAGCGGCACCCCCACACTCGCCACCAGTGGCTGATACGCCAACATCCGCCAAGCCTGCCGAGCCACCACCCCTGGCGGCGACCAAGGATGCGCCATATTGCACACCAGATACCCCCGAAACCGCTCAGGCTCCCTGAGAATCATCCGAAACCCAACCCACCCGCCCCAGTCATGCCCCACCAGCAAGACCTTCTCGTCCAACCCCAACGCATCCATCAGCGCCAGCAGATCACTGGCCACGTCATCCTTCGCCCACCGATGCGGCGCCGCCCCCGACCACCCATACCCCGGCAGATCCGGCGCAATGATCCGCATCCCCGCCGGCGGATCCGCCAACAGATCCCGATACGTGTAGTGATGCTGCGGCCACCCATGCAACGCCAGCACAGGCACCCCCTCCCCCGCCTCCGTCACATGGAATCGAACACCCCGAGCCTCGACAAAGCTCCGACGAACACCAGGGATAACGGGCGGATCCTGATCAGCAGCCATAGCCCACGCTAACGCGCCCGGCGCGCCAAATCCGGGAAGTCGACCTAAGCCTGTTTCGAAGTCAGCTTTCCGCGCACGACACCTGCAACAAACGCGTCCCACTGCTCCGGCGTGAAGATCAGCGCGGGACCGTTGGCGTGCTTCGAATCGCGAACTCCGACCGAACCGTCTCGCAGATGTGCTGTCTCGACACAGTCAGCCTTGTCCCCGCTGTAGCTGCTCTTGAACCATTCGGCTGCGGATAGGTCGTCAGTCACGCTGAAAACTCCTTTGCCACCTGCCGCAGCAGGTTACGACTGACCGCCTCGTCCAGCGCTGCCCGCTGAAGGCTGTCGAGAACCCGATAGTACCGCCGCACATCGGCGTTTTTCTCCAGGTACATACACCCGATGAAGGTCTCCAGATACACCACGGGAGGCCAGACACGTTCGCCTCCGGCATCTTCGTCGAACTCCAGAATCGCGAACTGCCCCACGGGATCACCGACCGGGGCTCCTGCCTTGAACGCCAGCACTCGAACCGAGACATTCGGCAATTTGCCGATCTCGGCGAGATGCCTCAGCTGAGCGGCCATCACCATTGGACCGCCCACATTGCACCGCAGCGCCGCCTCGTGGAGGACAACGTCCAGCGACAGAGGCTGATACCTCCGAGATACCGTTGCCTGCCGCCGCGTCCGCAACTCGACTCGACGCTCATGGTCCGCGGCCGACTCTTCAGGCTTCACAGCTCGAATGAGCGCGCGAGCGTACTCGGGGATCTGCAGCAGACCGGGAACGAGGGCCGGCTGGTAGGTCGTCAACTTCCGAGCCGCGGTCTCGAGCCCGACATATACATCGAAGTTCGCCGGTATCACGCTTCCGTACTCATGCCACCAGCTGGTCTCCGCCGCCTGGCGAAGCAGCCCAACCATCGCCTCCGCGGTATCGCCGGACAACTCCAGAACATCGCAAATCGCCTGCAGATCTCGAACTTTCAGTCGCGTAGGTATCCCGCTCTCCAGCCGCTGCAACACCGACGTACTGACATCCGCAGCCTTCGCCACCCGATCCTGCGATATCCCCAGCGCGCTCCGCGCCTCCCGCAAATACCGCCCAAGCTGCCGCCTCGGCAAGGTCGAGCCAGTCTCCGACATGACGCGCTTCCTCATCAACATGCACCCGTACTGGGTGACGCGGACGCCCAAACTGCCAGCGGTCCAGGGCTTTCGCCGAGAAGCCACTGGTTTACCCAGTTCAGGGTAACCACCCATCCACTCGAGTGATGCACTTTCTACATAACCCACCCCAACACCGAGGAGCCCACCATGTTCGACCAACTCACCATCGGAGCCTGGGTAATCACCACCGCCGACTGCCCAGTCCGTTTCGTCCCCAACCCCCAGGAACACCGCGTCACCCTCGTCCTCGGCGACACCCACCGCGAATTCGAGATCTGCCTGGACGCAGCCACTCTCGCGGCAATCCTCCACCACGGCCCGAAGGCCCTGGCCAGCATCTCAGCAAGCTCAGCAGACACAGCGCACTGAAACGTATCCATTGAAGATCAACTTTTCGGCCGCGGTCCATGCCAGACTTCCTCCATGGACAGGGATGCCGAGGCCATCCTCCGCGAGGAGATCTTCCGACACCTGGAGGAATTGGTCGGAGACACCGGAGTCGTTACCCGCGAACAACTGTGGGACTTCACCCTGAACGGTGCGACTCACCGCCTCATCGACCGCAACCGCGGCATTCGGAACCCAAAGGACATGCTGGCCACCCTGTCGATCCTGTCCGATCCCAAGGGCAAGTATGCGGATGAAGAACTACAGGACTCCCTCTTCGCCTACGCGTACCGCGAAGGCAGCGTGAACGGCGACAACAAGAAGCTCCGGGCTGCTCTGGACCTCGACCTACCGCTCCTACTACTCCGGAAGATCGCCGACGGCGTCTTCGTTCCGGTGCCGCGGGTATATGTCGTCGCCGACGACCAAGAGAACCGACAGTTTCTGATCGCCCTTCATGACAGCCTCCGCTTGGTCGAGAACCCTCTCGAACTCCAGCCCCTGGAACGCGAATACGTTGAACGAGTGACCAAACAGCGCCTGCACCAACCGGAGTTCCGAGGCCGGGTCCTCCGCGCTTACGAATGCCGCTGCGCCGTCTGTCATCTCAGGCATGCAAAGCTCCTCGATGCCGCCCACATCATCGCCGACGGGAAACCCAATGGCACCCCAACCGTCGATAACGGGCTGAGCCTCTGCAAAATCCACCACGCAGCGTACGACGAGAACTTCCTCGGAATAACCCCCGACGGTGAGATCCGAATCAATCGTGCTCTGCTGGAAGAGGTCGACGGACCGATGCTTCGCCATGGCCTTCAAGAGATGCACGGCCGATCGCTCCTCATCCCGGCAAAACGCCAAGAACGCCCGTCCGCGGATCGCTTGGCCATCCGTTTTGAAGAATTTGAGCGCGCAAGTTAGCTCAGGACCCAGATCGTGTTAATCGGCGGTGCACGACCGCTCACCTCGAACAACCTTCGATCCACGTTATCCGGGCGCAGCCTCGATTCAGGGTCTAATGTCTTCCTAGCCAGCAAGATCGGCCCGTTCGGCCGTGGCCGGTTCCGCGGTCAAGGACGCTGAGCGGTGATCAAAGCATGCAGCTCATCCGGGTGGATCCAATTCGGTGGCTGATGGATCATCCGATGGCAGTTCGCGCACACCAATATCAGATCAGCAGTCCGGGTGTCGGTCTCACCCGACACATGGAGGGGTACTACGTGGTGACATTCGATGTACCCTTTGCCGCGCACACCGTAGACCGCTTCGAAGTCGAACTTGCAAACCTCACAGAACACACGGTTGTAGTGACGTAGGAACTCGTCGATCTTCTTTCGGCGTAGTTTCGGATCTCGCTCGCGGCGGGTGCGAAGTGCCGTGATGAGCCTGCCTTCTCGACCTGATTCGTCGTCGTCGAGCGCATTTGCTTCCGCGGCCACAGCTTCATCGAATCTGCCCGCGACAGCTGCTGCCCGAATCGCTCGAACTGCGGAGTGCATCTCGGTCGGCGAATCGATGAAGTCTTGCAAGACGACCTTGTCGAGTTTGCCGCCTCGAGTCGGTTTGCCGGCGTGGCCCGGGCGGCTGGTGGCGATGTCGGTTGTCTTCCGAGACACGCTGTTGACGTTGCGGAAGCTGTCCGGCCGGATGCTCGTTGGATGAATCGGCAGGGAGCGCAAGAGGTTTGACAATTCGGCCACTCGCCGATCGTCCTGACGCAACTCGCGCCAGCCATTCTGCACAACCAAATCGCAGGCCAGGATCAACTCGTCCCGGGTCCATGCCGGACTGCGAACCATGTGACCCAACGTAGCTTCACAAAACGCAGCTGGCAAACAGTCCAGTCTGATTTGGGGACGTTAGAGATCAGGACTACTCGGCAACGTGTAGTTGCCGCATGCACCGAACGACCAGGTCGGCCGGCGAGCCCTGGCCTTCCGCCGGGCCGTTCTCGACGGCCCAAAGCTCAAGGGCCACACGGATTGCGCCGGCGGCGGCCGCGGCGGTGAGACGGAGTTGGAATGGATTCGACTGTGGGCCAGCCAGTTTCAGGAGGATAGCGTTGAGGTCCCGTTCGCTCTCCAGGTTGATGCGGTGCCAGATGGCGCGGAGAGCGGGGTCGGTTTCCATAGCTTGGAGAAGACCTCGGGTGATCTCCAGATCTTCGAGGCTATCGCCGAGGGTGAGGGAGCGGACGGCAGCGGCTTCGAATTCCTGTGGAGTCGGGAGGCGGTGGGGGCCTGTGGCGATGTCGGCCAACCAGCGTTGGGCACCGGCCGCGAGCATGGGCTCGACGGCTTCTTCCTTCGTGCGTGAGTACCGGTAGAAGGTGCGGAGGGCTACGCCGGATTCGGCGGCTATTTGGTCTGCCGTGACCTCGGAGGTGCCGTGCTCCGCGAACAACCGGGCTGCGGTTCGGGCTATGTCCATGCGGGTTTCTTGTTTGCGGCGTTCGGCGAGGGTGGGGCGGGGCGGGGCGGGTTGGGCGGACATTTTCACCTCCTTTGGGCGGGCTCGTTGGGACAATCCTAGTTGACGGGATGCCACGATGGCATGACGTGCCATGTAGGCGTAGCGTGACAAGAGAGGCTGAGAACCTACGTAAGGAGAACCGCAATGGAGCGTTTTGACGGCCGTCGAGTAGTGATCACCGGGGCGGGGTCGGGGATTGGGCGGGCTACTGTGCATCGGATCCTGGCCGAGGGCGGGCAGGTTGTCGGGGCGGACGTGAACGAGGCCGGGCTGGCGGAGACTGCCAAGCAGGCTGCGGAGAACGGGAATGGGGATCGGCTCACCACGCTGGTGCTCGATATCGCTGATGAGGAGTCGGTGAAGGCCGGCGTTGCTGCTGCGGTCGAGACGCTGGGTGGAATCGATGCGCTGATCAACGCGGCCGGCATTCTGCGGTCGGCGCATACGCACGAGATGCCGCTGGCTGATTTCAACAAGATCATTGCGATCAACCTGACCGGTACGTTCCTGATGATTCGGGAGGCGCTGCCGCAGCTGCTGGCCTCGGACAAGGGCGTGATCGTCAACTTCACGTCGACGTCCGCGTTCTTCGCGCACCCGTACATGTCCGCGTATGCCGCGTCCAAGGGCGGCATCATGTCCATGACGCACGCGCTCGCCGCGGAGTACTCCAAGCAGGGGCTGCGCGTGGTTGCCGTTGCGCCGGGGTCGATTTCGAGTGATATGACCTCCGGGCGTGGCCCGGGGCTGCCGGCGGATGCCGATCTGAGCCTGTTCATGAAGCTGGCGCCGGGAATCGGGCAGGGCTTCGCGTCGCCGGATACCGTGGCGGGCGTGGTCGCGATGCTGGCGTCGGATGACGGTGCGTTCATCACCGGCACCGAGATTCGGATCGACGGCGGCACGCACTACTGAGTCTGCGGCACTCGGTTCGACACCCACAGAATCGAATCGAGTCACAGTTGCGAACGGCCCTGCGGGAGAATTCCTGCGGGGCCGTTGCCGTGCACCGGGTTTCGGGGTCGCTCAGGGTCTCGTGTCATACATGAGGACCATTCGGCCCTGAATTCACAGCGATTCGGATTCACAAACAAGCACAATTCCGGCACAGTTGCTGACCATGAAGTCGACATCTCTGCACCGGATCGCAGCCCGTGTGGCTGTCGCCGGTGCGATCGCCTTGGTTCCTCTTGCAGCAGTGACCATTCCGGCCTCGGCGGACGTTCCGCTGGACAACGCGCCCAGCGATGTGGCGTGGCCGCACCACCAGGACGGCTGGTGGGATCGCGACGATTGGCGCCATCGCCACGACCGTGACGACTGGGACCACGACCGCGACGGCTGGAACCGGGACTGGCGTCACGACAACGATGGCTGGTGGTGGCGCAATGCGCTGCCGGACAGCTTCGGAAGCTGGTAAACCCGAGACACGACCACACCTCGCGCGATCCCCCCTCACGCGCGAACAGCGAAGGCCCGCCAGGAGAAATCCTGGCGGGCCTTTGTCGGCGAGAACCTGGTGGACCCCTAGGCTGCTTCGGCGATCGAGCGATCGCCCCGGCTCACCATGGGCCTGCTCAACCCAGCCACTGAACCATCAAGATATCGACCCTCCGTTGCGGTTCGACCACCAGATAGGTGACCAATCCGCAAGCACCGAAGGGCATCTGGCGGACCGGAGCATCGGGATTGGATTGATTGATCCGAGTCGCCATTCCACGGCACAAGGCGGAGAACGACTATGACCTCGACGAACGCGAGCAATGCTTCGTGTGGCAGTGCATCGATCTACTCGGAGGCTTCGCCGTCGGTGTCGACGTCGTACACCTACCGGCCATCCAATCGTGCGCTGATCCGCGCCAGAACTTCGTCGGCGGAAACACGCGCCGAAACCGGTAGTTCGCCGCGCTCCATTCGCGCAACTGCATCGTTTGTCTTCTCGATCAGGCGGAAATAGCTTCCAGGATCGGCGTTCTCGGCGGCGGCCATGATTCGCCAACGCGCGAGGAAGGAGTGAATCAGTGTGATGTCCTGGCTCTGCTTGGCCTGGTCCATCATTGCGTCCCGTTGCGATCGAATTCGGCAGCGACCTCCGGCGGCAGGACGGCCCGAATCGCTGCCGGATCGGCGTCCGGCACGCGCGGCCGCGGCTCGGGTACCGCTGCGGATGAAGTCACGATGCCATCGTAGTCCGCTGCCACCACCACCTCCGAGAAAGCGAACGACCCGCCGGGCGGACAAGCCCGGCGGGTCGTTGAGATCGCGAAACCCTTAGGCGGTTTCGGTGATCGGGCGGTCGACCCAGCTCATCAGGCCGCGGAGCTTGGCGCCGGTAACCTCGATGGGGTGCTCGGCGTTGGCCTTGCGCAGGGCCTCGAGCTCCTTGTTGCCGCCCTCGACGTTGGCGACCAGGCGCTTGACGAAGGTGCCGTCCTGGATGTCGGTCAGGATCGCCTTCATGCGCTCCTTGGTGCCGGCGTCGATGACGCGCGGGCCCGACAGGTAGCCACCGAACTCGGCGGTGTCGGAGACCGAGTAGTTCATGCGGGCGATGCCGCCCTCGTACATCAGGTCGACGATCAGCTTGAGCTCGTGCAGGACCTCGAAGTAGGCCATCTCCGGCGCGTAGCCGGCCTCGACCATGACCTCGAAACCGGTCTTGACCAGTTCCTCGGTGCCACCGCAGAGCACGGCCTGCTCACCGAAGAGGTCGGTCTCGGTCTCTTCCTTGAAAGTGGTCTTGATGACGCCGGCGCGAGTGCCGCCGATGCCCTTGGCGTAGGACAGCGCCAGCGCCTGGCCGGTGCCGGTCGGGTCCTGGTCGATGGCGATCAGGGCCGGAACGCCCTTGCCGTCGACGAACTGACGACGCACCAGGTGGCCCGGGCCCTTCGGGGCGACCATGCCGACGGTGACGTTGGCCGGAGCCTTGATCAGACCGAAGTGGATGTTGAGGCCGTGGCCGAAGAACAGCGCGTCGCCGTCCTTCAGGTGCGGCTCGATGTCGTTGGTGAAGATCGAGGCCTGCGCGGTGTCGGGCGCGAGGAC
Source organism: Nocardia sp. NPDC004123 (assembly GCF_053603795.1). NCBI lineage: Bacteria > Bacillati > Actinomycetota > Actinomycetes > Mycobacteriales > Nocardiaceae > Nocardia > Nocardia sp. NPDC004123. Next base: position 364,393 of record NZ_JBSGGG010000005.1, read on the forward strand.
CATGATCACGTCGGCCCACTCGGCGACCTCGGCCGGGGTGCCGACGGTCAGGCCGGCCTCTTCGGCCTTGGCACGGGACTTCGAGCCCTCCTGGAGGCCGATGCGCACGTCGACGCCGGAGTCGCGCAGGCTCAGCGAGTGGGCGTGGCCCTGGCTGCCGTAGCCGATGACCGCGACCTTCTTGCCCTGGATGATCGACAGATCGGCATCGTCGTCGTAGAACATCTCGACTGCCACTTTGGGTGCTCCTTCTTGGATTCTGTGATTAAGCGTGGTGGATCCCGGCCGAAAGCATGCCGGGATGGCGGGCGGATGGCCGCCGTGGCGGCCGGTTACTAGCGAGTCGCGGTGATGGACTTGGGTCCACGACCCACCGCGACGACTCCGGACTGCACGATCTCACGGATCCCGTAGGGCTCCATCATGCGCAGCAGCGCGTCGAGCTTGGAGCGGGTGCCGGTGGCCTCGATGGTCAGCGCGTCGGGCGACACGTCGATCACCTTCGCGCGGAACAGGTTCACGGCCTCGATCACCTGGGTGCGCACGCTGGCGTCGGCGCGCACCTTCACCAGGATCAGTTCGCGGGCCACGGAGCTGTCCGTGTCCTGCTCGACGATCTTGATGACGTTGACCAGCTTGTTCAGCTGCTTGGTGACCTGCTCCAGCGGCAGATCCTCGACCGTGACCACGATGGTCATGCGCGAGATCTCCGGGATCTCGGTGCCGCCCACCGCGAGCGACTGGATATTGAAGCCACGCCGGGAGAACAGGCTGGCCACGCGGGCCAGCACGCCCGGCTTGTCCTCCACCAGCACGGACAGGGTGTGGGTGGTCGTCATTCCTCGGTCCCCTTCTGGGAGGCACGCTCGTGGGCGGCCAGCGAAGCCTTCTCGTGTGACATCGCCTCGTGGATCACGGCGGGCTCGGACGCCGACTCGTCGTCGTCGAACAGCGGGCGGATGCCGCGCGCGGCCATGATCTCGTCGTTGGAGGTGCCGGCGGCGACCATCGGCCACACCTGCGCGTCCTTGCCGACGATGAAGTCGATCACCACGGGCCGGTCGTTGATCGACTGCGCCTCGCGGATCGCGGCCTCCACGTCCTCTTCCTTCTCCACGCGAATGCCGTGGCAGCCCAGCGCCTCCGCCAGCTTCACGAAGTCGGGGATACGCAGGGTGTGGGTGCCCAGGTCGGTGTTGGAGTAGCGCTTCTCGTAGAACAGGGTCTGCCACTGCCGGACCATGCCCAGGTTGCCGTTGTTGATCAGCGCGACCTTGATCGGCACACCCTCGACGGCACAGGTGGCCAGCTCCTGATTGGTCATCTGGAAGCAGCCGTCACCGTCGATGGCCCAGACCTCACGGTCCGGCATGCCCATCTTGGCGCCCATGGCGGCCGGCACGGCGTAACCCATGGTGCCCAGACCACCGGAGTTCAGCCAGGTGCGCGGCTTCTCGTACTTGATGAACTGCGCGGCCCACATCTGGTGCTGGCCGACGCCGGCACAGTAGATGGCGTCGGGACCGGCCATCTGGCCCAGCTTCTCGATCACGAACTCCGGCGACAGCGAACCGTCGGACGGGGTCTTCCAGCCCAGCGGGTAGCTGTCGCGGACACCGCTCAGGTAGTGCCACCACTCGGTCAGATCCAGCAGCGGAGCCTTGCCCGCGGCGGCCGGATCGGCCTTGAGGGTCTCGATCAGCTCGGTGATGACCTCGCGGCAGTCGCCCACGATCGGCACGTCCGCATGGCGGTTCTTGCCGATCTCGGCCGGGTCGATGTCGGCGTGGATCACCTTGGCGTTCGGCGCGAACGAGTCCAGCTGGCCGGTGACGCGGTCGTCGAAACGCGCGCCCAGGGTGATCAGCAGGTCCGAACGCTGCAGTGCCGCAACGGCTCCCACGGTGCCGTGCATACCCGGCATGCCCATGTTCAGGGTGTGGGTGTCGGGGAACGCGCCGCGCGCCATCAGGGTGGTGACCACCGGAATGCCGGTCAGCTCGGCCAGTTCCAGCAGTTCCTCGTTGGCGTCGGCCTTGATGACACCGCCGCCGACGTACAGCACCGGAGCCTTGGCATCCATGATCATCCGGGCGGCCTCGCGCACCTGCTTGCCGTGCGGCTTGGTGACCGGACGGTAGCCGGGCAGCTTCATCTCCGGCGGCCAGGAGAAGGTGGTCTGCGCCTGCAGCACATCCTTCGGGATGTCGACCAGCACCGCCCCCGGGCGGCCGGTGGAGGCCAGGTGGAACGCCTCGGCGATCATCCGCGGGATGTCGATCGGGTCGGTCACCAGGAAGTTGTGCTTGGTGCACGCCATGGTGATGCCGGAGATGTCGGCTTCCTGGAAGGCGTCGGTGCCGATCAGCGAACGGCCGACCTGACCGGTGATGGCCACCAGCGGCACCGAGTCCATCTGCGCGTCCGCGATCGGGGTGACCAGGTTGGTCGCGCCCGGACCGGACGTGGCCATGCACACACCCACCTTGCCGGTCGCCTGCGCGTAGCCGGTCGCGGCGTGACCCGCGCCCTGCTCGTGGCGGACCAGCACGTGGCGGACCTTGGTGGAATCGAACAGCGGGTCGTAGACGGGAAGAATCGCACCGCCCGGAATGCCGAATACCGTGTCGACGCCGAGCTCCTCGAGGGAACGGACGACCGACTGCGCGCCGGTGACCCGCTCGGGCGGGACCTGGCGGCGGTTCGGAGTTGCGGCCGGAGCCGCGGTCGGCTGAGTGGCCGAAGGCGCGGGCCTGCGGGCCGAGGGCCCGGGCCGGGCGGTAGGTGCGCTCACCGTCTTGGTTCCTTACTGCTTGTCGTTCCAGTCCATGGACTTGCCTGAACACAAAAAAGCCCCCGACAGCCAGTGGCTGTTCGAGGGTGGCGCGTCGCAGCTGCGAGCTGACGTAAATGACCTACAGTCGTCGGCTCAGCGCTGGACGCGCCGGCCGATTACGAGCAACTCGGTTCGATTCACGCGCTCGACGGTATGCGCGCGTGGGTCGTCCAGTCAAACAGCTGACCTATTGGGTCTCATTATGTGAGACAGTGCGGTTGATCGGGTCCGTTCACCGTGATGCAAGGATGGGGGTGTGTCCTCACAGCATCAGTCCGTGCCACCTGCTCGATCGTCCCACACGCCCGAGTCCGAATCCGACGCGGGTCGCGTGATCCGTGTCCCCCGGCTCGCTCACCTCGGGGTGTTCATCCTGCTGTTCTGCGTGGCGTTCGCGTTCTTCGGGTGGCCGCAGGTGCTGTGGATCCTGTTCGCCATCCCGGCCGCCGTGGTGGCGTGGATCGAGCGGACCCGGACGACCGTCTCGGACAATGGCGTCGACACGCGCACCCTGTTCGGCGGGCGGCACATCGACTGGGCCGACGTGCGCGGGCTGCGCATCCCCAAGCGGGGGTACCTGCAGCTGCATCTGGCCGACGACTCCGATGTGACCTTGCCCGCGGTGGGATACAACCGGCTCGCGGATCTCGTCGCCGCCTCGGGCGGGCGCATCCCGGACCCCTTCGTGGAGCCCGACGAGGATGAGGACGAAGCGGGCGAAACTGCCGAGGCTGCGTCCGAATCCGCCGACGCTGCGTCGGAAACCACGGAGCGCGAGACCGAAACCACCGAGCCGACGGCCGAATCCACCGAGCGCGAGGCCGATTCCGGCAAGTCGTAAGCGTTTCGGGGGTGCAGAGTTCTTACCGGCGGTGATCGAGGTCATGGCGCGGGAGTAACGTTGAGGCCCGCCGGAGAACGCCGCGAGACGTATTTCTGGACAGTCGCTCAACAGCCCACTGCGACACGACCCGAGGACCTGACCAATGCCACCGCTTCGCTCACGCACCACCACCGCCGGCCGCAATGCCGCGGGCGCACGCGCTCTCTGGCGCGCGACCGGTCTCACCGACTCCGACTTCGGGAAGCCGATCGTCGCCATCGCGAACTCCTACACCCAGTTCGTCCCCGGCCACGTGCACCTGAAGGACGTCGGCGAGATCGTGGCCGAGGCGGTCCGGGCGGCCGGCGGCGTGCCGCGCGAGTTCCACACGATTGCCGTGGACGACGGCATCGCCATGGGTCACGGCGGCATGCTGTACTCGCTGCCCTCGCGCGAGATCATCGCGGACTCCGTGGAATACATGGCCAACGCGCACACCGCGGACGCGCTCGTGTGTATCTCCAACTGCGACAAGATCACTCCCGGCATGCTGAACGCCGCCATGCGGCTCAACATCCCGGCCGTGTTCGTCTCCGGCGGTCCGATGGAGGCCGGTAAGGCCGTGGTCGTCGGCGGCGTGGCCCAGGCCCCGACCGACCTGATCACCGCCATCTCCGCCAGCGCCTCGCCGAACGTCACCGAGGACGGGCTCACCGAGGTCGAGCGCTCCGCTTGCCCGACCTGCGGCTCCTGCTCGGGCATGTTCACCGCCAACTCCATGAACTGCCTCACCGAGGCGCTGGGCCTGGCGCTGCCGGGCAACGGCTCCACGCTGGCCACCCACGCCGCGCGCCGGGCCCTGTTCGAGAAGGCCGGCCGCGTCATCGTCGATATCGCCACCCGCTGGTACCGCGACGACGACGCCTCGGTGCTGCCGCGGAACGTGGCCGATGCCAAGGCCTTCCGCAATGCCATGGCGCTCGATGTGGCCATGGGCGGTTCCACCAACACCGTGCTGCACACCCTCGCCGCCGCGCAGGAGGGTGAGATCGAGTTCGATCTGCAGACCATCGACGAGATCTCGCGTCGCGTGCCCTGCCTGTCCAAAGTGTCGCCGAACTCCGACTACCACATGGAGGACGTGCACCGCGCCGGCGGCATCCCGGCCATCCTGGGCGAGCTGCGCCGCGCCGACCTGCTCGAGACCGATGTGACCACGGTGCACACCGCGTCCTTCGACGAGTGGCTCGACACCTGGGACATCCGCTCCGGCAAGGCTTCCGAGGAAGCCGTCGAACTGTTCCACGCCGCGCCCGGCGGGGTGCGCACCACCGTGCCGTTCTCCACCGAGAACCGCTGGTCCTCGCTCGACACCGACGCCGAGGGCGGCTGCATCCGCGACAAGGAGCACGCCTACACCGTCGAGGGCGGGCTGTGCGTGCTGCGCGGCAATATCGCCCCGGACGGCGCGATCCTGAAGACCGCCGGTATCGACGAGGATCTGTTCACCTTCGAGGGCCCGGCCGTGGTGGTCGAATCCCAGGAGGAGGCGGTCTCGAAGATCCTGGGCAAGGAGATCAAGCCCGGCGACGTGGTCGTGGTCCGCTACGAGGGTCCCTCGGGCGGCCCGGGCATGCAGGAGATGCTGCACCCCACCTCGTTCCTGAAGGGCGTCGGCCTGGGCAAGGTCTGCGCGCTCATCACCGACGGCCGCTTCTCCGGCGGCACCTCGGGCTTGTCCATCGGCCACATCTCCCCAGAGGCGGCCAGCGGCGGGTCCATCGGCCTCATCGAGAACGGTGACCGCATCCGCATCGACGTGCACACCCGCGCGCTCGAATTGCTGGTCCCCGAAGACATTCTCGCGGAGCGCCGCGTGAAAATGGAAGCGTCCGAACGGCCTTGGCAGCCCGTGAATCGCGAGCGCCCGGTGACGACCGCGCTGCGTGCCTACGCCGCGCTCGCCACCTCCGCCGACAAGGGTGCCGTCCGGCGCGTGCCGTAATCAAGAAAGCAAGGGAATGACAATCGAATACATCGGCAAGGCCGACTCCATGCTTGCCGACTACACGGCCATGCTCCAGCGGTCGGACGCCCGCAATGCCGAAGCGCGGGCGCTGCTCGCCGAGGCCGAGGAGCTGGCCGCCGAGGTCCGGGAACTCGACCACGCCGAGTTCATGGCGACGCCGGACGAGCAGGTGCGGATCAACCAGCACCGGGCGATGCTGCACCAGGAGATCGACAGCAAGTCCGGCCGGGTCCTCCAGCTCCACCAGGAGACCTTCCAGGAATGGGAATCCTGGACCACGCGTCAGTGGTGAAAGGTGGTGGGGGGCAAGCCCCCCACACCCCCCGGGGAGAGGATTGCGGGGGCAAGCCCCCGCACCCCCAGAGAAGAATTTGTGGGGGCAAGCCCCCACACCCCCTGGAAAGACTTGCGGGCGCTAGCCCCACGCCCCGTGGAAAGACTTCTAGCCCCACGCCCCACGGAAAGACTTGCGGGCGCCACCCATACCCCCCCCGGGAAGGCGATTTGTGGGGCAAGCCCACAGCCTCGAAGGGGCTCGCGAGATCTTCCAAACCACACCTGAATGTCTCGCGGAGCCTCGTGCACAGCCGGAGGATGCAGGGTTCTCCCCAGGCTGCTGAAGCGCGCGGGATTTACCACGACCCGTGCTGTACATGAGGAGTTCCTGCGCGGGCATACCGTTCGAGGGTTCTCACACGGGCCCGTACGACGAAGCGGCCGTATCGATCTATTGAGATCGATACGGCCGCTTGGTGGTTCGGGGGTGTCGGGGTCAGGTGAAGGTGATGCCGGCCAGGGGGTTGCCGCCGTGGAGGTAGGTGTAGGCGAGGATGGCGGCGGCCAGGGCGGCGGCGACGGCGGCGAGGGAGCCCCAAAGGGGTCTGGTGGCCCAGCCTCGGTTGCGGTCGAGGGAGAGGCGGCCGGGGCCGGTGAGGATGAGGACGGTGGCGAGGGCTATCAAGACGGATTCGAGTTCCACCGAGTTGCCCTTGGCGGAGTATTGGAAGCCGGGGACCATGGACTGCTTCCACATCCAGGCGTCGAGGATGATGGCGAGCAGGGCGCCGGCGGCCAGGGGGGTCGCCACGCCGAGGGCGACCATGATGCCGCCGCCGAGTTCGCCGGCGATGAGGAGGGGGGCGGCGAGGTCCACGTGTTTCCAGCCGCCGTTCTCCATGGCGGTTCTGATGCCGTCGTAGCCGGGGCCGTGGAACCAGCCCGCGGCCTTCTGCAGGCCGTGGTAGACGAAGGTGCCGCCGATGACCAAGCGCAGCAACAGCAGTCCGAGGTCCAGCGTGCCGCGGCGGTCGTCGCGGCGGCGGACGCGGCCGTTGCTGTCGGCGGGGCTGGGCGGTGCCGGCGGGATGCTGGCGAACGAGTAGGTCGGGGACGGCTCGGTGGTGGTGCCGTCGGCCGTACCGGGGATGGCGCTCTTGACCTGGTTGTAGAGCGGGACCTCGGGGTCGAGACCTAGTTCCTCGTCGGTGCGGGGTAGCTTCTCGGTGGTTTGGACGCCGGACGGGGTGGCGAACTGTTCGGTCGGCGAATCGAAGGGGCTCCGGACCGGCTCACCGGCCGGTCGCGGAACAGCGGGCGGCAGGTCGCCCGCCACGGCGGACGGCTCGTTCGGCTTGTCTGTCACGCGGGCCAGACTATTAGCCAGAACCGCTCGGCACACAGCAGAACACGGGCGTGTCCACCGTCCGATTCGCGCCACGGCGAAGGAAGGGACACCCCGTCCGAGCGTGGACGGCAGGTTTTCCGTAACGTCTCAACCATGAGTTTGGTTGCCGCTGGCCGTGCCGGGGTGGGTGCGCGGAGAGTTGTGCTGGGCGTGACGCTCGGCGCCGTGCTGCTGTCCGGCTGCGCCCGCTTCGATGATCGTGCCTCGAGCCCGTTCACCACGGAGCCGACCTGGCAGGACGCCGAGCCCAGCACCACGACGCCGAAGGTGCCGCCGACCAATGCCAAGCGCCCCGATCTGCCGTGTGTGGATCCCGATCTGGCGGTGGTGGTCTCGTGCCTGGACACCACCGCCGGCCTGGTCGCGCTGCCGGACGGCGGGAGCGCGCTGGTGGCCGAACGCACCACGGGGCGCATCCTGAAGGTGATCGCCACCGACGAGGGCGAACCGCCCGCGCCCATCGAGATCGCCCGGCTGGATGTGGATCCGGCCGGGGACGGCGGTCTCACCGGTCTGGCGCTGTCGCCCACCTTCACCGAGGACGGGCTGATCTACGCGTACGTGACCACCGGGGGCGACAACCGGGTGGTGCGCATCTCCACCGACGGCGGCGCGCCCAAGCCGATCCTGACCGGAATTCCGAAGGGGGTCAACGGCAATCGCGGGTCCATCGATTTCGCCCCGCAGAACCGCATGCTGGTGCTCACCGGTGACGCCGGCAATCCGTCGCTGGCCGCCGACACCAACTCGATGGCCGGGAAGCTGCTCAGCATCAGCTCCCCCGCGCCCGGCGCCTCCGCCGATGTGATGGTGACCGGTATCGGCGTGGCGGGCGGGGTGTGCTCGGACGGCAAGGATTCCATCTGGATCACCGACCGCACCGCCACCGAGGACCGGTTGCAGCGGGTCGGCCCCGACGGTGTCGCGGTGAAGGCCTGGACCTGGCCCGATCACCCGGGCGTGGCGGGCTGTGCCGCCGCCTCGGACGGTGTCGCGATCTCGTTGACCAACCAGCGGGCCCTGGCTCTCGCCACGGCCGACAAGAACACGCACGCCGTCACCGCGGCGCCTTCGCTGCTGGCCCAGGACAAGTACGGCCGCCTCGACGGCGCGACGCTGGGCGGCGACGGCAATATCTGGGTCGGCACCGTGAACAAGCCCGACGGCAATCCCAACCAGTACGACGACCGCGTGGTGCGGATCCCGCCGCCGTCCGCGGGCCAGGGCAACGGACCGGACTAGTCACCGGCTTTCCCTGCGGCGCACAGCAAGAGCTGTGCGCCGCAGTGTTTTTCGGGGAGTGATCCGTTCACACGACAGGGGCGACCGGCATTTGCAGTTCCACGACCCACCCGTCCGAGGTCGGGTCCTCGGGCGCGTTGAGGTAGACCTCGCGGATGGGAGCATTGGGGGCGTAACGGTTCTCGTCGGCCCAGCGCCCCATGGCCTCGAAGGACACGCACAGTTCGGCCAGCTTCCCGCGATGCACCAGGGTCGCGGCCTGCGGAATCTCCGGCAGCAGGTGCAGGTCGAGGCTGCTGCCCGGCGCGGCGGTCCCCGCGACCCGATGCGCCACGTGCACCCGCAGACCTTCTTCGAGCTCTTCGTAATACACGACGGGCGCGCCGGTGATGGTGAGCCCGGCCTCGGGGATCAGCTTCCCGAGCTGGGCGTAGAGCCGCTCGATGATGGGCCCGACCGCCGCCTCCCCGGATTCGGCCGCGACATCGCTCATTTCGGCGACGAGCGTGGCGGACAGCGGTTTCACGATGATTTCCTGCTCCGGCATGACGCCCTCCTTCTGGATACGCAGGAGCCTCGCCTCGACGCTCGCGAGCCGTGCGGTGTCCGCGGCCACCTGATTGGCCAGCTGCGCGCGACGCAGTTGCAGCATCCCGTGCAACCGCTCCGCGGACAGCTGCCCGTCGAGGAGTTCGGCCACCTGGTTCAGGGTGAAGCCGAGTTCCTTCAATGCGACGATCCGGTTGAGCCGTGCGAGCTGTTCGGCCGAATAGAACCGATAGCCGCTGCACGGATCCACCTCGGACGGCGGCAGCAGTCCGATCTCGTCGTAGTGGCGCAGCATTCGCACCGACACCGATCCGAACCTGGCGAAGTCTCCGATACTGAACATGACCCCTCCAGGTTTAGGACCTCACACGGTGTGAGGGTCAAGCCCATGATCACTCGAGAGCTCGGGGCGCGCGGCTGCTGCCGGAGCGCCGCCAGCGATGCCGCCGCATTGGGCGGGGTGATGCCGACGCTGTAGATGAATCCGGGCGTGGTGTAGTTAAGGAACCGGATG